>NZ_JBEXRR010000001.1:0-326797 GCF_040613175.1 Nocardioides sp. NPDC006303
GGTCTCCCACCTTCACCGTGCTGACGCCGTCACCCACGGCCTCGACGATGCCCGAACCCTCGTGACCGAGCCTACCAGATAGGGCGAGTAGTCCTACGAACGACGTGTTACACAGCCGCTTGGCCGTCGACCAGCGGGGGATCAGACGCTGCGGCGACCCAGGTGGATGACGGCGACGGTGATGCGGCGCTCCTCGACCACGTAGACGATGCGGTAGCGGCCGACGCGGAGGCGGTAGCGGTCCTTGCCCCAGGCGTAGGCGCCGACGTCGCGCGGGGTCTCGGTCAGGGTGTCGACGGTGTCGAAGACCTGGATCAGGCCGATGGGGTCGTCGTCGACGTACGCCTCGGCCGACTGCAACGCCTCGTCGGCCCAGACGACCTGATAGGTCACTCGCTGAGCGGGCGGTCGAGACCGAGGGCGCGGCGGGCCTCGGCATGCGGGGTGTAGCTGACCTCGCCGAGCTCGCGGCGCAGGGAGTAGCGCGCGAGGGCGAGATCGTCCTCGAGATCCTCGATGCGCCGCTCGTGATCGTTGAGGTAGGCGCGGATGGCCTCGCGGGCGATCTCCTGCTTCGACCGGTTCTCCGTCCTGGCACGGTCGGTCAGCAGCCGGTCGTCGGCCTCGCTGAGTCGCAGAGTCATAGCCATGGACCCACTGTAACCCGAAGTGGTATCACGCGGTATCGTACGCGTGTCGGAACGTCGAGTTTCAACCTGGGGGAAGTCCAATATGACGCTGACCGCGCTCTATCTGCTCGTCGCACTCGGAGCGGGGCTGGTCGCGATGTTCCTGAAACTCCCGCCCCTGGTCGGCTTCCTGGCCGCCGGGTTCGGGCTGCACGCCGCCGGCGTCGGTGAGATGGCGGGGCTGCACACGCTGGCCGATCTCGGCGTCACGCTGCTCCTGTTCGGCATCGGCCTCAAGCTCGACGTGAGATCGCTGCTCCGGCCCGACGTGTGGCTGAGCACCTTCGCCCACCTGGGTTTCAGCGTCATCATCGGGGTCGGGCTGCTGGCCGGCATCGCGCCGCTCGGGTTCGCGCTCCTCGCCGACGCCGACCTGGGCGAGATGGCGCTGATCGCCTTCGTCCTCTCCTTCTCTTCGACCGTCTTCGCGATCAAGGTGCTCGAGGAGCGCCACGACAACAACACCCTCTACGGCCGGATCGCGATCGGTGTGCTGATCATGCAGGACATCGTCGCGGTGGCGTTCCTGACCATCTCCAAGGGCCACTGGCCCTCCCCGTGGGTGTTCGCGCTGGTGCTGCTCCTCCCGGGTGCCTGGCTCGCCCACCGGATCTGGGACCGGATCACCTCCGCCGAGCTGACCGCCCTCTTCGGCCTGGCGATCGCGCTCGTGCCGGGCTACTGGCTCTTCGAGGCGGTGGGGCTCAAGGGCGACCTCGGGGCGCTGGTGGTCGGCGTACTCCTCGGGTCGCATGCCAAGGCGCCGGCGCTGGCCAAGCTGCTGTTCAGCACCAAGGAGCTCCTGCTCATCGCGTTCTTCCTGAGCATCGGGCTGACCGGGGTGCCCTCGCTCGAGGACCTGGCGCTGGCCACTGCGCTGCAGATCCTGCTGCCGCTCCAGGCCGCTGCGTACGTCGTGATCTTCGCGATCATGGGGCTGCGCTACCGCACCGCGACGCTGGCCTCGTTCACGCTTACCAACTACTCCGAGTTCGGGCTGATCGTGATCGTCATCGCCTCCGCAAGTGGACTGGCGTCGGCCCAGTGGCAGACCGTGCTCGCGGTCGCGACGGCACTCTCGTTCCTGGTGGCCGCCGTCTTCAACGCGTACGCCGCGAAGCTCATCAACATGCTCAACCGGATGCTGCCGGAGCGGAGGCCCGACCGGCTCCAGGAGGCGGACAGGCCGATCAACCTCGGTGACGCCAAGGCACTGGTGGTCGGGATGGGCCGGGTGGGGCGTACGACCTACGAGGAGCTGCGTGACACCCAGGGCTACCGCGTCCTGGCGGTCGAGCACGACTCGCTGCGGGCCGACTCGCTCAAGGAGGAGGGCTTCGACGTGGTCGAGGCCGACGCCACCGACCAGGACTTCTGGGAGCGGGTCAAGAAGGGCACCGGCATGGAGCTGGTTGTCCTCACCATGCCCTTCCACGGCGACAACCTGCTCGCCATGGATCTGCTCCAGAAGCTCGGCTTCAGCGGCACCGTGGCCGCCATCGCCCTGCGCCCCGAGGAGCGCGACGAGCTCAAGAAGCGCGGCGCCCACGCCGTCCTGAACCTGTACGCCTCCGCCGGCTCCGACCTCGCCGAGAAGGCGCTCCGGGTCAACCAGGAGCGCCGACTCTCGGCGTGAGTCAGCCCAGCAGGTTGTAGCCCGACAGTGCACCCAGATACGTGCGGGTCACGCCGGTGCCGGTGCTGTTGCGCTCCAGCGCGTAGATGTAGCTGCCCGACCGCACGATCAGGTCGCCGCCCGAGCCGGCCCGCAGATCGCGTACGCCGAGCACCGCGTCATAGTCGGACAGGTTGATCGACAGGGTCTGCGTGGAGACCAGGCCGCCGGGACCGTTGCTCTCGTGGACGACGGTGCTGGTGCCGTTGACGAAGAGCACGTCGGGGGTGTTGCTGCTGTTCCAGCGCCCGACGCCGATCAGGCGGGTGCCCGAGGCCGAGGACTTCATGGTGATCGAGGCGCCGACCTTGGTCGAGCCCTTGCCCGGCCACAGCTTGATCGTGCCGCCAGAGGTGCGGCCCATCAGGTCCGGGTAGCCGTCGCCGGTGACGTCGCCGACCGCGTCGATGACGCTGACCGTGCCGAGGCCGGTCGCGATCGTGACGGGGCTGGTGAACTTGCCGGTGCCGTAGCCCCGGTAGAGGCGGACGGAGCCGTCGGACATCTTCGCCAGGAAGTCGCCCTTGCCGTCGCGGTTCCAGTCACCGGCGTTCATCAGTGCGGTGGCGCTCGTCAGGGTGATGCCGCTGTCGACCGGCGCGGCCAGGCTGACCCGACCGCTGTTCGGCTTGACGTAGAGCGTCGAGCCGGACTTCATCACCAGGTCCGGGAGGCTGTTGCCGACGAGGTTGACCGCTCCGACGACGGTGCGGTTGATGTCCGCGTACGGCCCCAACGGCTTGCCGAAGCCCGAGCCCGAGGCCGGGTAGATCCAGCCGCGGTTGGACGAGTCGCGGCCGATCAGGTCGCCGCGGCCGTCGCCGGTGAAGTCGCCGTAGCCGCTGATCTGGGCCAGCGAGGACCAGGACGGGCTCTGGGTCGCGAGCTTGATCGGCGAGCCGAACGTACCGCTGCCGGATCCCTTGAAGTAGTAGAGTGCCCCGGACTTGCGGCCGATCAGGTCGCGCTTGCGGTCCTTGTTGACGTCGCCGGTCGCGGCGAGCTTGTCGAAGCCGCTCAGCGAGCGCGTCGTGCCGGCCCGGGTGAACCCGCCGGCGCCGTTGCCGGTGTAGCGGACCAGGTAGCCCTTCGCGTTCTTGCCGACCAGGTCGTTGGCCGAGGTGCCGCCGATGTTGCCGGTCGCGGTGATCTTGGAGACCCCGTAGAACGTGCTCTTGCCGAGGTTCTTGAAGACCGCCGCGAAGGTGCCGTCGCCGCGGCCCTTGCGGATGCCGGCCGAGCCGTCGGTGCGGACCTGGATCAGGTCGGCCTTGCCGTCGCCGGTGATGTCCGGGGTGACGACGGCCTCGCGCACGGTGCTGCCGACCGTCGTGGACGTCTTGGTCGAGTTGAACCCGGCGAACCCGCCCGTACGCAGCGTGAAGATCCGGCCGTCGGACGCCCGTCGCGCCACGAAGTCGGAGTGGCTCGTGCCGGCGATGTGGGACTCCAGGTCGCGGCCGCTCCAGCTCTTCTGGAGGCTCGCGGCGAGCGTACGGATGGCGGGGAGCTTGGCTTGGAGGTTCGCGCCCGGGCAGACGGTGGTGCCCGCGTCGCGGTGGCCGTTGATCGCGTGCGGGAAGACCGTCTTGGTGCCGTCGGTCTTGGTCAGCGACACGTTGGTGGCGTTCGCGGTGACGCCGTGGAGCGAGAGCTTCCAGGCGTAGAGAGAGCCGTACGCCTGGATCATCGCGTCCGTGGGCTGGTTCTGCGTCGAGCCGGCGTCGTCAGGACAGCCGGCCGCGACCGTGTCGAAGCAGCCGAGCGCCGAAGCACCGAAGCTGTCGTAGTTGTAGCCGCTGGTGTGGGCGCCCTCGACCGGCAGCGCGACGCCGCCGTGGCGGCCCTCCCAGATGCGGCCGAACTTGTCGACGAAGAAGTTGTAGCCGACGTCGCGGTAGCCGCGGGTGGTCACGTGGAACTCGTAGATGCCCTGGATGATGCTGGGCACATCGGTCTCGGTGTAGGCGTTGGTGCCCGCGGTGTGGTGGACGAAACCGCCGTGGATCGTGCGGTAGCTCGGGGCCGTCTGCTCGCGGAGCGTCTCGTCGGCGCCCCACTGCGCACGGCTGTAGATCGTCGGGCTCGAGGTGTAGGTGGACGCGACCAGGTTGAGGTCGGAGTCCTTGCTGCCCTTGTGGACGTTGGTCGCCCGGGGCTTGTCCTTGTCGGTCTCGATCTCGGGAAGCTCGGAGACCGTGTCCTCGGGCTTGGCCGGCTCGATCACCGCGAGCTCGAGGTCGCCGGGGATCTCGGCAGCGTCAGGGACGATGATCCGGGTCTGCACCTGGTCGACGTGCCCGGCCAAGAACTCGTCGGTGCCCGGGCGGACACCCTTCGCCTCCGCCGTGCCGGCGTCCGGACCGTGGTCCTCGGTGTCGACCACCATCGGGCTCCACGACGACCACACGTCGTCCTTCAGGGTGCGGATCTCGGGGCGTACGTCGTCGGCGATGGCGCCGGACCAGGTCACGCCGACGACACCGAAGCCGGTGAGGTCCTGTGGTTCGCTCTTAATGACGTTGGTGCGGGGCTTGTCGACCTTCGTCGCGTGCTCGGTCGCCTTGCCGGTCGAGGTGGTCAGTGCGATCTCCTCGACGTGAGACTTCACCGAACCGGCGGGGAGGGTGGACGGCTCCCTGTTCGCGGCCTCGAACGCGGCCAGCGGGCCGGACGTGGTCGGTTCGGCGGTGGCGGAGTTCAGCGTCAGGGGGATCGCCACTGCGGCCGCGCCGAGAATGAGGGTGGTGCCGGAGATGGACGCGATCTTGGCGCGTCGGGGCATCGAAAGCCTCCGTGGGGGAAGTAAAGAACGGGCTGAGGAAACCTATACCCCCGCGGGGTGGGGTGTCTCACCTATATCGAGGTGTCGCGCAGGTCCGTCTTCAGGACCTTGCCGCTCGCGTTGCGCGGAAGGCTGTCGACCAGGACGTACGCCCTCGGCTGCTTGTAGTTGGCGAGGCGGTCCTTGAGCCAGGTCGCGATCGAATCGGCGCTCAGGTCGTCGCGTACGACGACGAAGGCCTTGCCCACCTGACCGAGACGGGCGTCGGGGACGCCGATGACCGCGGCCTCGACGATGCCGGGGTGGCCGGCGAGGGTGTTCTCTACCTCGGCTGGATAGACGTTGAAGCCACCGACGGTGAACATGTCCTTGATCCGGTCGGTGATCTTCAGGCAGCCGTGCTCGTCGAGGAAGCCGACGTCGCCGGTGTGGAGCCAGCCGTCCTCGTCGATCGCCTCGGCGGTCGCCTCGGGGTTCTCGAAATAGCCGAGCATGACGTTGTCGCCGCGGATCCAGACCTCGCCGTCCTCACCCGGCTCCGCGTCGTCGCCGGCCGCGGTGACGGTGCGGATCTCCAGACCCTCGACCGCAGGCCCGACCACCTTGGCCACGTGCGCGGGATCTTCGCCGGGACGGGTGGTGGTGGCGACCAAGCACTCGGTGAGGCCGTACGCGCCCTTGACCTCGTCGATCCCGAGGAGGTCGCGCATGTCGGCGAAGAGGCTCTCCGGGACGCTCGCGGCGCCGGCGATCGCGAAGCGCAGTGAGGAGAGGTCGTACGCCTTCAGGTCGGGGTGGTTGATGAGCGTGGTGAAGATCGTGGGGGCGCCGGGGAGGACCGTGATCCGCTCGTCCTGGATCAGCTTCAGCGCCTGGCTCGGGTCGTAGGTCGCGATCGGGTAGACCGTCGCGCCCGAGGTGAATGCCGCGATGAACCCCGCCTTGTAGCCGAACCCGTGGAAGAACGGGTTGACGATGGCGTAGCGGTCGCGCGTGGTGAGCTCGGCGCCGCGCGCCCAGACGTCGGCGACGCCGATCGTCTGCCGCTGGGCGCTCATCACGCCCTTCGGCTTCCCGGTGGTGCCGGAGGTGAACAGCAGGTCGGCGAGGGTGTCGGGGGTGACCGACGCCTTGGCGCCCTCGAGCCGCTGGTCGGGGATCTCCGCGCCCTTGGCGAGGAAGTCCTCCCAGCCGTTGGCGAGGTCGACGATGGTGAGCAGGTGCTCCGGGAGCGGGCCGGCGTCGTGGAGCATCTGGACGTAGTCGGTGCCGAGGAAGCCGTTGACGGTGATCAGCGCCGTGGCGCGGGAGCGCTCCAGGATCTCGCGCGCCTCATGGCCCCGGTAGCGGGTGTTGAGCGGCACCACGGCCGCCCCGATCGTCTGCGCGCCGAGAACCGCGACCGGGAACTCCCAGCGGTTGGGCGCCCAGATGGCGACGCGGTCGCCGCTGCGTACGCCGCTGGCCAGGAAGGCGCGCGCGGCTCTGTCCGCTGCCTCGGCGAGCTCGGCGTAGGTGAGCGTCGTGGGGCCGTCGACGATCGCCGGGTGGTCGGCGTAGGTCTGCTTGGCCTTCTCGATCAGGGCGGGGATCGTGCGCGGGGTCACCCTCGCTAGCGTAGTTGAGCAACTGCTTGTTTGGTAGGCTTCGTCCATGACTGACACGGGGGTTGCGCCGAGAAGGCGGGGGACGGCGTCGGGGTCGTCGCGGCGAGCCGAGCTGCTCACGCTGGCTGCCGAGATGTTCGCGACCAAGGGCTTCGCCCAGACGACCGTACGCGACATCGCAGACGCCGCCGGGATCCTGTCCGGCTCGCTCTACCACCACTTCCGGTCCAAGGAAGCGATGCTGACAGAGCTGCTCTCGGGGTTCCTCGACGGGCTCAACGCGCGGTTCACCGAGATCGTCGAGAGCGGGGTCGACCCGCAGGCCGACCTGGACGGACTGATCGCCGAGTCGTTCCGGACGATCCACAACGAGCGGCTCGCCGTCGCGCTCTACCAGAACGAGGCGTCCTTCCTGGCGACCGTCGAGGGCTTCGAGTTCGTCGCCGAGCGCTCGCGCGACAACGAGGCGCTGTGGATCCGGGTCATCGAGGCCGGCCAGGCCTCGGGCGCCTTCCACGCCTCCCTCGACCCTGCGCTGACCTACCGGTTCATCCGTGACGGCGTCTGGTCCACCGTCTCCTGGTATCGCCCCGGCGGCCGCCACACTCCCGAGACCCTCGCGGAGCAGTATCTGAAGCTGCTCCACGCCGGCATCCTCGCCTGAACTCCGCTGGTCGAGCCGCCGGGGCCGCTAGGCGGAGGCGTGTCGAGACCAACACGGTCCCATCGAGCGCTGAGGGGACCGTGTTGGTCTCGACACGGGTTCGTTAGTTCCTCACGAACCCGGCTCGACCAACGGACTACGGGACCTCTTTGAAGCGGAGGCCCTTGGGGTCTTCTGCCTCGATGATCTTCAGCTCGTCCGGGGTGGGCTCGCGGGTGAGGGGCGCGTCGGTGGCGTCGATCGGGAAGCCGGTGGCCTCCTGAAGCTCCTCGGGGGTGACGCCGGGGTGGATCGAGGCGACCTTGATCAGGCCCTGCTCGTCGTAGCCGAAGACGGCGAGGTTGGTGACGATGACGCCGAGATCGTGGAAGCGCCCGGCGGTGCCGGTGGCGCGGTCGTTGCCGACGCCGCTGGCGACGTCGACGCGGTCGACGAAGATCCGGGCGGAGTGCTTGGCGACCCAGTAGTCGACACGGTGGTTGACGGTGTTGCCGGGAGCGCCGCGTACGCCGATCAGCTGGCGTTTCGGCTGCCGCCAGTCGCCGATCGAGGAGATGTTCTGGTTGCCGTGGCGGTCGATCTGGCTGGCGCCCATCATCGAGTGCCGGCGGCCGCTCGCGACGATGTCGAAGATGCTGCGGAACGGGACCCAGGCCTCCGGGGTGCCGCCGGCCGCCGCGGTCTTCAGCAGGGGCGGAGCCTCGGCCATCATGAACGCCTCACCGTCGCTGAGCGCGAGCTCGGGGGTGTGGGTGGCCTTGGCCAGGCGTACGCCGATGGCCGGGACGATCCCGACGGCGTGGGCGAGCACCTCGCCGGAGCCCTTGAAGGCGTCCGAGACGGCGGCTACGCAGATGTCTGCTCGGCTGATCGTCTGCAGGGTCACAGGTAACGCTCCTCGAACTCGGTCCAGTCACTGTCGGAATCCGACTTGGCTGCGGCGACGTACGTCTTCTGGAACTCTTCGTCGCGGCCGTAGTCGGGCTCGCAGGTGGTGAAGTGGGCGCCGCCGGGGGCCTCGACGACGTGGTTGACGAAGATCCGCGGGACCAGGAGCGTCTGCGGCGGGGCCTTGGCGGTCAGGTCGTCGGTGGAGACGATCTGCTCGACCGACATGATCGTGGTGTCGGCCGCCATCGCGAAGAGGTCGTCGAAGTAGGGGTCGGGCCCGAGGTACTGCCCGTTGCCGGCCGCGTCGGCGCGGTTGAGATGGATGAGCGAGACGTCGAGGCGGAGGCCGGGGACGGCGACGTACTCCTCGTCGTCGTAGGGCGACTTCACCGTCTTGAGGTCGGGGTTCATCGCCATCACGTCGCTGCCGAGGCCTGCCCGGATGGGCTGGAACGAGAGCCGGTTCGCCCCGGCGCGAAGGCCGGCGACGAACATCCCCTCGTCGTACTCGCTCGTCTCAGGGATCTCGCCTCGCTCGCGGGCGCGGGTGAAGTTCGGGTCGAGCGGGATCGAGTCGAGGCTGACGAAGCCGTAGACCAGCTTGCGGATCCTCCCGGCACGTGCGAGCAGGCCCACGTCGGGGCCTCCGAACGCGACCACGGTCAGGTCGGTGATGTCGCTGCGGAGGATCTCCTTGACCAGCGCCATCGGCTTGCGCCGCGAGCCCCAGCCGCCGATTCCGATGGTCATCCCGGACTCGAGCTTGCTGGCGACCTCGGTGAGGGGGAGGGTCTTGTTCACGTGTCTCCTCGGAAGAGCTGGGCGGTGGCGTGGGCGCGCTTGAAGTAGAGGTGGGCGTCGTGCTCCCAGGTGATCGCGACCCCGCCGTGGAGCTGGATCATCTCGGCCGCGACCTGCGAGAACGCATCGGAGCACCAGGTCTTGGCGGCGCGGATGAGGCGTTCGTCAGGTGTTGCCTGAGTCAGTTCCCAGGCCGCTGCCCAGCTCATCGTCCGCGCGGTCTCGACCTGGACCAGCAGGTCGGCGCAGCGGTGCTTGAGCGCCTGGAAGGAGCCGAGCGGACGGCCGAACTGGTGGCGCTCCTTGAGATAGGCGACCGTACGCTCCAGCGCCTCGCGCGCCGCCCCCGCCTGGAGGGCGGTCATCATGGTGGCGCCGACGGTGGTGACGTACGCCGGGTCGACCGTGCCCACGGATTCATCCGGGAGGTCGTCGATCGTGACCGTCGCGAACCTCCAGGTCGGGTCCAGAGCCGGGGTCGGGGTGACGGTGGCCGCCGAAGGTTCCACCGCGTGGACCCGGTCGCCGCGCAGCACGAGCAGGATCTCAGCGCCGGTCGCGTCGATGACGAGATCGGACCCAGGAGCGGCGACCGCGGCCGTGGCTCCGCCCGCGATCCGATCCAGCAGCTCACCGGCCCGCGTGGTGTCGGCGGCGGTCAGGACCTGGGTCGCCAGCAGAGCGCCGACGAACGGCGAGGGCGTGAGCGTGGCGCCGAGCTCCTCGAGGACGAGATGCGCCTCGATGTAGGAGCAGCCGACACCGCCGTACGCCTCGGGCACCGCCAGCGCGGTCACCCCGATCTGCTCGCTCAGTGTCTGCCACAGGGTGGTGTCGTAGCCCTCGGGCGTGCTGATCGCCGCCCGCAGATCCATCGACGCGGCCCGCTTGGCGATCAGCGTGTGCACGGTCGCGACCAGGTCGGTCTGCTCCTCGGTGAGCGCGAACCTCATCGGTCCTCCACCAGCGACTCGAGGATCCGCGCACGATGCTCGGCCGGGGTGCCCCAGGCACCGACCAGCGCGCGCACCTTCAGGATCCACAGGCTCAGGTCGAACTCGCGGGTATAGCCGATCGCGCCATGGACCTGAAGCGCGGTGCGCGAGGCCAAGTAGGCAGCGTCACCGGCTGCGACCTTGGCCGCAGAGACGTCTCGCGGGGCGAGGGTCAGGCTCGCGTTGTGCACCAGCGGGGCGGCGAAGTCCAGGGCGACGCGGACATCGGCGAGCAGGTGCTTGACCGCCTGCTGGCCGCCGATCGGCTTGCCGAACTGGTGGCGTTGTTGGGCGTACGCGACGGTGTCCTGGAGCATCCTTCTGCCGGCTCCGAGGAGCTGGGCGCTGCAGGCCAGCGTTCCGAGATCCAGGGACTGACCTGCGTCGACGGTAGCGATCTGCTCGGTTGGAGTGAGGTCGAAGACGTGTCGTGTCGAGTCGACGGATTCATATCGGTCACCAGGCTCAGCGCGGTACAGCGCGGAGGTAGTCGTGAGCGTGAAAGCGTGGTCGGCGACGTCCGCATCGAGCGCCCTGGGCGTCATCGGCTGGACCGCGAGCGTGGCGACGTTCTCGCCCGAGGCGATCCCAGCGAGCACCTTGGCCTCGTCGGCCTGTGTCAGCAGCCCCGGAAGGACGGCGACGGACTCGACCCAGGGGCCAGGAGCCCCGTGATAGCCAAGCCGCTCGAAGGCGACAGTGAGGTCGACGGGGGACGCACCTGACCCGTCATACTCCTCGGGCACGAGCAATCCCGCGACCCCCAGTTCCGCAAGGCGCTGCCACAACGACAGCCCGAGTGCAGGGTCGCCATCAGCCCACGAACGTGCTGCCCCCGGAGTGTCGGCGGCCCCCAGCAGATCGTCGAGGGCGTCCGCGAACGCCGTCTGTTCCGGCGTACGTCCGAAACGCATGTGCCCCTCCTTGTGTGATCGCTGCATTGCGAGGCTACCAAGCAAATGCTTGGTCGTCGAGGAGGTGTCCGAAAAGGACGGAGCGCCGCCTGCGATTGCAGGCGGCGCTCCAACGGCGTTGTCAGCGAGGATCGACGAGAACGCGGTGTGAAGCTGGTGCGTATCTCGTCGTTCCGGCGTACTTGACGATCCAGTACCCCTTGGCCTTCACCTGGATCGACGTGCGGTACGTCCCGGTCGAGGTGGTGGTGAGCGTGCGCTTCAGCACGGGACCGGCTGCGCCCGCCGGGTCGAAGTAGATCTTCACCGTTGCCCGTGCGAGAGGCCGCCAGCGCGGGCCTAACGAGGTCTTTTTGACGGCCTTCAGGTCGCCGGTGAAGGTGACCCGTGTGCCGCGTACGGGCGTCTTGGCGGACGCGTTGATCCTCGCCAAGGTCGCCTGCCTCGTGGTCGTCAGCGCCTCGGACGGGGCGTATGAGGCCGACCCGGGATAGCGGGCGACCCAACGGCCAGGCGCGGTGACGGCGGCAGAGTAGGAATAGGCCCCCGACGTGTTTGTCTTCACGGTCGCTCGGTATTGCGGCCCTGTCGTTCCGGCCGGATCGAAGTAGAGCTTCACGCCCAGGCCGGCGACCGGCCGCCAGGCGGGAGCCCAGGTGGCTGAGGCGAGGTTGACCGCTTTGACCGTGCCGCCGATCTGGTGCCGGACGCTCGTGGTCGAAGCCGGGGGAGTCGCCCGAACGCTGGTCGCCGTCACCTTCTTCACGGTGATGGAGCCGACTGCAGTGCCGTTGAGGCTGATCGCATAGGTCCCCGGCGGAGCCATGCCGTCGATCCAGATCGTTCCCCGGGCGGTGTACTTGTCGATGGTGTGGATGAGGCTCGGGCCGAAGGTGTCACCGAAGCCCACCTTGGCCGGTGAGAAGGACATCCCGACAGTGCCGGACAGCTGCTCCCAGTTCCAGCCGCCGATGTACTCGACATCGATGGGCAGGGCTACCGGCTTGGTGCCTACGGTGACGCTGCTCGGCGTGAACACACGGGCTCTGACACTGCCCTCTCCGACCTTGATCGCGACGGTCTTCTCCCGATAGCCCGTGCCCGTGTGCACGCGGATGTCCTCGGCCAAGGTGGCCGCGATCTCGGCCGCCGAACCGGCGTACTCCGCGCTGACGACGCCGCTCGACGTCGCCGTGAAGCTCGTGGAGAAGGCGCCTGTGGACGAGGAGGTCACTGTCGCGATCTTGCGCTTCGCCTCGGAGCCGGTGGGGTCGAGGTAGATGTCAACAGCGCGGTCGGCCGCTGGCGCGTAGCCGGATCCGTCATCGGTAGCCGTGATCGAGCCGGAGACCTTCACGGTCTTTCCTGACGGAGCGATTCTCGGAGCGACGTTCATCTCCATACGTACGTCACGCTTGAGCCCGAACTCGATCGCCTGAGGTGCGTCGAGACGGATCTCGTGCTCCTGCCCGTCCTTGGTGATGACGACGTGCTGGTCCAAGGTGAGGGAAAATCGGCCGTCGGTGTTGAAGAGCGCGCCACGGGCGCGTGTACGGCTGCTGTTGACGGAGGCCAGTGTCCAGTCCGAGAGAGTCGACGACTCGCCCACTCGGGCGATCGAGATCATCGGCCGCTTGCCTGTCTCATCCACGAACCGGATGGCAGTGCCGTTGTGCTCGTAGTGCACGTCGACGACGACGCTCTCCTCCGTCGCGTTCCACCAGTCGCGAGCGTTGGCGGTCGCGTCCTGGACGCGGATCCTCGCCGTCACGACGGCGTCGCCGTCCGTGAACTCCCGGGTGACCTCGTTGATGACAGGGGTTGCCTTGGCGCGGTCCTGGGATATCGAGACGAGGCCAACGCCCGCGGCGAGGGCGAGTACGACGAGAGCACTGAGGATGCGGGGGGTTCTCAACTTGCCACCGCCTTGCTCGCGGACGACGCCGCCCAGTTCGTGGATCCGGCGAAGGCAAACGACCAGGTCCCCTTGCCCTTCCGGGGAACGATGAGATCGAAGGTTCCGCCTGCCGACACGTAGATGCTGCGCTGCAACGCCTTGGACCTGGTGCCGGCGGGGTCGAAGTAGATCCGAAGGACCTCTCCAGGGACGGCCTGGGTATTGCCGTTCTCTCCGGGCGCCCGGAGAGACCCGGAGAACCGGATGGTGGTCCTGGTCGTGGCGGCACTCTCGAGCGCGACCTGGGTCTTGGTCTTCACGCTGAAGGATCCGAGCTTGACGTTGCCGAAGGTGAAGTCGTCGTACGCCGCCGCGCCCTCGTCGAAGTGCGCCCTCACACGGGCGACCTCCAGAAAGACCTCGTACTTCCCACTGAGCGTCGGCGCCGGGCCACGGTTGGACATCATGTCCACGTTGATCCGCGTCGTACCGGCTCCAGCCGGTGCGGAGACCTGGGCGGATGTGACCGTCGGTCCGCTGCCTCGGGTCTGTTCAACCCGCAGTTCCACCAGGCTGTGGGTGAACTCGAGCCGATCAGCCGTCGTCGACCACGTCAGGTCGACCGGGACGGTGGTCCATGTCGCATTGCTGAGCGTGACTGTCGACGGAACCCTGGCCGACACAGTGACTGTCGTGTCCAGCGACTTCGCGGTTTGCTGGTTGGTGCCTATCTGCCAGGTCGCCGCCGGCGTGGAACCGGCTGTGCCGGCCACCAGTACCAAGCCCGCAAGCACGCCGAGAAGGCGCGTGGGGGTGACTCTCATGAAGGCGTTGCTCCGAGTGTGTGCCCGAGCCCGGTAGGTCCGGGTGCAGCACGGATGGTGCCATACCCCGCCCGGTGTGCAGGGGTGATTCCTTCACGTACGCCACTCGTCTGAGCAACAGTTCGCTAGCCGAGCCGGGGGAGGCCCAAGAGCCGCTCGGCGACGATGTTGCGCTGAATCTGGTTGGTGCCGGCGTAGATCGGACCACCGAGTGAGAACAGATAGCCGTCCGACCAGGGCGAAGGTAGTTCCGCATCCGGGCCGAGAAGGTCAAGCGCGGTCTCGTGAAGGTCCACGTCGAGCTCGGACCAAAAGAGCTTGTTGACCGAACCTTCCGCGCCGACCGAGCCGCCGGCCTCGACCCGCGTCACGGTGTCCCAGGTGTAGAGGCGGTAGGCCTCGGCACGGATCCAGGCGTCGACTACCCGGTCGTTGGCATGGGGCTGCGGGGCGTCGGCGTACAACGAGATCAACCGCTCCGCCGCCGCCATGAACCGCCCGGGCGACCGCAGGGAGAGGCCACGCTCGTTGCCCGCGGTCGACATCGCGACCTTCCAGCCGTCGCCGACCCCGCCGAGCACGTCATCGTCTGGCACGAAGACGTCGTCGAAGAAGATCTCCGCGAACCCGGGAGTGCCGTCGAGCTGGTCGATCGGACGGACCGTGACGCCGTCGGCGTCGAGCGGAAAGAGGAAGTACGTCAGGCCCCGGTGCCGCTCGGCGGAAGGATCCGAGCGGAAGAGGCCGAAGCCGCGGTCAGCGAAGGGCGCGCGGCTGCTCCAGGTCTTCTGGCCGTTGAGCCTCCAACCGCCCTCGACCTGCGTCGCGGACGCACGGAGCGAAGCCAGGTCGGACCCCGCCTCCGGCTCTGACCATGCCTGCGCCCAGACGAGCGTGCCGTCGGTCATGTCGCGCAGGTAGCGCTCCTTCTGGGCGTCGGTCCCGTGGCCGAAGATGATCGGTGCGAGCAGCGAGATGCCGTTCTGGCTGATCCTCGTCGGGGCGCCGGCGAGGTAGTACTCCTCCTCGAAGATGACCCACTCGGGCAGCGACGCGTCGCGACCGCCGTACGCCTCCGGCCAGGCGACCACCGACCACCGACCGGAGGCCAGGGTGCGCTCCCACTCCCGGTGGGCCGCGGCGCCCTCGGCGGTGTCCATCGATGGCAGCCGGCCGGGGTTGTTGGCGGCGAGCCACTCGCGCGCCTCAAGGCGGAACGTTTCCTCGGCTTCGGTGAACTCGAGCGTGCTCATCGGGCTCCTCGGTCGCTGTAACACGTTGTTCGTAGGTCTATCCGGTCGTTCTGATAGGGCGAGTAGTCCCACGAACGACGTGTTACAGCGGTGCTCGCCGGTCGCAGCACGCTGTTTTCGAGGTTCACGACTTCATCGACCTCGCGTTCATCCCCGCGAGCGAGTCCTTGCCGACCTCGGCGTTGTGGGCGTGGGCGGCGTGGTGGAGGCCGAAGACCGAGTCCATCCCGGCGCGCATCCCCATCAGGTCCTCGGCCTGGTTGACCGCCTTCTTCGCCAGCGCCAGCCCCAGGCGCGGCATCTCGGCGATCCGCCCGGCGAGGGCGAGCGTCTCGGTCTCGAGGTCGTCGCGGCGTACGACATGGTTGACCATGCCCCAGCGCTCGGCCTGCTCGGCGGAGAAGCGGTCGCCGGTGAAGAGCATCTCCTTGGCGGCGCGGGGGTTGGTGACCCACGGGTGGGCGAAGTACTCGACCCCCGGGATGCCCATCTTGACCACCGGGTCGGAGAAGAAGGCGTCGTCGGAGGCGACGATGAAGTCGCAGGACCAGGCGAGCATCAGGCCGCCGGCGATGCAGGCGCCCTGCACCATCGCGATCGTCGGCTTCGGCAGCTCGCGCCAGCGGCGGCACATGCCGAGGTAGACCTCGGACTCGCGCGCGAAGCGGGAGTCGACGCCCTCCTTGCCGACGTGGTCCCACCACATCACGGCCTTGCGCTCGAAGCTCTCGTCGATGTCGCGGCCCGGGGTGCCGATGTCGTGGCCGGCGCAGAAGTGCTTGCCGTTGCCGCCGAGGACGATGACCTTGATCTCGTCATCGTTGGTCGCTCGGGTGAACGCCTCGTCGAGCGCGTAGGTCACCTTCGAGTTCTGGGCGTTGCGGTATTCGGGGCGGTTCAGCCGCACCACCGCGACGGGTCCGTGGGTCTCGTACGTCACGACACTGGTCTCGGTTGGAGTGGCGCTCATGTCGCAGACGCTACCAAACAAGTGCTTGGTTTGGTAGGTTGTCCGGCATGGACCTGACCTACTCCGCCGAGGACGAGGTGTTCCGTGCCGAGGTGCGCGAGTGGCTGGCCGACAATCTGGTCGGCGAGTGGGCCGCGCTGCGCGGCACCGGCGGGAACGGCCGCGACCACGAGTCGTACGACGGGCGGCTGGCGTGGAACCGCTACCTGGCGTCACACGGGTGGACGTGTCTGGGCTGGCCCGAGGAGCACGGCGGGCGCGGACTGCCGCTGTTCCAGCAGGTGATCTTCCACGAGGAGTACGCCCGGGCCGACGCCCCGGTCCGGATCAACCACCTCGGCGAGGAGCTGCTCGGCCCCACCTTGATCGCCCACGGAACGTCCGCTCAGAAGGAGCGGTTCCTGCCGAAGATCGTGGCCGTGGAGGAGCTGTGGTGCCAGGGCTACTCCGAGCCCGGCGCCGGGTCCGACCTGGCCGGGGTGCGGACCCGCGCGCGGCTGGACGGATCCCAGTGGGTGGTGGACGGGCAGAAGGTCTGGACCTCCAACGCCCACCTGTCCGACTGGTGCTTCGTGGTGTGCCGGACCGAACCCGGGTCGTCGCGCCATCACGGGCTGTCCTATCTGCTGGTCCCGATGGCGCAGCCCGGTGTCGACGTACGCCCGATCGAGCAGCTCACCGGCACCTCCGAGTTCAACGAGGTCTTCTTCGACGGAGCCGTCACCTCGGCCGACATGGTCGTGGGTGAGCCCGGCGACGGCTGGAAGGTCGCCATGGCGACCCTCGGGTTCGAGCGCGGGGTCTCCACGATCGGCCAGCAGGTCGGCTTCGCGCGCGAGCTCGAGACGGTCGAGGAAGCAGCCCGGGCCAACGGCACCATCGATGACCCCGGCATCGCCGCCCGACTCAGCCAGGCCCACGTCGGGCTGGAGGTGCTCCGGCTGCACGCGCTGCGGACCCTCTCTGCGTACGACTCCGGCTCCTCGGGTCCCGAGGCGAGCGTCTCCAAGCTGCTCTGGGCGCGGTGGCACCGCGAGCTCGGCGAGCTGGCGATGGACGTCGTCGGGCTCGCCGGGCTGACCACCGGGGAGGGCTACGCGCTCGACCGGCTGCAGTCGCTCTACCTCTTCTCCCGCGCCGACACGATCTACGGCGGTTCGGACGAGATCCAACGGAACATCATCGCCGAGCGCGTGCTCGGCCTGCCACGAGAGGCCCGCGCATGAAGCCGGAACAGCCAGCCCCCGCGTACGTCCCCGGCCACTCGCTCCTGGACGGACGGGTCGTCGTCGTTACGGCTGCCGCCGGTGCGGGGATCGGGGCGGCGGTGGTGCGGAAGGTGCTCGAGGAGGGTGCGAAGGCGGTCGTCGTCTCCGACACCCACGAGCGCCGGCTCAAGGAGTCGCGCGATGCTCTCGCCGAGGAGTTCGGGGACGACCGGATCACGGCCGTGACCTGCGATGTCACGCAGGAGGACCAGGTCCAGGCGCTGCTCGACGCTGCGGAGCCGTACGGCGGTGTCGACGTGATGATCAACAACGCCGGCCTCGGCGGGACCGCGTCCGTGCTGGAGATGACCGACGAGCAGTGGTCTCGCGTTCTCGACATCACCCTGACCGGGACGTTCCGGTGCGTCCGGGCGGTCGGGCAGCGGTTCGTGGCCGCCGGGAAGCGCGGCGTGATCGTCAACAACGCCTCCGTGATCGGCTGGCGGGCCCAGGAGGGGCAGGCGCACTACGCCGCCGCCAAGGCCGGGGTGATGGCGCTGACCCGATCGGCCGCCGCCGACCTCGCGCCGCACGGGATCCGGGTCAACGCGGTCTCGCCGTCCCTGGCGATGCACCCGTTCCTGGAGAAGGTCACCTCGCCCGAGCTGCTCGTCGAGCTCAAGGGCCGCGAGGCGTTCGGCCGCGCGGCCGAGCCCTGGGAGGTCGCCAACGTCATGGTCTTCCTGGCCAGCGACTACTCGTCCTACATGACCGGCGAGGTCGTCTCCGTCTCCAGCCAGCACGCCTGATCGAGAGGATCACACATGCCTGAGGCTTTCATCGTCGACGCCGTTCGTACGCCTGTCGGCAAGCGAGGGGGCGCGCTGGCCGAGGTCCACCCGGCCGATCTCGGCGCCCACTCGCTCGCCGCGCTCGTGGACCGCACCGGGATCGACCCGGGAGCCGTCGACGACGTGATCATGGGCTGCTGCGACACCATCGGCGGGCAGGCCGGCGACGTCGCACGGACCGCGTGGCTGGTGGCCGGGCTGCCCGACCACGTACCCGGCGTGACCATCGACCGGCAGTGCGGCTCCTCGCAGCAGGCGGTGCACTTCGCGGCTCAGGGCGTGATGTCGGGTACGCAGGATCTGGTCGTCGCTGGTGGGCTGCAGAACATGTCCGCGATCCCGATCTCGGCGGCGATGCTGGTGGGGGCGCAATATGGCTACACCACCCCGTTCGCCGAGTCGCCGGGCTGGGTGAAGCGCTACGGCGACCAGGAGGTCTCCCAGTTCCGCTCCGCCGAGATGATCGCGGAGAAGTGGGACATCTCGCGCGAGGACATGGAGGCGTACGCGCTCGCCTCGCACCAGCGTGCGAAGACCGCGATCGCCGAGGGGCGGTTCGACCGGGAGATCGTGCCGGTCGGTGATTTCGCCGTCGACCAGTGCCCGCGAGAGACCTCACTCGAGAAGATGGCCTCCCTGGAACCGCTCGCTCCCGGAGGACGGATCACCGCGGCCGTCGCGTCGCAGATCTGCGACGCGTCCTCGGCGGTGTTGGTGGCATCGGCGGCGGCCGTACGCACCTTCGGACTGACCCCGCGCGCCCGGATCCATCACCTCTCGGTCCGCGGTGACGACCCGGTCTGGATGCTCACCGGCCCGATCGAAGCCACCCGTCACGCCCTGGCAAAGACGGGTCTGACTGTGGACGACATCGACCTGTTCGAGTGCAACGAGGCCTTCGCGAGCGTCGTCCTGGCGTGGATGAAGGAGCTCGACATCCCGCACGAGAAGGTGAACGTCAACGGCGGCGGCATCGCCCTCGGCCATCCCATCGGCGCCACCGGCACCCGGCTGATGACGACACTCCTCAACGAGCTCGAGCGCACCGGCGGGCGCTACGGCCTGCAGACCATGTGCGAGGGCGGCGGTCAGGCCAACGTCACCATCATCGAGCGGCTGTGAGCACAGCTCGCTTCTCGTGTCGTTTCTCGGCGCGTGCGGCGGCGGGGGAGCCGGGGGTGGGGAACCAGTGGTGGATGACCGCGGCCTGGCCGGCGGTCCACAGGCCGCTGATGACCCAGTAGACCAGCAGGGCGAGGGGGACGCTGCTGCCGGCGAGGAGCATGCCGGCGGCGGAGATGACGGGCATGAGCTCCTGCATCCGCACCATCGACTCGGGCAGGTCGGCGCGCACCATGTTGGGCAGGACCCACAGTCGCTGGCTGAGGTAGCTGACCGCCGCGGCGGTCGCGGCGAGGCCGAGGGTGATGACCAGGTGGGTCGTGTCTCCGGAGAGGTAGCCGTGGCCGGTGAGCGGGGTGCCGAGGAAGGTTGCCGCTCCGAGGGAGGTGACCAGCGAGTCGTTCATCGCGCCGACCGCGTCGTTCCGGCTGACGTCGGAGAGCAGGTGGTAGAGCGCCAGGAAGATCGGCAGCTGGGCGAAGGCGGCGAGCATGGCGAAGCGGGGTACGCCGTGCTCCTCGTTGATCTTGCGCCGCTCCTCCATCATCGCCATCACATCGGCCTGGCTCGGGCTCTTGGACGAGTTCTTCTTGGCGTACTTCTTGGTCAGCGCCTGCAGTTGCGGGCGGGCCCTGGCGGCGGCGTGGGAGTGGCGTACGCCGCGGATCGTGAGCGGCAGAAGGACGAGCCTGACCAGCACCACGACGGCGGCTATGGCCAGGAGCCAGCTGACGTTGGGGCCGACGAACGAGAGGACGTGGTGGGCACCTGCGAGGACGGCGGCGAGGGCATGCGACAGCGGGGCGAGAACGGACATGGGTGTGCTCCTGGGATGGGTGAGTAGGGCTGACGGGCTCGCCGGGTTCGGCGAGTGTCAGGCCTGCTCAGGAGCGCGCGGGCGGCGCGGGGAGCACACCGGGTCGGTGACCCGGGCAGCGAGATGGTGAGGTCCGTCGGATACGTCCGGAGGGACCGTCGAACGGGCCCTGACCAGCGCGAACGCGCTGACGTTGTGGAGCGCTCCGACCGCGACGGCTGCGAGCGCGGTCGAGACGGCGATGGTGAGCAGCGCCTGCTCGGGATCGACGCTCATCAGCGCCGGGAGCATCAGCGTGAAAAGTGCGACGAGCGCGATGCGTACGCGGCTCGTCTCGTTCTTCACGACTCACACTCTACCGATCGAGGTCAACCAAGCCCTCATCTCAGGTCGCGCCGCATCAGCACGCGCGGGTGGCCGGCGAGGACCGACGTGGTGTCGGCGGCCCAGGTGAAGCCCGCGGCCTCGAAGTTCTTGCGGATCCCGGCGTACGCCATCGTCAGGTCGACCTTGGCGCCCTGGTTGTCGAGGGGGTAAGCCTCGACGGCCGGGGCGCCGTGGTCGCGCGCGAAGTCGACGGCACCCTCGATGAGCGTGTGCGAGATGCCCTTGCCGCGATGGCCGGGGCGGACCCGGATGCACCACAGCGACCAGACCGGGAGGTCGTCGACGTGCGGGATCTTGCGGTTGCGGGCGAAGGACGTGTCGGCGCGGGGTGCGATCGCTGCCCACCCGACGGGCTCGTCGCCGTCGTAGGCGAGCACGCCCAGCGGCCCGTCCTCGAGCAGAGTGCGGACATATTCGCCGCGCTCCGGGCCGTGCAGCTCGTTGTTGAGCTTCGACGGGATCCGGTAGCTCAGGCACCAGCACACGCTGGCGTCGGGACGCTTGGGTCCGACGAGAGTGCGTACGTCCTCGAACACCGTCGCCGGGCGAACCTCGATGACCATGGGTCCACCTTGAGGCTCAGGCGCGGGTCGCGTCCAGGTGTTTGAGACGGTCGGTGGCCTGGGCGACGATGCGGTCGACCAGCTCCTCGCAGGTGGGGAGGTCGTCGAGGAGGCCGACGACCTGGCCGCTGGAGAGCATCCCGGCGTTCGTGTCGCCCTCGACGAGGCCGGCGCGGAGCAGCATGGGGGTGTTGGCGGCGAGTACGACCTCGGCCCAGGTGCGGTCGCCGCCGTGGACCATGCTTCGGCCGTCCTTGATCAGGGTGCGCCAGGGGAGGCCGGACATCTCCTTGAACTGCCGGGTGCGCTTGAGCGTGCGCAGCAGCTTCGCGGTGAGGCCCTCCTTCTCGAGCGTGTCGATGAACTCGGTGCGGAGCAGGCGATGCGGCATCCCGTCGGCCTTGGTGGTCACGACGGTGCCGTCGAGGCCGAAGGACAGGTAGCGCCGTCGTACGTCCTCCGGGACGGCCGAGTCGGCGGTGAGCAGGAAGCGGGTGCCCATGCCGATGCCGGCGGCGCCGTAGGCCAGAGCCGCGGCGAGTCCCCGGCCGTCGAAGAAGCCGCCCGCGGCGACGACGGGGATGTCGACGGCGTCCAGGACGCTGGGGAGGAGCAGGGTGGTCGGGACAGCGCCGGTGTGGCCGCCGCCCTCACCGCCTTGGATCATCACCATGTCGGCGCCCCAGCCCGCCACCTTCTTGGCGTGCTTGGCCGCGCCGATCGAGGGCATCACGACGATGTCGTGCTCCTTGAGCTTGCTGATGAGCTCGGGTTTGGGTGCCAGCGCGAAGCTCGCGACCTTGACGCCGTGGTCGATCAGGAGCCGGCAGCGGTCGGGGGCGTCCGAAGCGTCGGCGCGCAGGTTCACGCCGAACGGCTTGTCGGTGCGGCCCTTGACCTCGACGATCGCCTTCTCGAGCTCGTCGAGGGTCATCGTGGCCGAGGCCAGGATGCCGAGCGCGCCCGCGTTGGCGGTGGCGGAGACGAGGCGTGGGCCGGCGACCCAGCCCATGCCGGTCTGGACGATCGGGTGGTCGACCCCGGTCAGCTCGGTCAGCGGCGTACGAAATGTCTGTGCGGTGCTCATCGTCCGTCCTTCACGAAGGCGTCGCGGCGCTCGTCGGCGACGCCGGCGAGGTTGAGCTCGTAGGTGAAGCCCTGCTCGAAGCGGTAGGAGGCGTTCACGTCGACCGGGTCGATGCCGTTGAGTGCGGCCTTGGCCGCGCGGATGACCTGCGGGTCCTTGGCGGCGATCTGTCGCGCGACCTCCAGGGCGGCCTCGTCGAGGTCCTCCCGGGCAACGACCTGGTGGACCGATCCGAGCTCATGGAGGCGCTGGGCGGTGATGGTCTGGGCGGTGAAATAGAGCGTACGCAGCATGTGCTGGGGCACCAGCCGGCTCAGATGGGTGGCGGCGCCGAGGGCTCCGCGGTCGACCTCGGGTACGCCGAAGAAGGCGTCGTCGCTGGCCACGATCGTGTCGGCGTTGCCGACCAGTCCGACGCCTCCGCCGAGGCAGAAGCCGTTGACCGCGGCGATGACCGGGACCGGGCACTCGTAGATCGCCTTGAACGCCGCATAGCAGCCGCGGTTGGCGCCGAGGATGCCCTCGAACCCCTCGATCTGCTGCATCTCCTTGATGTCGACGCCGGCGTTGAAGCCCTTGCCCTCGGCGCGCAGGATCACGACGCGTGCGCCCTCGGCGGCGGCGGTCGTGATCGCCTCGGCGACCTCGAACCAGCCCTTCACCGGGAGCGCATTGACCGGAGGGTGGTTCATCGTCACGACGGCGATCTGCTCGTCGGTGATCTCGGTGGAGATGCCCATGGTCCGTTCCTAACCTAGCGATTGCTTGGTACCCTAGCACTTGCTTGGTTTCTGAACGCAAGACTTGAAAGGGACGCCACCATGGCTCGACTGCTCGAAGGCCGGATCGCGATCGTCACCGGAGCGGGGCGAGGCATCGGCCGGGCGCACGCGCTCGAGCTCGCCCGTCACGGGGCGAAGGTGGTCGTCAACGACTTCGGCGTCTCGCTGGCGGGCGAGGGCACCGGTGAGTCGCCCGCTTCGCAGGTCGTTGACGAGATCGTCTCCGCCGGTGGGGAGGCGGTTGCCAACGCCGCCGATGTCGCGGACTTCGCGGAGGCCGAGGCGATGGTGCGACAGGCCATCGAGACGTACGGCGGGCTGGACATCCTCGTCAACAACGCCGGTTTCGTACGCGACCGGATGCTCGTCAACACCTCCGAGGATGAGTGGGACGCGGTCATCCGGGTACATCTGAAGGGTCACTTCGCGACGCTGCGGCACGCGGGCGCGTACTGGCGGGCCGAGTCGAAGGCCGGCCGGCAGCGGGATGCGCGGGTCATCAACACCTCCTCCGGCGCGGGCCTGCAGGGCTCGATCGGGCAGGGCACCTACTCGGCCGCCAAGGCCGGGATCGCCGGGCTCACCCTGGTCGCCGCAGCCGAGATGGCCCGCTACGGCGTCACTGTCAACGCCATCGCGCCGGTCGCCAAGACCCGGATGACCGAGGGCGCCTTCGACACCTCCGCCATGGCACTGCCCGAGGACAACAGCCCCATCGTCGCCTGGCTCGCCTCCGGGGACGCCCGCGACATCACCGGCCGGGTCATCGAGATCGACGGTCCCACGATCACCGTCGAGAACGGCTGGGCTCACGGTCCCTCCGCCGACGCCGGTGCCCGCTGGGACGCCGCCGACGTCGGTCCTGCCCTTCGCAAGCTCCTCGCGCAGGCGCCTGTGCCGGAGGCGGTGTACGGGGCTTAGTCACACCAGCCCCAGGAATACCCGGTTAACAGGGTATTCCTGCACTTCTCTGGCAATGCAACGCCAGAGAAGTGCAGGTTTCACCGGTTAACCGGGTATCCCAACCGACTCAGCCGAGCTCCCCACACACCGTCGCCGCGATGTCCGCGAGCGGGACGTCGAGCGGGGCGGCGGTGGGGTCGTCGGAGCGGGTGAGGGCGGCGATGACGATCGGGGCGCCGTCGGGGGTCCAGGTGACACCGACGTCGTTCCGCGACGCGTAGTCACCACCGCCGGTCTTGTCGGCGAGCCGCCAGCCGGCCGGAATCCCGGCGCCGAACCTCGTGACGGTGGACTGGTTGGCCAGCATCCAGGTGAGCAGCTGGTCCCGGTCAGCGCGGTCCAGGGCGTCGCCGAGCACCAGCTTGGTGTAGGTCTTCGCGATCGCACGGGGCGAGGTGGTGTCGCGCGGGTCGCCCGGGATCGCGCTGTTGAGGTCGGGCTCCCAGCGGTCCAGTCGGGTCACGGTGTCGCCGACCGATCGGGCGAACCTGGTGATGCCGGAGGGGCCGCCGATGAGGTGGAGCAGCTCGTTGGCGGCGGTGTTGTCGGAGCGCGTCATCGTCGCCTCGGCGAGCTGCGCGACGGTCAGGCCGTTGCGCATCGTGAGCGAGGTGACAGGTGAGTTGGCGACGACGTCGGCCGCCTCCCAGGTCAGACGCTGCTGGAGCGTACGCGCGGGATGATCGCGCAGGATCGAGGCTGCGAGCAGGGTCTTGAAGGTCGACAGCATCGGGAAGCGCTCGTCGGCACGGTGCTCGATGACACGGCCGGTCCGCATGTTCTTGGCCCAGACGCCGAGGTGACGCTGGTGCTTCTGCTCGAGTGCGGCGATCGAGGGGCTGTCGGTGGCGTACGCCACCGAGCTGCTGACTCCGGTCGCGGCGACGGCGACCGCGGTGGCGGCTCCGCCCAGGATGGCGCGGCGGCTGAGGATCGGTGTGGTCATGCCGAGCATCGTGAGGCTGCCGCGGCGAGCGCGTCCAAGGACGATCCGGCATGGACGTATGCATCGCCGACATGGGACGAGGTGGGGCCGATCAGCCATCCTGTACGCGTGGACCTACTGCTTCACCTGCGCGGCTTCGCCGCCGTCGCGGACGAGATGAGCGTCTCCGAGGCCGCCTTCGAGCTGGGTGTCGACCAGCCGCTCCTCAGCCGCCGTCTTCGTGCTCTCGAGCGGGAGCTCGGGGTGGAGCTGCTCGACCGCACCCGCCGCCAGATCGCGCTCACCCCGGCCGGCACGGCGCTGCTGCCGCGAGCCAGGCACCTGCTCGACCAGGCCGACCATCTGCTGCGGAGCATCCGCCGGCACGACCGGGAGAGCTTCGTGGTCGCGGTGCCGTCCGGCTGCGACCCCGCGCCGCTCGCGCGGCTGGTCGCGCTGCTGGAGGCCGAAGGCGTCGACGTACGCCTCGCGAGCGACGGCGACCACGACGAGACGCCGGAGTCGGCCGCCTGGACGGTCGAGGCGTGCGACCCTGACGCGGCCACGTGGCTCACCCCGCTGGGCGCGGCCACCGCTCCCGGGACCACCGAAGGGCCGGTGTCGCTGAGCTCGCTGCGACCACGCCGAGGCGGAGAACGTACGCAGGTGCTGGCCCTCCCACGAGACCTGGACGATCCTGCGGGCCGGCTGCGACGGCTCGCAGACCGGGCCGGCATCGGCCCCGCCACCCTGCGCCGCGCCCCGCACCAGCTCGCGGTGGCCGAGACCATGGCGGGGCGCGCGAGCCTGGTCTGCGCACGGCATGAGGCGGTGACGTACGGACTGAGCTGGTCGCCCTTCGTCGACCAGGTGGCACGCGGCCACCGGCTGGTCGAGCAACCACCGCCCCCCGGACCGTTGGCAGCCGGTCCTGTGCGAGAGCAGGCGCTCGCCCTGCTCGGTGCCTGCGTCGGCGCACCCGAGGAAGGGCGCGGATGAGCCCGCTCGTCGGCAGCGACCGGCGCCTGATCGACCTCGCCGAGGCGACCGCCGAGCGCTTCCGGGAGCTCCAGGTCCGGGTCGCGTTCCTCGCCCGCGACATCGACACCGGCCACGAGGTCGGGGTCGGCGTCGACCGGCCGATGCCGCTGGCGTCGGTGGCGAAGGTCCCGCTGGCGCTGGTAGTGGCGGACCGGATCGCCCGCGGCGAGATCGACGGTGGCGCGATGGTGACGCTGACCGCGGCGGAGCGGAGCTACGGGCCGTACGGCATCTCGGCGTTCACCCACGACGCGACCTGTTCGGTCACCGACCTGATGCTGATGATGCTCGGCCTCAGCGACAACGCCGCCGCCGACGCGCTCTTCGACCTGGTCTCGCCCCGGGAGGTCGACGAGCAGCTCGCCGAGTGGGGCGTGGAGGGGTTGCGGGTGCGGCACCGGATGCAGCCGATGTACGACTACGCCACCCGCGTCGCCGGCCACGACTTCGCCCTCGCCACCCAGCTCGCGGTCGAGGGCCGTCGGCCGGGTGGCCGGCACGTCATCGACTCACTGGACGTCGGCCGCGCCACGATCGGATCGCCGCGCGCCTGCGTCGGCCTGCTCGAGCGCATCTGGCGCGACGAGGTCGCCAAGCCCGAGGCGACCGAGCTGGTGCGGCGGCTGATGGGCAAGCAGGTCTTCACCCATCGGATCGCTGCCGACCTGCGCGCCGACGACATCGAGCTCGCCGGCAAGACCGGCGGGTTCCTCACCCTGCGGCACGAGATCGCCGTGGTCACCCATCCCGCCGGCCGCGTCGCGATCGCGGTGCTCACCGACTCCGACCGCACCGCCCGGATCCAGAACGACGTCGATCTCGCCATCGCCGCCACCGCCCGCGACGCCGTCGAAGCCCTCGCCTCCCGCCGCCTCACCTGAGCCGAGGCGTCGCCTACGTCGGCCGAGACGTCACGTATGCAGGTCGAGACGTCACCCCCGTCGGCCCACCCGGCACGCCGATGCCACCTCGGCCGACGCGCCTGACGTCTCGGCCCACCCGGGGTGCCGTCTCGGCAGAAAACCAGTCGGCAACCACCCGGTCGCGGTGGTGGAATTGGCCGGTGCCCCTGCCCGGTTTCATCAGCAACCTCATCCCGCCGACACCGTTGTCGCGGCGGTTGGCGACGCAGTCGCTGCTCTTCGCGGCGGGGGACGGGACGTTCAACACCGCAGCGGCGTTCTACCTCGTCGCGTTCGTCGGCCTGAGCCCGGCGCAGATCGGTGTCGGCTTGACGGTCGCGGGGATCGCGTCGTTCCTCACCGCCTACCCGATGGGCCGGCTGGCCGACTTCATCGGACCGAAGCGGATCTGGGCGATCAGCGCGCTGATCAGCGCGTTGATGTTCGCGACGATGCCGTTCATCCACGGTTTCTGGGCCTACCTCGCGGTCATCGTCGTTTTCGAGGTGGTCAACAACGCGGGCGGCGCCGGCCGGAATGCGTACGTCCTGGATGTCCTGCCCGACAAGGAGCGGGTCGCGACCCAGGCGTTCATGTACTCCAGCCTCAATCTCGGCTTCACGATCGGCGCACTGATCGCCGGTATCGCGCTCGCGCTGGACACCGACACGGTCCTCAAGTGGGGCGTACCGTTCTTCGCGCTGGCCATTGGGATCGCCAACTCCGTCTGGATCACCCGGCTACCGCGGGCGCCCCATGACGAGCGCCGCGCGGCCGGCGTGGTCACCGAGAAGCTGCCCGGCCCGGGCGCGCTGCGCAACGTCGGCTGGCTCCTGGTGACCACCTTCACCGGCACGCTGTGGTCCAACCAGGTGCTGCTGCACACCGTGATCCCGCTGTGGCTGGTCGAATACACCGACTCCCCGCGCTGGCTGCTGGCCTGGCTCTTCGCGACCAACACGGTGCTGTGCATCATCCTCCCGGCCTACACGTCCAAGGGCGTGCGCAACGTCCGCGACGCGTTGCGCCGGGTGTGGTGGAGCAGCGCGTTCTTCGTCGCCGCCTGCGCGATCACGCTGGTCACACACGACACCCGCGGGTTCCTCACGATCTTCCTGGTCTGGCTCGGCCACGTCGCCGTGACCGGCGCGGAGCTGGCCATCGGCTCCGCCTCGTGGGCCTTCCAGGCCGAGCTCATGGACCCCGAACGACGGGGCGAGTACGAAGGCGTCGCCGGCATCGGCCGCCAGCTCGGCGGCGCCTGGGCCCCGGCACTGTTCACCTTCCTCGCCATGGGATGGCACCCCGACTTCTACAGCGGCGCCGGCTGGTTCGTGATCGGCGCCATCGTCGTCGCCGCTGCCGCCGCCATGGGGCCGTCGACGAGGATGGCCGTACGTTTCAAGCAGACCCATTTCCCGCACGAGGACGAGCCCGAGCCGGAGCCGGCGGCCGCCTAGCTCGACACGATCAGCGCACGATCAGCGCAGGATCGTCGCGATCCGGTCGCCGAGGTAGGGGGCCAGGGTCGCGGCGTAGAGCGGCGAGATGTGGAAGCCGTCCTGGTAGACCTGCAGGTTGCCGACGACGGGGGAGCAGGTGTCGGCCTCGCAGAAGTAGTCGGTGAGGTCGACGTGATGGGCGTTCGGGGTCAGGCGAACCGCGCCGGCGCTGCCGTCGTCGCGTACGACGCGGTCCCGAGCCCGAGAGCAGGTCGATCCCGCCGCGAGGCCGGCGTCGTCGATGCACGGCTGGACGACGCGGGCGAACCGGGTGGTGCTGCCTTCGAAGATCGGGCTGTCCCGGATCGCGATGACGGGCACGGCCGGGTCCGGCCGGCTCGCCCATGCCTCCGCGAGACCGTGGGTGAGCGCCTCGCCGGGCGTCTCGTCACCGACGGCCTCGACCGAGACCTGGCTGGAGTGGATCACGACGTACGCATCGATCCCTCGTTCCTCGGAGAGATAGGTCGCGAGCCGCGACTTCCACTGCCGGCACAGCTCGACGGTGGTCCGGGGAGTGCCGACGCGATCGCGCGCGTTCCAGTGGCAGCCGGCGCGGCTGGCGACGTCGATGCGCCACCCGCGCCGCTCCGCGATCTCGCGGTAGGCGGGGACGAGCTGGTGGTTGTGCGAGTCGCCGATCGCGAGCAGCCGCCGCGTGTAGCCGCGAGCGGGCCCGAGCGTGCACACCTCGAGCCGCACCGGCCGCTCCTTGTTGGACCAGCAGCCCGACCCGTCGGGTGCCTGGTAGCCGAGGCTGGCGTCGAGCAGCCGGTCCGGGCCCTCGCAGCCGGCGGTCGCGGCGTCCATGGCCGCGGCGCCGATGCAGCCGGCGTACTTCTCCGCAGCGGCGACGGCGGCCGCCCTGGCCGCGGCGTCCTGGCGCTCGACCGCGGTCGCGCCGGCCATCGTCGTGCCCACGACGAGCGCGAGCACGATCGGGATGGTCACGAGCCGACCGACCCCGGCGCTGTGCGGTCCTATGGGTGGCCCGAGGCGGGTGACCGGCACCTCGACGAACCGGTGCGTGAGCCAGGCCAGGACCACCGAGGCCGAGAGCACGACCACCGCCGCGAGGAGCGTGGTCCGGGTCGCGTACGTCCAGCTCAGCCACGCCACCAGCAGCGGCCAGTGCCACAGATAGAGCGGGAAGGAGATGTCCGCGACGAACCGCAGCGGCCTCACCGCGAGGAGCCGCTGCGGCCCCCAACGGGCCACAGACCCAGAGCCGACCACCACCAGCAGCGCCCCGCCGACCGGCCACAGTGCCCACGGTCCGGGGAAGAGCGCGGCACCGTCGAGCACGAACCCCGAGCTCGCGACGAGCAGCAGCCCGATCCAGGCGAGCATCGGGCGCGCGGCCCCCGGCGGGCGGAGACGGTCGAGCCCGAGCGCGAGCATCGCGCCGACGCCGAGTTCCCAGAAGCGTGCCCCGGTGTGGAAGTAGGCCACCTGCTGGTCGGCGATCCCGAGCCGCCACGCGAAGACGAACGAGGCGACCGTCGCCACCGCCACCACGATCGCCAGGGCGAGCCGCAGCCGGGTCCGCGCCACCCGCCAGATCCCCAGCACCACCAGCGGCCAGACCAGCAGGAACTGTCCCTGCACCGCCAGCGACCAGAAGTGCTGCAGCGGGCTCGCGCTCGGCCCGGCCGCCCCGTAGGCGAGCTGCGAACGGATCATCTCCCAGTTCAGGACGTACGCCGCCGAGGCAGCGATCTCCCGCAACGTCGCGCTCCACATCGACCGCGGCATGACCGTCACCATCAGCACCGCCGTCCCGGCGAGCACGACCAGCGTGGGAGCCGAGAGCCGCAGGAACGTACGTCCGTAGTGGTCGGCGAGCCTAAGCTCGGACGACGCGACCCGGCGGACGAGCGACCGGGTCACCAGGAACCCGGTCAGCGCCAGGAAGACGTCGACGCCGCCGGAGACCCGGCCGTTGCCGAACAGGTGGAAGACCACCACGAGCGCCAGCGCCAGCCCCCGTAGCCCGTGGATCTCAGCGATGCGCGGCGGTCGGGGAGGCTGCGGCATCGGGTCACGCTAAGGGTCGCCGGTGACCCCCGGGAGAAGTGCAGGTTAAGAGCCGAGGATCTGCTCGAGGTGGGGGTTGCCGAAGGTGCGCGACGGGTCGAGCTTGTCGCGGAGCGCGACGAAGTCGCCGAACCGCGGATAGCGTTCGCCCAGGTCAGCGGCGGTGAGGGTGTGCATCTTCCCCCAGTGCGGGCGGCCGCCGGCCTCGCCGGCGATGCGCTCGAAGGTCGCGAAGTACTCCTCGCGCCAGGGCGAGGAGGGCGCCGTGTGGATGGCGATGTAGACGTTCTCGCGCTCGAACCCGGTGGACAGCGGGATGTCGTCGGCGCCCGCCACCCGGACCTCGACCGGGAAGGAGATGTTCCACGACGAGGCCTCGACCGCACGGTCCAGCTCGGCGAGGACCTCCATGCCGACGGCACGTGGGACGGCGTACTCGCTCTCCACGAACCGCACCTTCCGCTGCGAGGTGAAGACGCGGTAGGAGATGTCGGTGAACTCGCGCGGCGAGAGGGCGGAGGCGGCGAAGCGGGCCAGCGGCTTCACCAGGCCCGGGACCCGAAGACCGAGACCGACGGTCGCGCCGAAGGCCTGGTTGGAGAGGAGCTCGTCGTCGAACCAGCCCCGGACCCGGCCCACCGGCGCCAGCGGAGTCTCCGGCAGCGGCAGCCGGGTGTTGTGCTTGGTCAGGACCCGGGTCGTGTGCGGGAACCAGTAGAACTCGAAGTGGTCCGTGCCGGAGGCGTGCTCGTCGAACGATGCCATCACCTCGGCGAGCTCGCCGTTGCCCTCACGTGCGCGCAATGCGAAGAGAGGCTCGGACTGGAGGGTGACCTCGACGATGATCCCGAGCGCGCCGAGTCCCACGCGGGCGAGCTCGAATACCTCGGGATTCTCTTCGGCCGAGCAGGCGATCACGGAGCCGTCGGCGAGGAGCAGCCGGAGGCCGCGTACCTGGGTCGCCAGGCCGCCGAAACGCGCTCCCGTGCCGTGGGTGCCGGTCGAGATCGCCCCGGAGATCGACTGCTCCTCGATGTCACCGAGGTTGGTCATCGACAGACCGAGCGCCTCGAGCGTGCGGTTGAGGACCTTGAGGCGGGTGCCGCCGCGTACCGTCACCAGACCGGTCGTCGAGTCCGCCCGAACGATCCCCGAGAGACGATCCAGGCTGACCTGGACGTCGACCGGCGACCCGATCGCGGTGAACGAGTGCCCCGCGCCGATCGGCCTGATCCTCCGCCCGGCCTCCGCCGCGGCCACGACGACCGCCGAGAGCTCTGCCTCGTCGCGAGGCACCACGACCTCGACTGCGCCCGCGTGCTGGTTGCCTGCCCAGTTCTGCCACTGACTCACGCGGGAAAGGGTGTCGCCTCGGAGGCGTCCGGTCAACGGCTGCGCCGACATCGATCGGCCCGCGCGGTGGCACAGTTGGTCACCTCCCGTTGACGGGAGCGCCGCGTGGGGCATAGACACTTGCGTCGTGGTCACGACTTCCCACCATCTCTCCGCCCAGCAGCACGAACGGCTCGACCGGGCGACCGCCCGTCTCGACGGACCCGTCGGGGCGGTGGACCTCGCGGCGTTCGACGCCAACGCCGACGATCTCGTGCGCCGGGCCGCCGGCACCCCGATCCGAGTGGCCAGCAAGTCCGTACGCTGCCGGGCGCTGATCGACCGGGTTCTCGCCCGCGAGGGATACGAGGGGATCCTGGCCTTCACGCTGTTCGAGGCGCTGTGGCTGGCCGAGACGCACTACGACGTCGTGGTCGGCTACCCGACCGCCGACCGGGCGGCGCTCGCCACCCTCGCGAAGGACGAGGAGAAGCTCGCCCGGGTCACCCTGATGGTCGACAGTGCCGAGGGGTTGTCGCTGGTCAAGGCCGCGATCGGCACCCCGGCCGCCCCCGTACGCGTGGCCATCGACCTCGACGCCGCGCTGGTGATCGCGCGCCGCATCTGGCTCGGTGCCCGCCGCTCGCCGGTCCGCACCCCGGAGGACGCCGTCGCCCTCGCCCGGATCGTCGCCGACGACCCGGACTTCCAGCTGGTCGGGTTGATGGCCTACGAGGGCCAGGTCGCCGGCACCGTCGACCGACCGCTCAGTGGCAACCCGCCCGCAGCCGTCATCAGGAGGATGAAGAAGGCCTCCATCGCCGAGATCACCGAGCGCCGCGGGAAGATCGTCGCTGCCGTACGCTCCCTGGCCGACCTCGAGTTCGTCAACGGTGGCGGCACGGGCTCGATCGAGTCCACCCATGCCGACCCCTCAGTGACCGAGATCGCGGCGGGTTCCGGGCTCTACGGGCCGACTCTCTTCGACCGATACGACGGCTTCACGCCCCACCCCGCGGCGTACTTCGGGCTGAGCGTGGTCCGCCGCCCCGCGCCCGGCATCGTCACCGTCGCCGGTGGTGGCTGGATCGCCTCGGGCCCGCCCGGACTCGACCGCGTCCCCAGCCCGACCTACCCCTTCGGCCTGGAGTACGTCGGCACCGAAGGCGCCGGGGAGGTCCAGACGCCGCTGCGTGGGCATGCCGCCGACCAGCTCGCGATCGGTGACAAGGTCTGGTTCCGGCACGCGAAAGCGGGCGAGGTCTGCGAGCGGCTCGACACGCTCCAGCTGATCGAGGGTGACTCGATCATCACCGTCGCGCCGACCTATCGGGGCGAGGGCCAAACCTTCCTGTGACCTGCTGGGTCACTCGCCCAGCAGCTGACACCAGCTCTCGGTGACGAGCTCGCACATGCGGTCGTGCTCCACACCCCACAACCCGTCCGCCCAGCGCTGGAACAGATAGTCGAGCTGGCCGACCGCCAGGGCGCCGCGCAGCCGCCGGCTGTCGGCGTCGAACCGGTCCGCCTTGTCCAGACCCGTGCTGACGTCCTCGATCGTCTCATCCGTCCAGGCATCGACGATGCGGGTGAGATCGGGATCGACGGCCTGGGCGGCCCGGGCGATCGTGACGATCGGACGCACCGCCGGCCATCGAGCTATGGCCTGCCGGATCCAGGCGCCGAGCTGCTCGCGGGTGCCGGCCGCCACCGCGTCGGCGAGGCCGCCGAGCGAGCTGCCCTGTGGGGAGCGGAGCTGGACCAGCTCGTCCTCGAGGCGCTCGGCGATCAGGGCCTTGATGACCTCGGACTTCGAGGGGAAGTAGGCATAGAACGTCACCCGGGTGGTGCCTGCCGCCGAGGCGATCTCATCGATCGTCGTGGCCGCGTAGCCGCTCGCGACGAACCGGTCCATCGCCGCGTCCAGCAGGAGCTGACGAGTCATCGCCCTCTGAGCTGCACGGCTGGCCATGGCGTCACGATAAGCGACGCCGGTACCTCCCTGGGGATTTCCAAGTTTTCTAGAAACCCGGTGCCCGGCAGATCGGCCGTCGGTAGGTTCTGTCCCGATGGATGATCAAGTGACCTGGGCGGACAAGGGCTTCTGGGAGCCGGGAGAAGCCGTCGATCTCACCACGTACGCAGCCTCCGGCCACAACCTCTTCGACGGCTCGTTCACCTGGCCGGTGATGGTGCTCAAGAAGAGCGCGCTGGAGCACAACATCGCAACCCTCGCGGGCTTCGCGGAGGAGCACGGCCTGCTGCTCGCCCCGCACGGCAAGACCACGATGGCGCCGTCGCTCTACCAGCGACAGCTCGACGCCGGCGCGTGGGCGATCACGGTCGCCTCACCCAACCAGGCCCTGGTCGCCCGCCATGCCGGCGTACGCAGAGTCCTCGTCGCCAACGAGATCCTCGACCACAGCGCGCTGAGCTGGGTGGCCTCCGAGCGTGCGGCCGACCCGGAGTTCCTCCACCTGCACTGGGTCGACTCGGTCGAGGGCGTCGAGGCGGCGGCCGAGGCGTCGGCCCTGGTCGGCGTCGAGGACCGGCCGCTGGCCGTGCTGATCGACCTGGGCTTCCCGGGCGGGCGCACCGGCTGTCGCTCCGTCCAGGAGGCTGTCGAGCTCGCGCGGGTGGTCGACTCCACGCCGGGCGTACTCCTGGCGGGGGTCGCCGGCTACGAGGGTGGGCTGCGGACGGCAGAGGAAGTCGGCGACTACTTCGACCGTCTCAAGGACCTCGCCTCGAGCCTCTACACCAAGGGCCTGATCGCCGCCGACGCCATCGTCTCCGCAGGTGGCAGCGCCTTCTTCGACGTCCTCGCCGAGCGCTGGTCCGCGGGCTGGCCGGACGGGATGACGCCTCGCAAGGTGCTGCGCAGCGGGACGTACGTCACCCACGACCACGGTCTCTACGCCGACGAGACGCCCTACAACCGCATCGAGGGCACCCTGGACCCGGCCATCGAGGTGTGGGCCCAGGTCGTCTCGGCCCCGGAGGAGGGGCTGGTCAGCGTCGGCATGGGCAGGCGGGATGCGCCCTTCGACCACGGCCTCCCCGTCCCGCTCGCGGTGCGGCGCAACGGCTTCGGCGGCGCGGAGCCGCTCGAGGGCACCGTCGAGAAGCTGGCCGACCAGCACGCCTTCCTGCGCACCGACGCCGGGCTGCGGCCGGGCGACCTGGTCAGCTTCGGGATCTCGCACCCGTGCACGGCGTTCGACAAGTGGCGGCTGATCCCGGTCGTCGATCTCGACTACACCGTGACCGACCTGGTCCGGACGTACTTCTGAGGGCTCAGGCGATGTCGGAGAGCCGCAGCCTGACCTGGTAGAACGCGCCGTGGTCGGTGGCGCGACGGGCCGACGGGCCGGAGTAGACCTGGTAGCGGTCGGGCCGCAGCGACGGGCTGAGGAAGGCCTGGTCGATCGGCGCCCGGCGCGCGCCGGCGCACTTCTCGTGCGTCGCGAGCGGACTCACCAGACCGGTCCCGGGCGAGGTCAGGTCGCACAGGATGTCGTTGCGCTGGTTGAAGTCGCCGGCCACGACCATCGGCACCTCGGCGCGCGCGACCACGTCCTTGACGATCCGGGCGTTCAGGTCGCGCCACTTCTTCTGCCCGGGGGCGGACGGGAGGCTCGCCGGGAAGTGCACGGGCACGACCCCGACGCGCTGCCCCGAGGAACGCTCCTCCAGCACGACCACCGGCGCGCTGACCTGGGCGCCGTGGCGGTAGTACATGGTGACCGTGTCCTTGCTGACCAGCCGGAAGACCGAGCGGCGGTAGAAGACCGCGTCGTCGGTGGCATCGGGCGTGGAGACGAGGCCGAACTCACGACCGAACGACTCGAAGGCCTCCCGCTGCGGCGTCTCCACCTCGGCGAGCACGCCGAAGTCGATGACCGTACGCCGCAGGTGACCCACGACGATCCGCATCCGCGGCACGCCGTCGAGCCGGCCGGCAGCAGCACCTCCGGGCGCGGTGTGGTGGTCGGCCCAGGCGTTGAGCCAGGCGAAGCGCTGGAAGCCGGGTTGCACCGGTCCGGCCTGGGCCACCTTGACGGTCGGACCGGCAGAGGCGGTCGTCGGGATCAGGAAGCTCAAGGCGGCGGCGATGACGCCGCACAGCGCGACCGCGGGCACGACGGCCCGCCATCGGTGGTCGAGCTTGGCGAGACCGTCCGAGGCAGTGGGGGACACGCCTACCGACGGTATGAGTCCGCCGTGTGCGCTGAACCAAACGCTTTCGAATACTCGGAAACCTCGGGTGAACTCCGGCGCCTACAGGTCCATGAAGATCAGGGCGCCCGCGATGTCGGCGGTGCCGTAGTGGAGGTAGTCGTCGACGGTCGACTCCGGGACGCCCTTCTGCGCGGTCACGAAGCCGACGACGACCGCCTTGGAGGAGTCCTTGGCGACCCACTTCCCGATCACGTCGTCGGCGATGAGGCTGCCGGTGGGCAGGTCGAAGTCGGTCTCCTTGACCGACTCCGCGGCCGCCGTAGCCTCCGCCTCGCTGTCGAAGACGTAGATCACCCGGAGCATCCGCAGCTTGCCGCCCTCGGCGTCGTGGATCCCCATCGCGGCATAGCCGCAGCCCTTCTTCTCCAGGGCCGCCGACGCGATCGGCCCGCAGTCCGGATAGTCCTGGGAAGCCACGTACGTCGCGTTCATGCTCACGTCGCCGAGCTTGAACCTCCAGTCACCCTCGAACAGATCCGCGGCCAGCCCGCCCGGGGCAGGGGCGGTCGCCGACGTGCTCGGTGTGGCCGTCACCGTCAGCGGCCCCGGCTTGCCCGTCGGGTCCTCCTCGCCGCGGAGAAGGACGAGGGCGGACGTGATGATCACGCCGATCACCAACACCCCCGCGATCGCCCCGAGCCCGATGACGATGGGCCACGGGTTGTGCGGCTTCTCCGGCGGCGGTGGCCCTCCGGCGGTGAACGAATTTTCGTTCGGCGGCCAGGCGGGCTGCGTCCCAGGCTGGAGGTCCGGCGCAGGAGGCATCGCGCCGTACCCGTCCGGCGGTGGTGGTGTCGGCGTAGTCATCGGGCCCCCTGGCCGAGTAAAGATTCACGTAGGAGAAACGTTCCCACGCGGTTCCACGATTCTCTCGTACGCCCCCCAAACACCTATCTGTCGCGACAGCAACCGGTAGCCGGAAGGTAGTCCGGGACCTTTCCGCCCCTCTACCCGCAGGTAATAGGCAGAAACGTCCCGGACTATCTCGTTCACGCGCTCCGGATCACGGAGCGACCGGGTAGTGGCTGGAGATCGCGATGCGGTTCCAGGCGTTGATGGAGATCGCGACCCAGGTGAGGGCGGCGATCTGCTTGGCGTCCAGGATGCTCTCGACGTCCACCTTGGGGGCGGCGGCGGTGTGCAGGTCGCCGATGCGGGTGATCTGCTCGGCGATGGTGAGGGCGGCCTGCTCCTCGGGGGTGAAGTACTGCGACTCCCACCAGGCGGCGATGAGGGCGAGACGGTCGGCCGTCTCGCCGTTCTTGATGGCGTCCTGGGTGTGCATCCGCAAGCAGAAGGCGCAGCCGTTGATCTGGGAGGCGCGGAGCTTGACCAGGTCGACGGTGAGCCGGTCGAGGCCGGCGACGGTGATGGCCTCCTCGACGGCCTCCTCGACGGCCATCTGGGCCTTGTACGCAGCGGGGAACAGCTTGGTCACGTTGACGTTGGCGAGCATCTGGGTCCTTCGGGTCTGGCCCGCCACTGCGCGGGCACTCACCAGGTTGACGAGGCGGCCGATGCGAATGTGAGGTCGCGACCTCACAATCGCGATGTCTGGCTCGTCACACTGGGTGAACCCCGGAGGAGATGCCACGATGCCTGACATGGACGACCTGGGCGAGGTGATGATCGAGCGCCGCCGCCTGATCGCGCTCGCCTACCGGCTGCTCGGCACGGTCGAGGAGGCCGAGGACGCGGTCCAGGAGACCTACCTGCGGTGGTATCGCCTCTCCGACGACGAGCGGGCGGCGATCGACAACCCGTCCGGCTGGCTGAGCCGCGTGACCAGCCGGGTCTGCCTCGACGTACTCAAGTCGGCGCGCAGCCGCCGGGAGAGGTACGTCGGCCCCTGGCTGCCCGAGCCGGTCAGGCCGGGTTTCCTAGCGGCCCCCGAGGACCCGGCCGACCGGGCGACCCTGGACGACACGGTGAGCACCGCACTGCTCGTCGTGCTCGACGCGATGACCCCGGCCGAGCGGGTCGCGTTCGTGCTCCATGACATCTTCGCCGTCCCGTTCGGCGACATCGCCGGGGTGGTCGGCCGCTCGCCGGCCGCGGTTCGGCAGCTCGCCGCCTCCGCACGCCGCCGGGTCGCCCAGCAGCGGGATGACGTCGCCCCGCTGCCGGAGCACGACGACGTCGTACGCGCGTTCGTCTCGGCCACGGCCGGCGGCGACCTCGGCCGGCTGGTGACGCTGCTCGACCCGTCGATCACGCTCCGCTCCGACGGCGGTGGCCGCGTCAGCGCGGCCCTCAACCCGATCCTGGGGCCGGAGAAGGTGGCGCGGTTCCTGCTGGGCGTACTCACGAAGCGGCCGAGCTGGGAGATCCGCACCGAGGCCACCGCCGACGGCCTCGGGTTCACGTTCGTCGAGGACGGCGCTCACCGCGGCGTCGCCAACCTGCGGGTCGCCGGCGGCCGGGTCACCGACGTCTGGATCGTCCTGAACCCGGAAAAGCTCGCCCGCTGGAGCTGATCCCAGGAGCGGTCAGAGCCACGGTCCGAGCGTCGGCGCGTCCACGAGGTCGTGCGGTCGCCCGGCGAGCCAGGCAGCCACCTCGGGAAGCGGGCCGTCGACACCGAGCAGGTCGTCGTCGGAGAGTCCCCGCTTGGTACGGATCTCGTCGCCGAGGGCGAGCAGGAAGTCGTCGGGCAGGTCGGCGAAGGTGATCCCGACGCCGAGGTCGACGGCGTGGACGAAGACCTCACGGGCCCGCATCCACGGGACGTCGCTCGCCTTCCGGGTGACGAGCTGGGCGGTGATCACCTCGTGCTCCCACTGCTCAGGGGTCAGCCGGTCCATGGCCGCGTCGAGCTCCGCGGCGCCGCGGTGATACCAGGAGCGGAGCTCCTCGGCCGGGCGCGTCGCGGCCGCCTCGATGTCGGCGTTGCGCTGCTCCGTGGAGGCGTACATCCGCTTCTCCACGCCCGTCTCGGCCCAGGAGATCAGGTTGCCGAGGGCATCGGCGTTGGCGGCGACGTGGCCGACCAGGTGCTTGCGGGTCCAGCCGGGCAGCTGCGAGTCGCCGTCGAAAGCGGACCTGTCCAGATCGTCGATGGCGGAGGTCAGCAGGGCGGTGCCCTCCGCGACCCAGCGACGGGCGTCGTCGAACGTACGTGTCGGGGTGTTGCCGATCAGGACGGACATCGCGTTCAGCCTTTCACGATCGTGTTGGTGTGTCGGGACGGGAGTGCCTCGAAGACGTGGTCATTGTCACAGCCCCCTCCTCAGCTCGGTCAATCTCCTGCGGAGGCGAGCGATAGATGCTTGGTTTGGTGTGATCAGGAAGAGGTGGGATGGACAAGCCGCTCAAGACCCGGCCCCCGTATGCGATCACCAGCGTCGACCACGCACTCAAGCTGGCGGCGATCCTCCAGCTCGAAGGCCGCTTGACCGTCTCGGAGGCAGCGGCTCGGCTCGACGTCGCTCGCTCCACCGCCCACCGGCTGCTGGCGATGCTGGTCTACCGCGACTTCGCGGTCCAGGACGAGGACAAGGTCTACCGAGCTGGCCCGGTGCTGGAGCTGGCCGCCCACTCCCGCTCGACCGCATCCCGGCTCCGCCAGGTCGCGCTGCCGCATCTGCAGCGCCTGGTCGACCTGCTGGGCGAGTCCGCCAACGTCGCCGTACGCACCGGTGACACCTGCCGGTTCATCGCCTCGGTGGAGTCGCCGCAGTCGCTCAAGGTCGGCTCCCGCGAGGGCATGGTCTTCCCCGCCCACCGCACCACCGCGGGCCTCCTGCTCCTGGCCCAGATCTCCGACGACGAGGTCGCCTCGATCTACTCCCGGGAGAGGTACGCCGACCACCTGGCCGATCGCCCGGACATCGACGCGCTGCGTACCGAGCTCGAGCGCGTACGCCGCAACGGCTTCGCCTTCAACGACGGCCGCTCCGAGCGTGGCGTGGTCGCCGTCGGCGTCCCCGTCCGTGGCGCCGGGGGCGACGTCGTCGCCGGGATGTCGATCTCCATGCCCAGCGTCCGCTACGACAAGGAGTCCCTGCCGAGCGTCGTCGCCACCCTGATGTCCGGCGCAGCGGCTCTGGAGCGTGACCTGAGTCAGGGGTGATCTGCGTCAAGTTGGTGCCGGTAGCATCGGTTCGCGAGTTAACCTGGGCCTAATGAGCAACACCCCGCCCTCCAGCGATGCCAGCGAATCGAAACCAGCCCGCATCGACTGGCTCGCGACCACCGCAGGTGCCCTTGCTGCCGTCACCTCCGCGGTGCTGCTCTCCACGCTGGGTGCCGTCGGCACCCTCGTCGGGGCGGCGCTCGGCAGCGTCGCGGCGACTGTCGGCACCAACCTCTACTCCCAGTGGCTCGCGAAGAGCCACGAGAAGGTGACCAGCGTCCAGGCCCTGGGCCGGTGGCGGTCGGCCGGGCTCGCCGGCGTACGGGCCAGCTCGGAGCCTGCGACCGCGCCGACTTCGAGCTCCGTGGCCGAGGCGGCGGAGGTGGCCGATGCGGCCGAGGGTGGCGACACGGAGCAGACGCCGTCGTGGCAGGAGCGCCTCAAGACGCTGCCCTGGAAGCGGATCGCCCTGCTCTCGTTGGCGATGTTCGTGGTCGTGGTCGTCGCGATCACGATCTTCGAGCTGGCGGCCGGGCGCAGCGTCAGCTCGATCGTGGGTGGTGGGGACAGCAGCACGACGATCTCCCGGGTGACCGGCGGCGGTTCCGAGAAGCGGGACGAGAAGCGGGACGAGAAGCGGGACGAGAAGCGGGGCGAGGATCCGTCGCCGGGCGCGACCGCGAATCCGGAGGAGTCCGCGGGCGCGAGCACCGAGCCCTCGGAGTCGACCGAGCCGTCGGAGTCGGCCGCGACGGAGACGCCGAGCGCCGAGCCGTCGAGCTCGACCGGGTCGAGCGCCGAGCCGTCGGCGCAGCCGAACGAGGGTGGCGGCGTCTCGACGGAGCCTTCGCCCACGGTAGGAGCCTCGCCCGGAGCAGGGGACGAGGCGACTCCCTGAGCCGGGCTCACATCCGGAAGAGGATCTCCGCGCCGAGGTCGGTGTTGCCGTAGGAGGTGTACTCCTTGCCCTGGGCGACGGTGATGCCGTCGCTGGCCGTGACCATGGTGTAGACGACGTACTTGCCGTAGTCCTTCACCTTGAACCAGCCCTGGGTGTAGCCGGGCAGGGAGGCTTCCTTGGGCGGGATCACGTGCTCCGGCTCGATCTTCGTGGCGGCCTTGCCTGCGGCCTCGACGGTGCTGAAGTCGTAGATGAAGTGGGTCATCCGCAGGTTGCCCCGCTGAGCCTTGTAGGAGACCCGGACGGCGTAGTCGCAGCCGAGGTTGCGGATCGCGGGCTTCAGCGTCGCCTTGCAGCCGGAGTAGTCCTTGCCGCTCAGGTAGCGGGCCTTCAGGGTGACGTCGCCGTAGGTGAACTCCCAGGGGCGGGGGACGTCGTCCTTGGAGAGGTGTTCGGGGCCGATGGTCGAACGCGAGCTGGTGGCACCGTCGCTGGGGTCGGCCGGCGAGCTGGTCGCGGGCCAGTCGGGCTTGCCGCTGGACTCACCGCCGACGTCGGAGCTTCCGCCGCCCGGGCTCGGCGACTCGCTCGGTGTCCGGCCGGCCGAGGCCGTGTCGCTCGCGGTCGGTGCTCCGGCGGTCGTGGCCGCGTCGTCGCCGCGGGTGAAGAGGGCGTAGACGACCACCCCGCACACGACCACCAGCCCGAGGGAGACGGCGATGGTCAGGACCTGGCGCAGCGGCCCGCCCTGGCCGGCGCGCTCCTTCCGGGCGTTGAACGCCGGTCGGTTGCCGCCCTCGTCGGAGAGCCCGATCAGGCGCTCGTTGTAGTCGAAAGGCGCAGGCTGCTTCTGCGGCTCCTCGTCAGGCGCGCCCGAACCGGGGGAGCCTGGGGGCGGCGGATACGGCATGGGGTTTGTCTACCATCTATCAACAGTCGCCACGCCGAAGGTTTGGAAGACAGACGAAATCCCGCCCGAATCCTCGCTCGAGCAGCGAGATGAACACGGATACCCACCGTACGCGGCCCAAGACCTAGGCACCTACAACTTGGCAATGCTTACCCAATCCTCTTCTGTGGGTGGGGCGCCGCAAACCCTGCGGAATCGCGTGTTGCTGCATTGCAGGAATTCGATGAACGAGTCTTTGCAATGCAGATTCTTGGGGAATCGATTGTGATGCGGGGCAAGGGAAAGAACACGAAACTCAGTTACCCACCCCCGGTAAGCCGCGAAACCCGTGGATTCGGGGGCGGAAGCCCGCAACACGTGGGCCTTTCCCCCAGGAGGAGACGTATGAGGTTCCAACGCACCACCTTCCGTCCCCGCACGATCGCCGCGCTTGCCGCGGGTGTGGGTCTCGCGGCCTCCGCCGCCGTCGCCGTCCCGGCAGCCGCCGCGGATGCCGAGTTCAGCAAGGCCGAGGTCGCGTCGGTCAAGTCGGCTGTCGCCGAGTCCGCTCCGGTCGGCTCGTCGTGGTACACCGACCCGGCCACCAACAAGGTCGTCATCACCGTCGACGAGACCGTCTCCGCGGCCGAGATCGCCGAGGTCAAGGAGGCTGCCGCCGAGAAGACGAGCCAGGGCGACGAGGCCGTGACCGTCAAGCACACCAAGGGCGAGTTCAGCCCGCTCATCGGCCCCGGCGACGCCATCTACGGCGGCGGCTCCCGCTGCTCGCTCGGCTTCAACGTCAAGGTCGGCGGCGCCGACTACTTCCTGACCGCGGGCCACTGCACCAACGCCGTCTCGACCTGGTACGCCAACTCGTCGAACACCACGCTGCTCGGCTCGACCGCGGGCTCGAGCTTCCCGGGCAACGACTACGGCATCGTTCGCTACAACTCGACGATCTCGAAGTCCGGTGGCTTCACCGCGGGCACCGCTCGCGTCGGCCAGAGCGTCACCCGTGACGGCTCGACCACCGGTGTCCACACCGGCACCGTGACGGCGGTCAACGCCAGCGTCCGCTACGCCGAGGGCACCGTGAGCGGCCTGATCCAGACCAACGTGTGCGCGGAGCCCGGCGACTCCGGCGGCGCGCTCTACTCCGGTTCGACCGCGCTGGGTCTGACCTCCGGCGGCAGCGGCAACTGTTCCACCGGCGGAACCACCTTCTTCCAGCCGGTGACCGAGGCGCTCAGCGTGTACGGCGCCACGATCTACTGATCAATCACAGGTACGCCGCGGGGTGAGGTGGTTTGAGCCACTTTGCCCCGCGGCGTACGAAATTTGGTCGAACTGCGAAAGTTTTTTGCCGACGACTGGCCGTTGGGGTGTCGACAACGACATACTCACAGTGATCGTGTTCGGGCACATCGCGGTGGTCGTGCACGTGGCGCGCGCTACCGGGGCGGGCGCCTGGGTCGTCCCAGGAGGAACGCATGAGGTTCACCAGGTCACGCAGCCGTCTGCTCGCGGCAGCGGTCGGTCTAGGGCTGGCGGCTACCGCCATGGCCACGCCGGCGGTCGCTGCGCCCGCGGAGACGGGGGTCGGCGCCAAGGCGCTGGCGGCCGCCTACGCCGCGGTCGACTCCGCGGTCAGCAGGTCCGCGCTGTCCGGCATCGCCTGGTACACCGACGAGGCCACCGGCAAGGTGGTCGTGACCGCGGACTCGACCGTCCCCGCGTCCGCGCTGAGCAGATTGACCGAGACGGTCGGTGCCGACGCCGACGCGATCATGATCAAGCGCGCCAAGGGCGAGTTCAAGCCGTTCCTCGGCGCCGGCGACGCCATCTACGGCTCCGGCTTTCGGTGTTCGGTCGGCTTCAACGTACGCAGCCGCGGCACCCACTACTTCCTCACCGCCGGCCACTGCGCCGAAGAGGTGGGGACCTGGTACACGAATTCCGGTCGGACCACCCGGATCGGGCCGACGGTGAAGTCGAGCTTCCCGGGCAACGACTACGCGCTGGTGCGTTACGACAACACCTCGCTGACCCACCAGGGCGGCTACTCCGTCGGTGACGCCCGCGTCGGCCAGCGGGTCACCCGCGACGGCTCGTCGACCGGCGTGCACTCCGGCCGGGTCGAGGCGCTCGACGTCTCGGTCCGCTACCGCGGCTCCGGCACCGTCCGCGGCATGATCCAGACCGACATCTGTGCCGAGTCGGGCGACTCCGGGGGCCCGCTCTACGCCGGCTCGACCGCGCTCGGGATCACCTCGGGCGGCTCCGGTGACTGCGACTCGGGCGGCACCACCTTCTTCCAGCCCGTCCGTGAGGCCCTCAACGCCTACGACGTCAACATCTACTGATCCGCAGCTGAAATGGGGCGAAGTGGTTCAGACCACTTCGCCCTATTTGGTAATGATTTCCGCCTGGCGGTGAAATTTTCTTCCTTCGCATAGCCGACCGATCGACCCGTCGACATACTCGCCAGAAGGCGTGCTCGGGCACATCGCGGTTGGTCGGGCATTCCTGGCGCCTGCAACCACGCGGGTGCCTGGTCGTTCGTAGGAGGAACACATGAGGTTCACCACGTCCCGCACCCGTCTGGCCGCAGTCGTCGCCGGTCTTGGCCTGGCAGCTACCGCTGCCACCACGCCGGCTGTCGCCGCACCGGATCACAAGGAGTTCAGTCCGAAGGCGTTGGCGGCGGTCCACTCCGCCGTCGACAAGTCGGCCGTGTCCGGCATCGCCTGGTACACCGACGCCGCGACCGGCAAGGTCGTCGTCACCGCCGACTCCACCGTCTCCAAGGCGGAGCTCGCCAAGGTCACCAAGGCCGCCGGCGCCGACGCCGAGGCACTCACGATCAAGCGCGCCGCCGGCAAGTTCACCACGCTGCTCGGCGCCGGCGATGCGATCTACGGCTCCGGCTACCGCTGCTCGTTGGGGTTCAACGTGCAGAGCGGCAGCAGCTACTACTTCATCACCGCCGGTCACTGCGGTGACGAGGTTCCCACCTGGTATGCCAACTCGGGCCAGTCCACCCTGATCGGCCCGACGGTCTCGTCGAGCTTCCCGGGCAACGACTACGCCCTGGTCCGCTACGACAACCCCTCGCTCTCGCACCCCGGCGGCTTCTCGGTCGCCGATGCGTACGTCGGTGAGCGGGTCACCCGAGACGGCTCCACCACCGGCGTCCACACCGGCACCGTCCAGGCGCTCAACGTCACCGTCCGTTACCAGGGCTCCGGCCGGGTCAGCGGCCTGATCCAGACCAACGTGTGCGCCGAGCCGGGAGACTCCGGCGGTGCGCTCTACGACGGCACCAAGGCCCTCGGCATCACCTCGGGTGGTTCCGGCAACTGCACCACGGGCGGAACGACCTTCTTCCAGCCCGTTCGGGAGGCGGTCAACGCCTACGGCGTGACCATCTACTGATCGGCCACCGCTGGTCGAGCTCCGATCATCATGGGGCTCGACCAGCGGTCGTCTCAGACTGCGACCGGGATGAGTGCTGCGTCGGCGGAATCCTTGATGAGCCGGGCGTACGCATCGAAGAGCCGCTGCTCGGAGAGGCGCTGCCGGTTGCGGAAGATGCGCTCGAAGTGCTCCTCGCGCTGGGCGAAGGCGGCCTTCCAGGACTCGGCCATCTCGGCCGGGTCGAAGCTCGAGACCAGGCGGAGGTCGCCGACCATCGCCGGAGCGTCGCCGACCGGCGTGGTCACCGGGACCGCGCCACAGGCCATCCCCTCGAGCAGGCACAGCGGGGCGGCCTCGCCGAAGGCCGAGGTGAGCGTGATCAGGTCGGCGGCGTTGTAGAGCGGCGCCATCTGGCTCTGGATCCCGAGGGCGTGCAGGTTGGTCTCCAGCGCCGGCCAGGCGCCGAGCTCCTCGGTGATGAGCTGGGCGAAGGCCGGGTTGTCCGCGGTCATCCCGGCGCCGCACATGACGAGGTGGGCGTCGGGGTGCTCCTGGACGAACCGGCGCGCGGCCCGGACGAAGAGCGGGATGTTCTTCATCTCGTCGAAGCGCGCCGCGATCATCACCACGGGTGCGTCGCCGTCCACGCCGAGCTCTGCCCGCTTGCCGGCCCGCAGCTCGGCATCGGTGCGGAACTTGTAGAGGTCGACCCCGTTGGGGAAGACCGGCAGCCGCTCCAGCGGGATCCCGGTCGCCTCGTGATAGGCCCGCTGGGTCGACTCCGCGCAGCACACGGCCGCGGTCAGCAGCCCGGCCCGGTCGAGGTCGATGAGTTCCTGCACCCCTGCCCCCTGGTGCTCCGGGTCGGAGCGGTGCAGACACGTGATCAGCGGAGTCCCGGACGTACCGACCCGGCCCAGCACCGTGAGCGGCTGCTCCTTGAGGGAGAGCACCACGTCGGCCTTCGCCACCGACTGCGCCACGCGCTTGAGCTGGCTGGTGGTGATGGGGCCCGTCGGCGTACGTCTCAATGCCCGCACCGGCACGCCGGCCGAGGTCAGGCGGCGGTAGGAGTTGTCGGAGGAGATCCGCTGCGCGGTGAACTCGCGCTGCACGCGGTCGCTGAGGCTCAGCACGCTGTGCTGCTGAGGCGTGGTGGCGTCGAGCGCGCGGACGACTGCGGTGTGCAGGATCCGGGCGCCACCGGCGAAGAAACCTTCGTACAGGGAGAGAACGGAAGGGCCGTCCTCGAGGAATGTCACGGTGGACATGTCGACCTCACTTTTTCCGCAGAAGGCATTGCCCGAGCGGTGATGGTGGTGGGGCTACGGCAGAGATATGCGGCTTCGTCCGGACGCTAACGCGTCCGTGGGCGCATCCCAAGACATCATCGGCTCGGGGCGAAGGATTTCACTTGATCGTCATCTTCACGCGCGCATCGTAGGAGCGACGGAGGATTTATCGAAACCGGCGGGGATCCGGGCTCGATTTACGGTATCTGATGTGGTGTTCGTCACGCTATGCGTTCCTCGACATTGCTCGGTGAACGATTGGCGCGGGTCTCGGACGCGCTGCCGGATAGGGCCCCGAGGGTGGCCGGATCCCGCTACGTTCGGGGCTATGACGACCGAGGTGACGACGTACCGCTATGTCCGTTTCGCTCTGTGCTGTCTGCTCGCGGGGCTCGCGATCTCGGTGGGCGCCGAGACGATCATCAGCGGAGAGTGGCAGACCTCCATCTCGTCCTACTACTACACCCCGGCGGGCCCGGTCTTCACCGCGGTGCTGTGTGCGCTGGGCGTGTGTCTGGTGGTGCTGCGGGGCTATACCGACGCAGAGGACACGGCGCTCAACCTCGCCGGGCTCTCGGCGCCGATGGTCGGCTTCGTGCCGACCCCCGAGATCGGTCAGCAGATCGACAAGGCCGCCATCGTCAACAACGCCTGGAGCTATCTGGCGGTGATGGCGATCGGCTGGGTGGTCGTGCTGATCTTCGGGCTCCGCAAGCGCGCCGCCGCCGGTGCCTGGCCCTCGCGCTGGGGCGCCATCGGTCTGGTCTCCGTCGCGGGGGCATGGGTGGTCGGGGTGGGCTGGCTGCTGATCGACCAGGAGAGCTTCGCGACGAAGGCCCACGGTCTCGCAGCGATCTTCACCTTCACGCCGTTCGCGCTGGCGGTCGTGCTCAACACCGACTGGGGCGTGCGGAAGATCGCGCGGGAGGCCGACAAGGCGCGTACGCGGCTGGACAAGACCTACTGGGCGCTGGTCGTGGCCATGGTGGTGCTGCTGGCGGCCGGCATCGTGCTGGGCCTGACCGGCTGGACGTACTGGCTGCTCGCGACCGAGGTCTCGCTGCTGGTCTGCTTCACGATCTTCTGGGTCATCCAGAGCTTCGACCTGATGGACCCGGAGCGCGACGCGCTCACGACGCGCCCGCGCGACCCGCTCACCGGAAGTCGATGAGCAGGTCGTCGTCGCCGTTCTCGGGGTCGGTGATGACGCGGGGGAGGCGTACGGCGGTGTCGGTGCGCTTGGCCAGCGGCACCTTCGGCTCCGGCTCCTCGTCCATCTCGACGGTGTGCTTGACCTGCGCGTGCGGGAGCACCTGCGCCCGCCAGGCGCGGCAGTTGTAGGGCAGCTGCATGCCGTCCATGCCGCGGCCGTAGTCGTCGTAGAAGGCCAGCACCTCGCGCCGCTTCTGCTCCTGAGCCTCCGGCTCGAGGGTGGCGATGTTGGAGCGCGACTGGACCAGGTCCTGGATCGAGTGGCGGTCGACGACCTGCCAGTGCCGGAACGTCTGCGCCTCGACCGCGGAGAAGAACCCGGAGTCGTCGAGGATCGAGGTCGGGTCGAAGCCGCCCTCTTCTGTCAGTCCAGTCTGCTTGCCGATCAGCTTGCCGAGCTTGCGCACCCAGGGGATCCGCTCGTCGCGCTCGTTCTGGACCACGGCGAGTCGTCCGTCCGTACGCAGCACCCGCCCGATCTCTGCCAGCGCCTTGGCGTGGTCGAACCAGTGGAACGCCTGGCCGACGACGACCACGTCGTAGAGGCTGTCGCCCGTCGGGATCTGCTCGGCAGTGCCGCTGGTGGCGCGTACGTCCGGGAGCTTCGCGGAGAGGATGTCGAGCATCGCATCGTCCGGGTCGGTCGCGAAGACGTCATGGCCCAGACCGACCAGCACCTCGGTGAGCTTGCCGGTGCCGGCCCCGAGCTCGAGGACCGAGCACGGCTCCGCGCCGACCAGCCACTTCGCCGCATCCACCGGGTAGGACGGGCGCCCGCGGTCATAGCTGTCCGCCACGCCTCCGAAGGAGCGTGCCGGATCGGGGTTGGCTGGGTCCGTCATCTCGGTCAGGGTAACGCGCGCTTAAGGTTGACGCGTGAAGGACGATCCGCTTGCCCGGTTGGTGTCGCTCGAAGGTGTGGCCTCGGGCTTCGCCGCAGCTCGTGACGGTATCGACGTGATGCTGCGTGACCGGGGACTGCGGCGTACGTCTCCGGAGACCACCGCCGAGTCGCTGCTGCGCGGTGCGCACGCCTCTGCCGTCCTGGAAGGGTCCTCGTCCTCCTTGGGTGAGGTTCGCGCCTCCGGCGGGGACGCGATCGCGCAGGACGCGGTGCGGCTCTCGACCGAGCTCCTCTCACTGGTGCCGGTGGTGAAGCACGCGCCGCTGCAGGCCTTCGCGCGGCTGCACGCGCTGGCCGCGGCGGGTTCGCTGGACGCTGAGGAGTTGGGCCGTCCGCGCTCGGCCGAGTCGGCCGAGCGGTTGCGGCGTCTCTCCGATCTGCTGCTCGCCCCGACATCCGCGCCGGCGCTGGTCGTGGCGGCGTTCGTGCACGCCGATCTGGCGACCGCTGCTCCGTTCGCGTCCCACAACGGTCTGGTCGCGCGTGCCGCGGAGCGGCTCATCCTGGTCGCGCGCGGCGTGGACGAGAAGTCGCTGGTCGTGCCCGAGGCCGGCCATCTGGCGTTGCGGGCCGCCTACGAGTCGAACCTGCGCGGCTTCCGCGAGGGCGGCCAGGCGGGGGCGCACTCGTGGCTGCTCTACGCGGCCGAGGCGTACGCCGCTGGGGCCGAGGCCTCGCCGCTGCGCCTGGACGCGGCCGAGTAGACGAGGCAAAAGCAGGTGGCACCCGGTGGGTTGTGAGCACCGGGTGCCACCGCTGACACGAGCGTTTCTGGTTACCAAGCGTGCAAGGTCTGGTCACTGCGTCGGGATTTCTCCCCGGCTACAGCACCCCATCAGATGGGTGGATCGCCGCGTGGGTGCCTGTCGCTCGTGTTCGTCTTGTTACACCTCTGTTTCTACGCTGATCGGCGGCCAGATACAAGGCTGGAATTTCTGCAGGATGAGGAGGATCATGTCGCTCCTGCAGAATTCTGATTCGGGGCGGGTCAGGCGCCGAGACGACGGCGCTTCGTGCCCGCCCAGATGACGCCGCCGGCGATCGCCACAGCGCCCCCGACGGCCAGCGCGGCCAGGGTCGGTGTGGACGGCGTGAGCACGCGGCTGCGGAGCGCGACCGGCTTGTTGAAGACCAGGATGTCCCAGCCGCGTTCCTTGGCGGCCTTGCGGAGGTCCTTGTCGGGATTGACCGCGAACGCGTGGCCGACCTCCTCCAGCATGGGGAGGTCGGTGACGGAGTCGGAGTAGGCGTACGACTGCTCGAGGTCGTAGCCGAAGCGCTCCGCCAGCTGCTGGACCGCGCGGGCCTTCTCCTCGCGGTACGCGTAGAGCGCGATCTCGCCGGTGTAGCGGCCGTCCTCGATCTCCATCTGGGTGGCGACGACATGGTCTGCGCCGAGCATCGTGCCGATCGGCTCGACCAGCTCGGTCCCGGAGGCGGAGACGATGATGACGTCGTGGCCCTGGGCATGGTGCTGCTCGATGAGCTGCACGGCCTCCTCGTAGACGAGCGGGTCGACCACGTTGTGGAGGGTGTCGGCGACGATCTCCTTCACGGTGGCGACGTCCCATCCGGTGACCATCTCGGAGAGCGCTTTGCGCATCTTCTCCATCTGGTCGTGGTCGGCGCCGCCGACGACGTAGACGAACTGCGTGTAGGCAGAGCGGATCATGGCCGCACGGGTGATCAGGCCGCCGGCCTGAAAATGCTTGGAGAACGCAAGGGTGCTCGACCTCGCGATGATCGTCTTGTCGAGGTCGAAGAACGCAGCGATGCGTGTCATGGGCACATCGTAGACGGCTGTTGGGTGGGCCGATCGCCATCCACAGGGCGGGTTCGGGACCGGGTTATCCACAGGTCCCGGATTTGCGGGTGGAATTGTCGGCGTCGCGGCGGATCCTGCTGCCATGACCTCGGAACCGCTCGTCATCACCTCGGACTCGTTGCTGGCCGCTGAGGCGGCTCGCCTGGCCGCCGCCTCCGGCGTCACCGTCGAGGAGTGCACCGACGCCGTCGGCGCCCTGCGTCGATGGCAACGCCCACCACTGATCCTCGTGGGCGCCGACCTCCTGGCGGAGGTGGCATCGCTGCGTCCACCTCGACGAGACGGGGTGTACGTCGTGGGCTGGGGCTCGACCGGCGAGCCCCTGCTCCGGGCCGCGTTGGAGGTCGGCGCCGAGACGTTGCTCGAGCTGCCGTCGGCCGAGACCGTGGTCGCCGGGCTGCTCGCCGACGTCAGCGACGGTGAGGGCGGCGACGGCATGGTCGTCGGTGTCTTGGCCGGATCTGGTGGAGCCGGTGCGACGACGTACGCTGCGGCCCTGGCCAGCCTGGGGGCCGACCGCGGATCCACGCTGCTGATCGACGCCGACCGGCTCGGTCCCGGAGCCGGGCGGGTGCTCGGTCTCGACGAGATCCCCGGCGTGACCTGGGGCGATCTCGGGCAGACCGCCGGGCGACTGGGCGCGCGGGCGTTGCGTGAGGCGGTGCCGCACGTGGGATCGCTGGGCCTGCTGGGGTGGCCGGGCGGCCAGGTGGTGCCACCGCGGCCGGAGGTGGTGCGCGAGGTGCTCGCCGCCGCTCGTCGCGGCCATGACCTGGTCGTGGTCGACCTGCCACGCGAGTCCGACGCCGGGGCCGAGGCGCTGCTGACGGGATGCGACATCATCCTCGTCGTCGTCCGGGGGAACGTCACCGGCACGGCGTCCGCCGCCCGGCTGATCTCCCGCCTTCCCGAGCGGGATCGGGTGCGGGTCGTCGTCCGCGGCCGCGCGGCCGAACCTGAGGCCGTCGGGCGTGCGCTCGGGCTCCCGGTGATCGCGTCGATGGCCGACCAGCGGGGGCTCTCGGAGGCCATCGATCTGGGTCTGGGGCCGATCCGCTCGAAGCGGGCGCCGCTGGCCCGTGCCGCGGCCGAGGTGCTGATGCGCTGCCGGGTCCGCGCCGGGGTAATGGTCGCATGATCGGCGCCGTCGACATCGCGCCCCAGGTCGTCGACCTCGTCCGCGACCACCTGGCGCGTACGCCGGGAGAGCTCACCCCGCACCGGGTTCAGGAGGCGCTCCGTGCGGAGGGGCGGATCGTCGGTGATGCGACCGTGCTGGCTGTCTTCGAGATGCTGCGCCGCGACGTGGTCGGCGCCGGGCCGTTGGAGCCGCTGCTGCGGTTGCCGGGGGTGACCGACGTCCTGGTCAACGGGCCCGATCAGGTCTTCATCGACCGCGGATCCGGTCTGGAGCCCGCTCCGGTCGCGTTTCCTGACGACGACGCGGTTCGACGGCTGGCGCAGCGGTTGGCTGCCGGGGCTGGCCGCCGCTTGGACGACGCCTCGCCCTACGTCGACCTGAGACTGGGCGACGGCAGCCGGTTCCATGCGGTGCTCGCGCCGCTGGCGCGGCCGGGCACGGTGATCTCGTTGCGGGTGCCGTCGGCGCGGGCGTTCACGCTCGCCGAGCTGGAGGCTTCGGGGATGGTGGTTCCCCGCGTGGCCGATCTGCTGCGACGGCTGGTGCTGGCCCGGTCCGCCTTTCTCGTCTCCGGAGGCACCGGCACCGGGAAGACGACCCTGCTGGCGTCGCTGTTGTCGCTGGTGCCGCCGGAGGAGCGGCTGGTGCTGGTCGAGGACGCCTCCGAGCTGCGTCCGGACCATCCGCACGTGGTCGGCCTCGAGGCGCGCCCGGCCAACATCGAGGCCGCCGGCGCCGTCGAGCTCCATACGCTGGTCCGCCAGGCCCTCAGGATGCGGCCGGACCGGCTGGTCGTGGGCGAGGTGCGTGGCGCCGAGGTCGTCGATCTCCTCGCCGCGTTGAACACCGGCCACGAGGGTGGCTGCGGCACGCTGCACGCCAACTCCGCCGCCGATGTCCCGGCGCGGGTGGAGGCGCTGGCGCTCGCCGCCGGTCTCGGCAGGGAGGCGGCGCACAGCCAGTTCGCCTCCGGTGTCGACGTGGTCGTGCACCTGCGGCGACGTGACGGCCGCCGGGTGCTGACCGAGATCGCGCTCCCGTGTCGCGGAGCCGATGGGCTGGTCCGGATGGAGACCGCCTTCTCGGTGGCCGCCGATGGCGGCGTGATCGCCGGACCGGCCGCGGACCGGCTCGAGGCGCTGCTCGGAGCCGAGCGGTGAGCGGGCTTGGCCTCGGGCTGGTTGCCTGCCTGGCGGGTGCTGCCGCAGCGCTGATGCTCCGCCCACGAGCAACGGTCGCCCCACGGGCGCCTGCGTGGCGGATGCCGCGGTGGTCGTTCCTCCTGGTCGCCCTGATCCCCATCGTCTTCCCGGGCAGGGCGGTCGTCGCGGCTGTCTTGCTCGGGATCGCCACCTTCGGTGGTGTCGCCCTGTGGCGGCGCCGCTGCGAGCGGATCGAGGCTGGGCGTACGGCCAACCGCGTCGTCGAGGCCTGCGAGCAGATGGCCGCCGAGCTCGCCGCCGGGCACCCGCCTGGTCCTGCGTTGACGCAGCTCGCCACGGAGTGGCCGGTGATCGAGCCGGTCGCGGAGGCGCAGCGAATGGGTTCCGACGTCCCCGCCGCGTGGCGGCAGGTCGCCGAAGTTCCAGGCGCGGGATCGCTCAGGGTGGTCGCCGCGGCCTGGCAGATCGCCCACCAGACCGGAAGCGGTCTCGCGGACGCACTCGACCGAGTGGCGCTCGACCTGCGGGCAGCAGCCGCCACCCAGCGGGTCGTCGACGGCGAGCTCGGCTCGGCGCGCTCCACCGCCCGTCTGATCGCGGGCCTGCCGGTGGCGGCCCTGGCGATGGGCAGCGGCGTCGGCGGCGACCCGCTGGCGTTCCTCTTCGGATCGCCGGTGGGCCTGGCCTGCCTCGGTCTCGGGCTGCTGCTCGGCTGGTTGGGGCTGTGGTGGATCGAGGGCATCGCGCGTGGGGTGGAGGCGAGATGAGCGTCTGGCTCGTGGCCGTCGCGCTCGGGCTGGCGGCAGCGTTGCTGCCGGCGCCGGCCCCACCACTTCCCGGCAGGGTCGCGGCCGTTGCGGACCGGGATGACCCCGACGGCTGGATGATGCGCTGGCGGCCGTTGCTGGCGCTGCTCGCCGCCGGCGCCGTCTACTCGTTCGTCGGCGGCACCGCGGGTGCCGTACTCGCCGCTCCGGCGGGTGTCGTCTGCTGGCTGGTCATCGGCCGGGTCGAGCCCGCCGAGGTCCGGCGCGAGCGGGAGGCCGCGAAGGCCGAGCTGCCTGCCTTGGTCCGCCTGCTCTCCGCCGCGCTCTGCTCCGGTGCGGCGCCTGCCGAGGCGCTCGTGGCCGTCGCCGCAGCGCTGCCCGGGCCGGCAGCCGCCCGACTCCTGCCGGCCGCTTCGCGGCTTCGTCTGGGAGCCGATCCGGAGAAGACGTGGCGCACCCTGGTGGACGATCCCGCGTTGGCGCCGCTGGGCCGAGCACTGGCCCGAGCTCAGGCGACCGGTGCCCCGGTCGCCACGACGGTCGAGCGCCTTGCCGACGATCTGACCAGAAATGCCCGCGCCGAGGTCGAGGATCGCGCCCGCGCGGTGGGCGTCAAGGCCGCCGTCCCGCTCGGCATCTGTCTCCTCCCCGCCTTCCTGCTGCTCGGCGTCGTCCCCGTCGTCGGCGGCCTCCTCTCCAACCTCGGCATCTGACCCCGTCGAGGCGTCACCCCCGTCGGCCGAGACGTCACCCCGTCGGCCGAGACGTCACGCGCGTCGGCCGAGCTGGCAGCCGAATGCCGACTCGACCGACGTACGTGACGTCTCGGCGTACTTGTTTTCCCTGATCAACGGGCCGTTTGTCATCCACAGGGTGGGTTCGGGATCGGGTTGTCCACAGTTGGCGACATGGCGGTCGCGAAGGTCGGTGGAGCGGGTCATTGTCGTCCTTGAACGGCCGTACGGACGGCCATCGACCAGAGAGGACCAACCATGGCCAAGGCACATCTTCGGAAGGACGAGAAGGGGATCACGACGGCCGAGTACGCCGTCGGGACGGCGGCAGGTGCCGGGCTCGCCGGCCTGCTCTACAAGCTGCTCACCGGTGGCCTCGGCAACGACCTGCTCAACAGGCTGTTCCAGCACGTGCTCAGCCTGCTGGGGATCTGACCGTGGTCCGTGGGCAGCGGGGCGAGCGAGGCGCCGCCACCGCGGAGCTGGTGATGGTGATCCCGCTCCTGGTGGCCGTGACCATCGGGCTGGTGTGGTTGCTGTCGGTGGGAGCGGCGCAGATCCAGGTGGTCGATGCAGCCCGGGAGACCGCCCGGGCCGTCGCTCGAGGGGACGACACCGGCTCCGCCGCCGCCCGCGGACGTCGGGTCGGGCCTGCGGGCACACAGGTGAGTGTCAGCGCCGGCGCGGAGGAGGTCGTCGCCTCGGCCCGAGCCAGGGTGGCCGGGCCCGGTGGGATCTTCAGCTGGATGCCGGGTGTGACCGTGCGCGGTGAGGCGGTCGCTGCGACCGAGGCGACGCGGGGGGAGCAGTGAGCATGTTGCGCGCGGGCGAGGACGAACGCGGGTCGGCAGCCCCGTTCGCGGTCGGCGCCATCGGGCTTCTGCTCTTCCTCGGCGCGGCGCTGGGTGTGGTGGGCGCGGTCTTCGTCGCCCACCGCACCGCACAGTCTGCGGCCGATCTGGCCGCGTTGGCGGGAGCCAACGCGCTCCAGGTCTCCGAGGACGCATGTGCGGCAGCGTCGACGATCACCGACCGCAACGGCGCCACATTGGAGTCGTGCGAGATCGCCGGGGAGGACGTCACCGTCACCGTGCGGGTCGATGGACCGCGCTGGCTCGGTCAGCCCGGGGATCCGGTCGCCGAGGCGAGAGCCGGCCCGACGGACTCACGATCGGACTAGGCGTCCTCGGACTTGGGCTCGGGCGCGATCTTGGGCTCGGTCTTGGTGTCGGACTTGGACTCGGCGTCCTGCAGCGACTTGGCCATGTCCCGCATCTGGCGCTTCTGCTTCATGTACTTCACCTGGTGCTTGCCGCCCCACTTGGTGAGCGAGAGGCCGAAGAGGAGAAGGACGCCGGCGACGAGGCCGATCACGAAGATCGTGGTCGAGCCGACCGGGAGGCCGAGCAGGGTGGCGGTCGGGTCGTCGAGATCACCGTTACCGGTGGTGAAGAGACCCAGCACGATGAGGACTGCGGCAACGACGATCAGCACAAGGCCCAAGATCAGCATTTCCCCAGGGTATGCCTATTTGTGCAGTAGCAGCCGCAGCAACACGATCGCGCCCTGCTTGTCGAGAGGGTTGTTCTGGTTGCCGCACTTGGGCGACTGCACGCAGGAGGGGCAGCCGTCGTCGCACTCGCACGCCTCGATGGTCTCCAGCGTGGCGCCGAGCCACTCCCGAGCGGCACGGAACCCACGCTCGGAGAATCCGGCACCGCCGGGATGCCCGTCGTAGACGAAGACGGTGAGCATGCCGGTGTCCGGGTGCGAGGCGGTGCTGACGCCACCGATGTCCCAGCGATCACAGGTCGCGATCAGCGGGAGCAGCCCGATCGAGCAGTGCTCGGCGGCATGGGCAGCGCCCGGGATGTCCGCCGTCTCCAGGCCGGCCGCCTCGAGGGCCGAGGCGGGCACGGTCCACCAGACGGCGGAGGTGCGGAGCGTACGTTCGGGGAGGTCCAGAAGCTCCTCGCCCAGCACCTCGCCGCTCGGCTGTCGGCGGCGCAGGAAGGAGACGACCTGGTGGGTGACGTCGACGTCGCCGTACGCCAGGCGGCACTCTCCCCAGGCGTCCTGCTCCCGCTCGGCGACGATGGAGATCTCGGTGATCTCCCGGGCGAAGGTGGAGTAGCCGGGGTCGTCGCGGGAGATGACCGCGACGTTCTCCTCCAGGTCGAGCTCGTGCACGAGATAGGTCTCGCCACGGTGGACGTAGACGGCGCCAGCGTGAGCGCTCGCGTGTGAGCTCGCTGCGTCGACCGTGCCGACGACCCGGCCGGTCTCGGCCTCGATCAGCTGCACCTGAGATCCGCCCGAGGAGCGGATGTCGGCGAGGTCGGCCGCGCGGCGGCGGTCGGTCCAGAACCAGCCCCGCGGTCGCTTGCGCAGCAGCCCCGAGGCGACCAGGTTGTCCAGGATCTCCCGGGCACCCGGTCCGAAGAGCGGCAGGTCCGGCTCGGTCAGCGGCAGCTCCTGCGCGGCGGCGCACAGGTGGGGGCCGACGACGTACGGGTTCGCCGGGTCGAAGACGGTGGCCTCGACCGGCTGGCCGAGAAGGGCATCGGGATGCGTGACGAGGTAGGTGTCCAGCGGGTCGTCGCGGGCGACCAGGATGCCGAGCGCGTCGCCCGCGCCCCGACCTGCCCGGCCGATCTGCTGCCAGAAGGCCGAGCGCCTGCCGGGGTAGCCGGCCAACACCACGGCGTCCAGACCGCTGATGTCGATGCCGAGCTCGAGCGCGTTCGTCGCCGCCAGCCCGAGCAGCTCGCCGGAGCGGAGCGATGCCTCGATCGCCCGGCGCTCCTCGGGCAGATAGCCACCGCGGTAGGACGCCACCCGCCCGGGCAGCGACGGGTCGACCTCTTCCAGCTCGGCCGCCGCCGTCAGAGCGACCTGCTCGGCACCGACCCGGGAGCGCACGAAGGCCAGGGTGCGTACGTCCGAGGAGACCAGGTCGGCGAGGAGGTCGGCGGTCTCGGCGGAGGCCGCGCGGCGTACGGGAGCGCCGTTCTCGCCGGCGTGCGACGTCAGCGGCGGCTGCCACAGGGCGATCGAGAGCTCCCCGCGTGGTGACGCGTCGGCGGTCACCGGAAGCACCGGAAGGCCGGTGAGCCGCTCGCCCGCGATCGACGGCTCGGCGACGGTCGCCGAGGCGAGGATGAACGTCGGCGACGAGCCGTAGAGCGCACAGATGCGCCGCAGCCGCCGCAGCACGTGCGAGACGTGCGCGCCGAAGACGCCGCGGTAGTGGTGGCACTCGTCGATGACGACGTAGCGCAGCGAGCGGAAGTACGCCGTCCATCGCTGATGGCCGGGGAGCAGCGACCGGTGCAGCATGTCGGGGTTGGTCAGGATGTACTCGCCGAAGTCGCGAGCCCAGTCCCGCTGCTCCCGGGTGCTGTCACCGTCGTGGGTCACCGCGCGCACGTCGACGCCCAGCTCGCGCAGCCCGGTCAGCTGGTCCTGAGCGAGTGCCTTGGTGGGTGCGAGATAGAGGACACCGGCGCCGCGCTCACCACGTGGACCACGCCCGTCTCGGATCGCGGTCAGTGCGGGCAGCTGATAGGCCAGCGACTTCCCGGAGGCGGTGCCGGTCGAGACGATCACATGGGTGCCCTCGTGGGCGGCCTCGGCCGCCACCGCCTGATGCTGCCAAGGACGCTCGATCCCGCGAGCCGCGAACGAGGCGACCACATCGGCCGAAGCCCACGTCGGCCAGTCGGCGAAGACGGCCTCTCGCGGCGGGACCTGCTCGAGGTGAGCCAGCCGGTCCTCGCGGCCCGGGACGTCCGCGAGCCGGCGTACGAGATCACCGGTCGCTGTCGTCAACACCTGCCTATTCTCCCAGAATCCTGGTGGCAGCCACGCTTGCGGCCCCGCATCGTGTCCATGACGTTGCGAGTTTCTTGCGCGCATCCTGGTGAGCCGTGGTTACATTACGATCGACTCCGGGTATCGGACACCAGGCATGCCGACCGGAGCTGGTTGTCTCACGTTCCTTGGCAGGAGAACTTCGAAGTGGATCTGACGCTTGCGACTCGCGAGCTCGACTCGGCCACCATCGTGGCCGTGGGCGGCGAGATCGACGTCTATACCGCGCCGAAGCTGAGGGACAAGATCACCGAGCTCGTCGCGCGGGGTCACTACGACATCGTCGTCGACCTCGAAGCCGTGGAGTTCCTCGACTCGACCGGCCTCGGCGTCCTGGTGGGTGGCCTGAAGAAGGTGCGCCAGCACAACGGCATGCTTCGCCTGGTCTGCACGCAGGAGCGGCTGCTCAAGATCTTCCGAATCACCGGCCTCGCCAAGGTCTTCGACATCCACGCCAGCGCCGAGGGCGCGGCAGCAGGCTGACACTGTCCGCGCATTAGGCTCCAGGTGTGAGTGACCTCCCGCACCGGCTCCGTGACGCCCTCCAGCAGGCCGACTTCTCCTACGACTCCGTCGCCGAGCTGCTCGGTCCGACCGCGCACAGCGCGCTGAGTCGCAACGAGACCCTGCCGGGCCGGCGGCGCACCCACGGAGGCTCCCCGCTCGAGACGCTCATCCGGCTCTTCCTGCTGCAGACGACCGTACCCCTGGACCACGCCGAGGCAGCCCTGCCCGGGCTCGTCGACCGGCTCGCCGTCGAGGGGATCCTGGAACAGTCGGTCGGCGAGGTCGCGGCCCGCCTCGACGTACGTCCGTACGCCACCGATGACACCGCCCTCTGGGTCGTCTCCGACCTCACGCCGGGGCTCGACGGCGGCCCGCAGCGCGTCGGCCCCGAGCACGTGCTCGGCATCAGCCCCGCCTCGACCTCCCTGGCTCAGCTGACCATCCGCGACCAGGTCGGCACGGCGCTCGACCTCGGCACCGGCTGCGGCGTCCAAGCCCTCCACCTCGCCACCCACAGCGACCGGGTGGTCGCGACCGACGTCAACCAGCGAGCCCTGTGGATCACCGCGTTCAACGCCGCCCTCAACGACGTGGCGGACCGGATCGACGTACGTGACGGGTCGTTCTTCGAGCCCGTCGCCGGTGAGCGCTTCGACCTGATCGCCACCAACCCGCCGTTCGTGATCAGCCCGGCAACCGGTGAGCGCCTCGTCTACCGCGACTCCGGGCTTCCCGGCGACCGGGTGGTCGAGGACATCGTCAGGGCCGCTCCCGGCATGCTCACCGAGGGCGGCTGGTGTCAGATCCTGGGCAACTGGATCATCTCCGAGGACCAGCCCTGGGACGACCGCCTCGAGGGTTGGCTCGGGGACGAGGTCGACGCGTTCGTGGTCCAGCGTGAGGTGCTCGATCCCGCGGCGTACGTCGAGCTGTGGCTCAAGGACTCCGGCCACCACGGCGCCCAGGATTACCTGACGCGCTACGACACCTGGCTGTCCTGGTTCGAGGAGCAGAAGATCGAGGGCGTCGGGTTCGGCTGGATCAACCTTCACCGCACCGGCGCGAGCAACCCGAAGCGCGAGCTCCTCGAGTGGCCCTACGACGTCGAGCAGCCGATCGCCCCGGCGCTCGAGGCGTGGGGCGAGGCGGCCCGCGTCGAGGTCACCGAGGACACCACGCTGGTGATCGTCGAGGACGTCCAGCAGGAGACCCTCGGCCAGCCCGGCGCCGAGGACCCCAGCACCGTCATCCTGCGCCAGCAGCGTGGCCTGCGCCGCGCGCGCCAGGCGGACACGATCGAGGCAGCATTCGCGGGCGCGTGCGACGGCGACCTGACCGTCGGCCAGATCCTCGACGCGCTCGCACAGATCCTCGACCGCGACCCCGCGGTCGTGCGTAGCAGCTATCTGCCGATCGCCCAGGAGCTGGTCAGCGAGGGTTTCCTCCGTCCCGCGCCAGGCACGCCTGGTCCCGCAGCCTGATCAGGCGTCTGCGCACGCTCGAGACCAGCAGGTCCGGGTAGCCCAGCGGCTCGAGGTCGGGAAGGTCGCGCATGCCCCATGGCCGCTGCGTCTGCCACGGCCAGAAGCCGCGGAGCGCGGCCGCCAGCTGCTTGCCGTAGGCCGACGGCATCTTCTTCACGCCCAGCCGCTCCTTGAGCTCGGTCGCGGTGACCAGGCCACCCGGCCCGGCGAGCCCGTTGGCGCCCAGGACCGTCCAGACGATCCCGGCAGCGACCTGAGCCGGCTGCGTGGGCCGGTCGACGACCAGCGGGTCGATCTCCCACAGCCGCAGCAGCGCCCGCCGTAGCGCGAAGCCCACCTCTTCTACCGGGAAGTCGGCCGCGACCTCGTCGAGCAGCGCGGCGACCGCCTCCAGCTGCGTACGTCCCGCCGGATCCTCCACGACCGGCAGGTCGAGCCCGTCCTCGACCAGCGGTGCGGCATCGAGCGCGGTGACAGCCTCGTGGCCGCCGCACAGCGCGGCCAGCCAGTCCAGGGCCACTTCGTGGTCGGGTCGTGGCGGCGTATCCGGCTCCGCCCAGCGTGGCCGGGTCAGCTCGGCCTCCAGGCGCTCCAGGATCACGTTGGTCCGGGTGAGCAGCTGCGCGCACTCGGAGCAGACCAGGTGCTCCGGGGGCGTGGCCAGACCCTCTATGTAGTCGATGTATTCGGCGTCGATCATCAGCAGAGACCTCTCGGTTCGGATGGGTCTCGCCGTCCTCGAAAGCCACCATACGGACGGGCACCGACAGTTTTTGGACATGGCCGGATGAGACACCGATTTCACGCTCCCGCTCCCCAGCGTGCTAGGTATTGTCTTCGCGGCGCCCAAGGCAACACGCCATGTTGTCCGAGAGCTCAGTGCCGCATGAACCGCGGTGACTGGACCCATGCCGGCTGGAGACACGCGCTAACGTGTCTCGCCAGAGCTTGTCAGTGGTGCCAGGCTCTGCTGCAGTGAGATAAGGACGTCAGTGGCACACAAGTTGGTGATCGTCGAGTCCCCGGCGAAGGCTCAGAAGATCGGCGGATACCTCGGACAGGGGTATGTCGTCGAGGCATCCGTCGGGCACATCCGCGACCTTCCGCAGAGCGCGGCAGACACCCCTGCCAAGATCAAGGACAAGCCGTGGGGGCGCTTCGGCGTCGATGTCGACAACGGCTTCACCCCTTACTACGTCGTCCCCAGCGACAAGAAGAAGCAGATCGCCAAGCTCAAGTCGCTCCTCAAGGACGCCGACGAGCTCTACCTCGCCACCGATGAGGACCGCGAGGGTGAGGCGATCGCCTGGCACCTTCTCGACGAGCTGAAGCCGAAGAAGGGCATCCCGGTCAAGCGGATGGTCTTCCACGAGATCACCAAGGCCGCGATCCTGGCTGCCGCCGAGAATCCGCGCGAGCTCGACATGGACCTCGTCGAGGCCCAGGAGTCGCGCCGCATCCTCGACCGTCTCTACGGCTACGAGATCTCCCCGGTGCTGTGGAAGAAGGTCATGCCCCGCCTGAGCGCCGGGCGCGTCCAGTCGGTCGCCACCCGGCTCGTCGTCGACCGCGAGCGTGAGCGGATCGCCTTCCGCACCGCCTCCTACTGGGATCTCGCCGGCACCTTCGACGCCGGCTCCGACCACGAGCCGCGGATGTTCCCGGCCCGGATCACCTCGGTCGACGGCAGCCGCGTCGCCCGCGGCACCGACTTCGGCCCCGACGGCCTGCTGAAGAGCGACAAGGTCGTCCACCTCGACCGCACCCGCGCCGAGTCCCTGGTCGCCGGCCTCGAGGGCCAGACCTACGAGGTCCGCTCGGTCGAGTCGAAGCCCTACAAGCGCAGCCCGTACGCCCCCTTCCGAACCACCACGATGCAGCAGGAGGCCAGCCGCAAGCTCGGGATGAGCGCGTCGACCACGATGTCGGTCGCCCAGCGTCTCTACGAGAACGGCTTCATCACCTACATGCGTACCGACTCCACGACTCTGAGCGGAGACGCCGTCAGCGCGGCCCGCGCTCAGGTCCGGGAGCTCTACGGAGCCGAATACCTGCCCGACGCCCCCCGGACGTACGCCTCCAAGGTCAAGAACGCCCAGGAGGCCCACGAGGCGATCCGCCCCGCGGGTGACTCGTTCCGCACCCCGGCGCAGACCGGTCTGACCGGCGACCAGTTCCGCCTCTACGAGCTCATCTGGATGCGCACCGTCGCCTCCCAGATGAAGGACGCGGTCGGCAACTCGGTCGCGATCCGACTCGGCGCCTCGGCGGCCACGGGCGAGGACGTGGTCTTCTCCGCGACCGGCCGCGTGATCACCTTCCATGGCTTCCTGAAGGCGTACGTCGAGGGCACCGACTCCGCCGACCAGACCTCCGACGACCAGCAGACGCGGCTCCCGAACCTCACCGAGGGCGACCGGGTGAACGCCGCGAGCCTCACCGCGGACGGTCACGAGACCAAGCCCCCGGCCCGTTACACCGAGGCGACCCTCGTCCGTGAGCTCGAAGAGCGCGAGATCGGCCGTCCGTCGACGTACGCGAGCATCATCCAGACCATCATCAACCGCGGTTACGTCTTCAAGAAGGGCACCGCGCTGGTGCCGGCCTGGGTCGCGTTCTCGGTGGTCAGGTTGCTGGAGGAGCACTTCCCGCGCCAGATCGACTACCGGTTCACGGCGAGCATGGAGGAGATCCTCGACGAGATCGCCAAGGGCGACAAGGACATGACCACCGAGCTCGGGGAGTTCTACTTCGGCTCCGAGCGGGTCATGGGCCTCAAGCCGCTGGTCGACGGTCTCGGCGACATCGACGCCCGCGAGCTGGCGACCTTCCCGGTCGGCTCTCCGGACGCCGGGGTCAACCTCCGGGTCGGCCGCTACGGCCCCTACATCGAGGGTCCTGGCGACGACGGCACCCCGTTCGCGGTGCGTGCCAACGTCCCCGACGACCTGCCGCCCGACGAGCTCACCCTGGAGAAGGCCAAGGAGCTCTTCGCCAACCCGGCCGGCGAGGAGCTCAACCTCGGCGTCCACCCCGAGACGGGCCTCACCGTCGTCGCGAAGAGCGGGCGGTTCGGTCCCTACGTCACCGAGCAGCTCCCCGAGGACGCAAAGAAGGGCGCCAAGCCCCGCACCGCGAGCCTCTTCAAGTCGATGAACCTCCAGACCATCACGCTCGAGGACGCGGTCAAGCTGCTGACCCTGCCCCGGGTCGTCGGCACCGCAGCCGACGGCGAGGAGATCACCGCCCAGAACGGCCGCTACGGGCCCTACCTGAAGAAGGGCACCGACTCCCGGACCCTGAGCTCGGAGGACCAGCTGCTCACGATCACGCTGGAGGAGGCTGAGCAGATCTACGCCCAGCCGAAGCAGCGCGGCCGTGCCGCCGCCAAGCCGCCGCTCAAGGAGCTCGGCCCCGACCCGGTCTCCGGACAGCCGATGGTCGTCAAGGACGGCCGCTTCGGTCCCTACGTCACCGACGGTGAGTACAACGCCACCCTCCGGGCCGCCGACGACCTGGAGACCCTGACCGCCGAGCGTGCCGCCGAGCTGCTCGCCGACAAGCGCGCCAAGGGTCCGGCGAAGAAGACCACCAAGCGGGCGACGAAGAAGACCACGAAGAAGTCCCCGGCGAAGAAGTCGACCGCCAAGAAGACGACCAAGAAGGCCGCGACCAAGAAGTCGTGATCAGGTTGTCACTGAGCGTGGCGAACGCCTGACTTCTCAGGTGTTTCCTGCACTTCTCGGGTGTTGCAATGCCTGAGAAGTGCAGGAATACCCGGTTAACCGGGTATTCCTGCGCCTCCGTCAGCCGAGCGACCCGACGACCTCGTCGTAGTCCAACCGATCGGCCGCGATGTAGAAGAGCCGCGCGCCAGGGGAGACGGGCAGGTCCCACGGCGGGCTGACCTGGATGCCGTCGACGCTTCGTACGGCGAGGAGCGTGGCGCCGTGCGAGCGGCCGAGAGCGGCCTGCCAGGCGCCGACGTCCACGGTCGCGGCCGAAGGAGGCACCGTGAGCGAGTAGGTGCCCTTGCCGCCGGCGGTGGCGAGCTCCTGGTAGACCTCCGCGATCCCGGGGTCGCTGAGCTCCTCGGCGATCAGCTGGGTGTTGTGCCACTGGACGCAGTGGACGGTGGTGTCGACGCGGAAGATGGTGCGCTGCACGCGCAGGTCGCGCAGCGCCACGATCGTGTGCACCGAAGGAGCCGCGGTGTTGGCGGCGACGGTGAGCGTGACCGCCTCGTTGTCGTCACTCGGGTCGATCAGCACGCTGTGCGCGTTGGACAGCCCGGTGCGAGCGAGCACGTCGAGGTCGGTGATGTCGCCGCGTACGAAATGAAGGCGGTCCTCCCCGGGCATCGGGTGCTCGGAGAGCTGGTCCTCCCAGGTCGCGAGCACGACCTCGCGCTCCGGCTCGGAGAGCAGTTCGGCCAGGATCCGCTCGGTGCGTCCGGCGGCGTAGCCGAGCATCACGATGTGGTTCTGTCCGCTGAAGCTGATCTCTCCACGCATGCGGCGTCCTTTGGCGTTCTCGATGATTGCCGAGATCCGGCTGAACAAGATGGCGAGGGTGGTGATGGAGCCGAAGACGACGTACGCCCCGACGAGCCGACCACCGGTGGTCTCCGGGAAGAGGTCGCCGTAGCCGACCGTGGTCGCGGTGACCAGGAACCACCACCAGTAGTTGGTGGGGCGCACGATGTCGCTGCCCGGCTGGACCAGCGCCATCGCGATCCAGCCGGTGACGAAGACGAAGCCGATGATGGCGAGCGGCAGCACCCAGGCGTAGTGCCGCGAGGTGCGCCGGACCAGTCGGAGAAGGAAGAACATCAGTAGCCCACCCAACCCTTCCGGGCATAGTCCAGGATCGCCGGATCCAGCAGCGTGGTGACCGAGGTCGGCCGCTCGGCGCGGTCCGGCGGGAACGAGGAGGCGGCCGCGAGCACGGCGTCGCTGGCGTAGCGCAGCCCGCCCGGCGCCTCGTCGTCGAGCGCCAGCTCAGGGGCCGAGCCGTCGCGGGAGGCGAGGACGTAGCCCCAGTTCCCGAAGGAGGGTACGTCCGCCTGGTAGGGCGTGGTCCGGTAGCCGGCCTCGGTGAGGGTGTGCCGCACCGACCAGAACGCGTCCGGCGCGAAGAACGGGCTGCCCGACTGCACGGCCATCCGTCCGGACGGGGCGAGCAGCCGCGCGATCATGCTGTAGTTCTCGACGGAGTAGAGCTTGGCCAGAGCGGTCGAGTCCGGGTCGGGAAAGTCGGCGATGACCACGTCGAACGGAGCCCCGGAGTAGTCGCGCACCCAAGAGAACGCGTCGGCGGCGACGTACGTCAGCCGGGGGTCCTCCAGGGACCCCGACGTCAGCGACGAGACCGGCTCGAAGGAGCGCGCCAGGGACACCACAGCAGGGTCGAGATCGACCAGCGTCACCGAGGAGACCGACTGATAGCGCAGCACCTCGCGCGCCGCGAGCCCGTCGCCACCGCCGATGATCAGCACCCGCTGATGCGGCCCGTTCATCGCCGGGTGGACGAGCATCTCGTGGTAGCGGTACTCGTCGAGCGAGGAGAACTGCAGGTCACCGTCGAGGAAGAGGCGTACGTCATCGAACGCCGGCCCGACCGGAGCGCCGCGGGTCACGACGATCTCCTGATAGTCCGAGCGCTGGGAGTGGATGATCGGGTCGCGGTAGAGCGCCTGCCGGGCATTGAGCTCGAAGGAGTCGGCCGTCACCGCGGTCAGGCCGAGGGCGACCGCGAGCGCGCCACAGATCGCCGTGACCGTCCCACGCTGCCGGCGTGAGCCGGCCAGCGCCACCCCGACGGTCCAGGCGGCGAGGACGTTCAGGGCAGCCGTCGCCACCGTCCCCACCAGCAGCCCCAGGGTCGGCAGCAGCAGGAACGGGAACGCCAGCCCGCCGATGAGCGCCCCGACGTAGTCGACCGCGTTGATGTCGGCGACCGCGAGCGAGGCCTGCTGGCGCCGCAGCCGCTGCAGCAGCTCCATCAGCAGCGGGATCTCGGCGCCCACCAGAGCGCCGATGAGGAACGTCACCAGCAGCATCATCGGGGTGTAGAGATGCAGCCACGCGAACGCGGCGTAGAGCGCCGGCACCGAGGCGCCGCCGACCGCGGCGAGCGCGATCTCCACACCGACGAACGAGCGCAGCGGCCGCGCGGTGAGCGGCTTGGCGAGCACGGCGCCGATGCCCATCGCGAACATCGACACCGCGATCACCAGCGACGTCTGGGCGATCGAGTTGCCGAGCAGATAGCTCCCCAGCGTCACCAGCGCGAGCTCGTAGACGAGGCCGCAGGCAGCGCAGACGAACACCGCCGCGAGGACGAGCAGCCGCGCCGCCCGTCCCTCGGGCAGCGCAGACAACGAGGGGAGGGTCAGGCTCACGTGATCGAGGCCGCCACGATCACGCCGACGGCCAGCTGCACCGCGACGGCGACCCAGATCGCCGGGTCGTCCTTGTCGTCGGTCATCAGCTCGCCGAGCCGGCCCGGGGTGAGCAGGTCGAGGATCACGAACGCGAACGCGAGCAGGGCGATCCCGATGAGACCGTACGCAGCGGTCTCGGCGAGCCCCTGGAGGGTGTCCGCCTCCGCGGTGTAGATCGAGGTCGCCACGATCGTCGCGATCGCGACGACCGAGGAGCCGAGCAGCAGTGCCGGGTCGCGGCGGTGCTCGACGAAGATCAGCTGCCCCAGCCGGCCCGGCGTGAGCAGGTCGATCACGTAGAAGCCGATCATCAGCAGAACCAGCCCGAGGGCGGCGAAGGCGACGGTGGACAGCAGTCCGCTCACAAGGTCAGTCATCGGTTCATCTCTCCAGTCTGAGGGTGGTCACTTGCCGGATCCGCTGCCGCCGCCGCGGAAGGAATCACCGCTGCTGCCGCCACCGCTGTTGCGGCCGTAGTAGCTGTTCCAGCCCCACAGTCCGATCACCGTGGCGTGGTGGCGGTAGCCACGGTCGTACTCGTAGAGCGTGATCGTCGATCCCGAGGGCGTACGCGGCTCCACGACGACCAGCCAGTCGTCGTCGTAGCGCAGGTAGTGGCTGGATCCCTCGGCGCGGTTCTCGTCGGCGTCGGTGCCGCTCGCGATCTGGTTGGCGACCGAACTCACCGAGCCGTCGTCCTCGAAGACGATCCCGGCCTCGCTGTCGGGGTCGGTGCCGCTGACGTGGTCGAAGTTCTTGCGCAGGTACTTCTCGGGGCTGTTCCCGTCGCCGGACACGGCGATGGCGATGATGATGGCGAGCGCGACGCACGCGGCGACGATCGCCCAACCGATCAGCTTGCGGTTCGGGCCTCCGGAGCCATGGGGGTCAGACACTTGTGCCCTCCTCGGGCCGGTAGCTGGTGGTGGTGGCGACGATCTCGCCGGTCTGTGGGTAGGTGTGCCAGGTGTTCCAGACGATCTGCCCGGCGTCGGACCGATCCAGGGTCAGCGCGGTCACCGCGTGCGGGTCACCCGGGAAGTGCGCTACGACGGCATCCGTACGCCCGCTCAGCCGCTCCACGAGCCGCGACGCCCGCGTGGCGAGCTCCTCGGGTCCCATCTCCTCGACGTGCGAGACGAGGCGGTAGCCGCCTGCCGCGTGCGCTTCGGGAAGGGGCGCGGCCTCGGCGATCCCGCACGCGATCGTCTCGTGCAGGAGGGGGCGGTCGTGGCGGCGTACGACGACCTGGTGGCTGGCGCCCAGCACGCTCAGCGTCACCGTGAGACCGGTGCCGAGGTCAACCGTCCGGGAGGCCAGCGGGGTGCAGGGGGTCGGTGCGAGGGTCCAGCGCAGGGTGTCACCGCGTACGTCCGCGAACGGGACGTCGAGAAGCGTCACTCGTCGTCCAGCGTGGCGGGCCGGTCGGTGGAGGGGTAGACGGTCAGCTCGAACGGCTGCAGCACCTCGCCGAGGGAGGGCTCCCAGTTGTTGCCCCACTTCTCGAAGCCGAGCAGCTTGCCGTCGACCGACTTGTAGTCGGCGTACTCGGCCGTGCCCGAGGGCGCCGTGCCGGTCGCGCCGGTGGCGGTGAAGGCGGCGGAGCCCTTCTCCTGGAGCCGGTAGGCGACGCCGCCGACGATGATGTCGCGGTCACCGACGGCGCCCTGCTCGATGTCGCCGAGCGGGATCGCGTGCCACAGCGAGACCTCGAAGCTCTCGTCGTCCTCGATCGAGAGCCACTTCTTGCCCTCGGCGTCGTCGAGCATGTGCTCGGTCCAGCGGTAGCCGTGCTCGTCGAAGTCGATCCGCCCGCGGACGAACCAGTTGTGGCCGAGGTATTCGATGACGTCGCCGTTGCGCACCTGGCGCAGCTGGTCGGAGGCATGCTTGTGCTGGTCGCCGATGAAGTCGTCGGGCTCCTTCTGCGCCGTCGGCTGCTGCCTGCTCTTCCAGAGCAGGTAGGCCGCGACCGCGAGGGCGGCCAGCAGCAGGACGATCAGGACGTAGATCACCGGAGACTCCTAGGTTCAGCGTGAGGACGACCCGAACCTTAACGTGGAGGTCCGACCTTCGACATCCGGGAATCGCCCTATCCGCGGGCGGCGTACTCCGGGGTTGTCGGTACCACCCCGTAGGTTTGCCTCGTGAGGTTTCCGGGTGTCTACGCAGAGCACGGCGTCTTCGTCTGTTTCGAGGGCGGCGAGGGCTCGGGCAAGTCGACCCAGTCGCGGCTGCTCCACGAGGCCCTGACCGCGCGCGGCCACCGGGTCCTGCTGACCTTCGAGCCGGGCGACACGGCCGTAGGCAAGGACGTACGCCGCATCGTGCTGTCCCCGGAGACCGGCGACCTCGACGACCGGACCGAGGCGCTCCTGTTCGCCGCCGACAAGGCCGAGCACATCGAGTCGATGGTCCGCCCGGCGCTGGAGCGGGGCGAGGTGGTCATCACCGACCGCTATGTCGACTCGATGCTGGCCTACCAGGGCGCCGGCCGGGTGCTGGACGCCACGCAGCTCGAGGAGGTCGCGCGGTGGGCGACCGCCGACCTGCGGCCCCACCTGACCGTGCTGCTCGACCTGGACCCGACGGCCGGCTTCACCCGGTTCGAGGAGCGCGACCGGATGGAGCAGGAGTCGGTCGAGTTCCACCAGCGAGTGCGCTCCGCATTCGTCGGGCTGGCGGAGCGGAACCCTGACCACTACCTGGTCCTGGACGCCCGCGCTCCGGTCGAGGAGATCCACGCCGCGGTGCTGGCGCGCCTCGAGCCGCTGCTCACCCAGGCGGTGAGTGCATGAACGTCGCCACCACCTCGGTCTGGGACAACCTGGTCGGCCAGCGCCACATCATCTCCACGCTGCAGACAGCAGCGACGGGCCACGGCATGACCCAGTCGTGGCTCTTCACCGGCCCTCCGGGCTCGGGACGCTCCAACGCCGCCATCGCCTTCGCCGCCGCGCTCCAGTGCCCCGACGGCGGCTGCGGCCAGTGCCACGCCTGCCACACGGTGCTGGCGGGCAGCCACGCCGACGTCAACCTGGTCCGCACCGAGAAGCTCACCCTCGGCGTCGACGAGATCCGCGACCTCGTCCGCCAGGCGGCCTTGAGCCCGGCCGGGAGCCGCTGGCAGATCCTGATCATCGAGGACGCCGACCGGCTCACCGAGCAGGCCAACAACGCGCTGCTCAAGGCGGTCGAGGAGCCCGGCGCCCGCACGGTCTGGATGCTCTGCGCGCCGACGGTCGAGGACGTACTCCCGACCATCCGGTCCCGGTGCCGGCTGGTCACTCTGTCCACCCCGACAGCGCCCGACGTGACCCGCTTTCTTCAGCGCACGCTCGGTGTCGACGAGGCGCGCGCTGCCTACGCGGCGCGCGCGAGCCAGAGCCACATCGGCCGGGCCAAGGCGCTGGCCCGCGACGACGACACCCGGCGCCGTCGCGAGCAGGTGGTCGCCTACCCGGCCCGGCTGAACACCCTCGCCGACGCGCTCCGGGCCGCGGGCGAGCTCGCCGCGGTCTCGAAGGAGGAGGCCGACGCGGTCACCGCCGACCTCGACGCTCAGGAGAAGGCCGACCTCGACACCGGCTACGGCGTGGTCGATCGCGGCCGCCGGCCGCGTGAGTACGGCCCGGCGCTGTCCGCGCTCGAGAAGGACCAGAAGCGCCGCGCCACCCGCCGCCACCGCGACGTGATCGACCGCGGGCTGATGGATCTGGTCTCGGTCTACCGCGACGCGATCGCGATGGCCGCCGGCGCTCCGGTGACCCTCGTCAACGAGGAGCACCGGCGCGAGATCGAACAGCTCGTCGCGGCCTCGACCCCCGAGCTCAACCTGCAGCGGATCGGGGCGATCTTCGAAGCCCGTGAGCAGCTGCTGGAGTTCAACGTGCAGCCCCAGTTGGTGCTGGAAGCGATGATGGTGGCGCTGTTGCCGCCCGGAGGAGATCAGTGAAACTCAAAGCAGTGACCGGCGCCGCCGCGCTGACCGCTCTGACCGTCATCGCCGCAGGCTGTGGTGCCGACGGCGGCACCCCCGACGCCGACCAGGTGAGCCCGAGCGCGGAGGCGACCGCGGCCCCGACCGAGGGACTGCAGACCTTCTACAGCCAGAAGCTGGACTGGAAGGACTGCAACGGCGCCTTCGAGTGCGCGACCCTCGAGGTCCCGCTCGACTACTCCGACCCGACCGGCCGCACCATCGAGGTCTCGGTCATCAAGGACCCGGCCAACGAGGAGAAGATCGGCTCGCTGGCGATCAACCCGGGTGGCCCTGGCGGCTCGGGCATCGAGTACGCCCTCTACAACAACCAGTCCTTCAGCTCCACCGTCCGCGACTCCTACGACATCGTCGGCTTCGACCCGCGCGGTGTCGGGCAGAGCACCCCGGTCGACTGCCTCGACGACAAGAGCCTGGACGCCTACGTCGCGGTCGACCCCGACCCCGACACCCCCGCCGAGGAGAAGGCGTACGTCGACACCGGCGTCGAGATGGCCAACGGCTGCGCGGCCCAGAAGGACGGCATCTCCGCCCACGTCAGCACCGTCGAGGCGGCTCGGGACATGGACGTACTCCGGGCTGCGCTCGGTGAGGACCAGCTCGACTACTTCGGCGCCTCCTACGGCACCCAGCTCGGCTCGACCTACGCCGAGCTCTACCCCGACCGGGTCGGCCGCTTCGTGCTCGACGGTGCGATCGAGCCCGGGCTGAGCGTCCTCGAGGCCAACCTCGCCCAGGCGAAGGGCTTCGAGGTCGCACTCCGCTCCTACGTCGAGAACTGCGTCGACGAGGGCAGCTGCTTCCTCGGCGACAGCGTCGACGAGGGCGTCGAGCGCGTGCAGAAGCTGATGGCCGACATCGACGCCGAGCCGCTGCCCGCCGGCGACCGCGAGCTGACCGCCGGCAACGCCCTCTACGGCCTGATCACCCCGCTCTACGTCGAGTCCTACTGGCCCTACCTCACCGACGCCCTCCAGGCGGCGCTGAAGGGCGACGGCTCCCAGCTGATGAGCCTCTCGGACAACTACGCGGGCCGCGACCCCGAGGGCGGCTACATCAACAACACGATGGAGGCCAACTGGGCGATCAACTGCCTCGACGACTCCTCCGGCCTCAGCCCGGAGGAGGTACGCAAGCAGGTGCCTGCCTTCGAGGAGGCCGCTCCCACCTTCGGTGCCGCCCTCGCCTGGATGCTCAACGGCTGCGCCGCGGAGAAGTTCAAGGCCACCGAGCCCGAGCCCGAGATCGACGCCGAGGGCTCCAACCCGATCGTCGTCGTCGGCACCACTCGCGACCCGGCCACGCCCTACGTGTGGGCCGAGGCCCTCGCCAAGGCTCTCGACAACGGCGTACTCGTCTCCCGCGACGGCGACGGTCACACCGGCTACATGCAGGGCAACGGCTGCGTCGACGACGCCATCGACGCCTACCTGGTCGACGGCAAGGTCCCCGACAACGGCTTGGAGTGCTGACACCGCTCGAACTGCGGATTTACCCGATGTGGGGTGGGTCCTCGTCGTGACGCTCCGGCGGATCTCTCTGAACCAGAGGATCTCAGCCGGAAGCATCACTTCGAGAGGAAGGGTCACGAGCACGTGATCATCAACCAGCGAATCCGTTCGACGACGAAGGTCTTCGCTGCCACCGCCATCGCCTCCCTGGCGATCGCGGTAGCCCCCGTCATCAGCCAGCCCGCCCACGCCACCACGCCCCCGGGGACCGTCGCAAAGGTCATCACCAAGGTCGTCAAGCTCTCCGCCCCCAAGTACGGGACGAGGTCCTACCGCCCCGTCGGCAAGCTGACCGCGGGCGGCAACCCGATCAAGGGCAAGCGCATCCACCTGCAGAAGAAGGCCAGCGGCCGCTGGATGAGCGTGACCTCCTGCGTGACGAACAGGTACGGCAAGTGCGCCGTGATCGTGACGCCGAAGGTCAGCCGCTACTACCGCTGGAAGTTCGCCGGCGACGCCAACCGGCGGGCCGACGTGTCCGCGTCGTTCTACCTGAAGAAGCGCGTCTCGGGTCTGGACTACACCTACGCCAACGGCGAGCAGGTCTTCAACGCCACCTCGACCAACGACCGCGACTGCGGTGAGATCCCCGGCTACAAGAAGCCCGTACGCGTCCACGGCTCTGACCCGTGGCGCCTCGACGCCGACAACGACGGTTACGGCTGCGACTGAGCCGAGACCTTCGTCAAGGTATGCAGGTCAGACCTCACATCCCCAGCGGAACTCCGCACGGGATGTGAGCCTTCGGCTGCATCCCTTGACGGAGGAACAGCTATCGCCGGTGAACCGGGTCCGCGATGGCCTGGATCCGTTTGGTGGCCAGCTCGATCATCAACGTGGCGCCGGGGGAGAGGGTGGCGTCGGTGCGGTGGACGACGGCGAAGGTGTCGTACGTCCGGGGCCGCAGCGACACCCAGCCAGCCTTCGGCGCCAGCCGGGGGAGCAGCTGTTCGGCTGCTCCCTTGGCGATGACGCTGTCGGCGTATCCCATCCCCACCAGCTCGACGGCCGTCTCGATGTCCTCGACCTCGATCCGGCTGGGTGGGTTGCGCCCGGTCTCGTGGAGCAGGTTGCGGATGGTGACCCGGGTGGGGTCCTCGGAGCTCCAGCTCGTGTCGGACATGACCAGCGAGGCCAGCGAGAGCCGGTGCGGGGTGACCGGCGTGGCCAGGTGGGCCGGGTCGGCCGAGATGTAGACGAGTTCGTCGCGCGCCACCGGCGTGACCTTCAGCCCCGGACCGGAGACGCTGCCGACGAGCAGCATCGCCGCCTCGAGCCGTCCACGTCTCAGGTCCTCCTGGACCTCGGCGGAGTTCTGCCCCATCAGCTCGACGCGCACGCCCGGGTAGCGGTCGAGCACGTCGGCCACCAGGCCGGCGCCGCCGTAGAGCCGCGCGATCCCGAACATCCCGAACCGGATCGTTCCGGTCTCGAACTGTTTCACCGACTGCACGGCCTTGCGCGCGTCCTCGGCAGCCGCGACCGTTCGCTCCGCGTGCGGCCTCAGCTCGTCGGCCACCCCGGTCGGCACCACCCCACGCCCTACGCGCCGAAAGAGCTGGACGCCGAGCGTACGCTCCAGGCCTCTGACCTGCTCCGAGATCGACGGCTGTGCATACCCGAGCTCGTCGGCCGCCGCGGTCAACGAGCCATGCTCGTAGACCGCGAGGAAGACGCGGAGCTGGTGCAGCGACAACATAGAGACATCCTATGACTTTCCAAGGAAAGATCGTCTACCTCTATGAATCGCCGGCGGTCATCATTGAATCACCACCCCTGTGTCCGCAGTCGGTGGTTGACCCACGTTCAGAGAAGAGCAAAGCAACAATGAAGCACGGCGTACGCCGCTTGGGCCGCCTCATCGGCAAGGGCAAGCCCACCCGCATGACCATCGACGAGCACGTCGAGGCGCACCGTTTTAGTGTCGAGCGCGCAGTCTCGGTACACTCATCCGGTCCGCTCAACCAGAGCCGCTTCATGCGGTAACGGCTGACGGTACGCCGCCTTAGCTCAGTCGGCAGAGCGTCTCACTCGTAATGAGAAGGTCGTCGGTTCGATTCCGACAGGCGGCTCCACCAAAACCCTCGTCTGACCAGCCAGAACACGGCCGGAACGGCGGGGGTTTCCTCGTTTTCGTCCGCCGCGCGCGTCAGGGACCAGTCGGCGTGAGTGCTCACGCGAATTGCCTGACGACTCTTGACGACACCCTCGGGCCACTGGTTATGTTAGCGCTCACATTCATGTGACCGCAGTCACACATGAGTGCCCGGCGTTTGTCCAAAGCTGACCCCTGGAGCGCAGATGGACCAGTCGAACCCGACCCCCCACAACCCGCGCCGGAAGCATCTCGGGCGCACCCTGGCGGCGCTTGCCTCGCTGCCCCTGATCTTGGCAAGCCAGGTGACCACCGCGCCGGCGCAAGGCGCGAGCGACGTAGGGCTCGTCGTCCACTATCCCCTCGACCAGGTCACCGGCACCACGGTGGTCGACGAGTCCGGTGCTGGTCGTAACGGCACCCTGGCCGGTGACGCGACCTGGCTGGGCGGCGAGGGGCTGTCCCTCGGCGGCACCAACGGGCACGTCAGGCTGCCGAACGATGTGATGGCCGGTCTGACGTCGATCACCGTCTCGCTCGAGGTGAAGATCGCGGCGGACCAGGCCAATCCCTACTTCATCTGGGGCCTTGGCAACACCGGCGACAACGGCACGGGCAACGGCTACCTGTTCACGACCGGCAACGCCTATCGGACATCGATCGCCACCGGCAACTGGAGCACCGAGCAGACGGTCACGGCCGGCCGCAACCTGGCCCGCGACACCTGGAAGACCATCAGCTACACGCTCGCCGACGGCACCGCGGTGCTCTACGAGGACGGTGTCGAGGTCGCCCGCCGCACCGGCGTGACCATCACACCCGGTCAGATCGGCAACGGGGCCACGACCGCGAACTATCTCGGCCGATCCGTCTACAGCGGCGACCGTCATCTGAAGGGACAGCTGCGCGACTTCCGGATGTACGACCGCGCGCTGACGGCGGCAGAGGTCCACGAACTGGGCCATGTCACCGACGAGCAGCGCGTCGAGCGCGACCTCGCCTGGCTGGACCTGGGCGACACGTCCCGCGTCGTCAGTGACCTCTCGCTCCCGAGCAGCGGCCCGAACGGCTCCACCTTCACCTGGTCCTCCTCCGACCCTAAAGTCGTCTCCGCGACCGGCGACGTCACCCGTCCGCCCTACGGCAGCCCCGATGCCGCCGTGACGCTCACCGCCACCGCAGCCCACGGCTCCGCCAGTCAGGCCGAGGAATTCACCGTCAACGTGCCGGCAGACATCAGCGACGCGGAGAAGGTCACCCGCGCGACGGCCGCGCTCAAGGTCTGGGATGCCGACGGGATTCGCGGCAACATCACCCTGCCGACCCAGGGCCTGCACGGCACGAAAGTCAGCTGGACATCCAGCGAGCCCACTGTCGTGACCCCGACCGGCGAGGTCGACCGGCCGGCGTACGGCGAGAAGGCCGTCCGCCTGGCGCTCAACGCCACCGTGAGCCTCGGCAAGGTGAAGGAGAAGCGGCAGTTCCGGCTGACGGTCCTGCCGCTGCCGAAGCAGGAGCCGCTCGAGGGCTACACCTTCGCGTACTTCACCGGCGAGGGGACGGCCGACGGCGAGCAGGTCTACCTCGCCGCCAGCAGGGGCAACGACCCGCTTCACTGGGACGAGCTCAACGGCGGCCAGCCGGTGCTGCGGTCGCAGCACGGCGACAAGGGCGTACGCGACCCGTTCATCATCCGCTCCCCAGAGGGCGACAAGTTCTACCTGATCGCCACCGACCTCAAGATCTACGGCAACGGGGACTGGGACGCGGCGCAGCGCAGCGGGAGCCGCTACATCGAGATCTGGGAGTCCACGGACCTCGTGAACTGGTCCGAGCAGCGCCACGTCCGCGTGTCCTCGCCACAGGCCGGGAACACCTGGGCGCCCGAGGCCTACTACGACGAGGGGATCGGTGCGTACGTCGTCTTCTGGGCTTCCAAGCTCTACGACGAGGAAGACCCCGAGCACGCCGGCAACACCCACAACCGGATGGTCTACGTCACCACCAGGGACTTCCGGACCTTCAGCGAGCCCCAGGTGTGGATCGACCCGGGCTACTCGGTGATCGACTCCACCGTCGTCGAGCACGAGGGGACCTACTACCGGTTCACCAAGGACGAGCGGAACAACACCTCCACCACGCCCTGCAGCAAGTTCATCGTCGAGGAGAAGGCCACCTCGCTGCTCGACCTGGACTGGAGCTTCGTCGCCGAGTGCATCGGCAAGGCGACGGCCGACAACCCGGGCATCGACCGCGGTGAGGGGCCGACGATCTTCAAGTCCAACACCGAGGACAAGTGGTACCTGTTCATCGACGAGTTCGGCGGCCGCGGGTACGTGCCGTTCGAGACCACCGACCTGGACTCGGGCTTCTTCCGGATCTCCAGCGACTACCAGCTTCCCAGCCGCCCCCGCCACGGGACCGTCCTCCCGGTGACCAAGGCCGAGCTGGACCGCATCCGCACCGCCTACCGCGTGTTCTGAGGAGACCATCGTGCACAGAATCCGTCCGCTGACCGTCCTGTCCGCCGCCACCGTCCTCGCACTGCCCCTGTCCTACGCAGCGCCCAGCCTCGGCGCGGACCGACGAGTCGCTGCACCCGAACCCGACTACACGATCACGGCCCACGCCGGTCAGCCCGGTCCCGAGATCAGCGACTCGATGTACGGCGTCTTCTTCGAGGACATCAACTACGCGGCCGACGGCGGTCTCTACGCCGAGCTCGTACGGAACCGATCCTTCGAGTTCCTGCCGGCCGACAACCGCTCCTACACCGGGCTGACCGCCTGGACCCCGCGAGGAGAGGACGGAGGCAGCGGGACCGCGGCCCCCGTCGACGACGGCTCCCGGCTCAACGAGCGCAACCGCACCTATCTGCAGCTCTCGCTGGCCAACACCGCCGGTGGGACGTACGGCGTCTCCAACGGCGGCTGGAACAACGGCGTCGCGCTCGAGGCCGGCAAGAGCTACGACTTCTCCGTCTGGGCGCGCTCGGACACCGCCGGCGGTACGCCGCTGACCGTGTCGCTGCGCGACGAGACCGGTGCCACCTCGTACGCCGATCCGGTCCGAATCCAGGTGAACGGGGATACCTGGAAGAAGTACACGGGCACCTTCACCGCGACATCCAAGACCGACTCTGCGCGGTTGTGGCTGCAGGGCGAGGGCGTCGGCACCCTCCGCCTCGACATGGTCTCGCTGATGCCCGAGGACACCTTCATGGGCCGCGAGAACGGGCTGCGCAAGGACCTCGCCGAGAAGATCGCGGCGCTCGAGCCGGAGTTCGTCCGCTTCCCTGGCGGCTGTCTCGTCAACACCGGCAGCATGTCCGGCTACGACGCCGCCTCCGGCTGGCAGCGTGCCCGGTCCTACCAGTGGAAGGACACCGTCGGCCCGGTCGAGGAGCGGGCGACGAACGCGAACTTCTGGGGCTACAACCAGTCCTACGGGCTGGGCTACTACGAGTACTTCCAGTTCACCGAGGACATCGGGGCGATGCCGCTGCCGGTCGTGCCGGCGCTGGTCACCGGCTGCGGCCAGAATCGGGTCACCGACGACGAGGCCCTGCTGCAGCGCTACATCCAGGACACCCTCGACCTCATCGAGTTCGCCAACGGCCCGGTCGACTCCGAGTGGGGCGCCCTGCGCGCGGAGATGGGACACCCGGAGCCGTTCGGACTCACTCATCTCGGCGTCGGCAACGAGGAGAACCTGCCGGCGGAGTTCTTCGAGCGGTTCGAGAAGTTCCGCGCGGCCATCGAGGCGCGCTACCCGGAGATCACGATCATCAGCAACTCCGGCCCCGACGACCAGGGCGCGCTCTTCGACCAGCACTGGGCGCAGAACCGGGCCGCCGGCGTCGACATGGTCGACGAGCACTACTACAACTCCCCGACCTGGTTCCTGCAGAACAACGACCGCTACGACAGCTACGACCGCAACGGGCCGAAGGTCTTCCTCGGTGAGTACGCCTCCCAGGACAACAAGCTCTTCAACGCGCTGTCGGAGGCGGCGTACATGACCGGGCTCGAGCGCAACGCCGACGTCGTGCGGCTCGCGTCCTACGCCCCGCTGCTGGCCAACATCGATCACGTGCAGTGGCGCCCGGACATGATCTGGTTCGACAACGACCAGTCCTGGAGCTCGGCGAGCTACGAGGTGCAGAAGCTGTTCATGAACAACGTCGGCGACCGGGTCGTACCCAGCGAGGCGAGCGGCAAGGTGATCGAGCCGAAGCCCATCACCGGCGCCGTCGGCCTCTCCACCTGGGCCACCTCCGCGGCGTACGACGACGTGTCGGTCACCGCACCTGATGGGACCGAGCTGTTCGCCGATGACTTCGAGGACGGAAACGCCGAGGGCTGGAGCCCCTTGGCTAACCGGGGGAGCTGGTCGGTCGTCGATGGCGCGTACACCCAGACGGACGCCGCTGCCCAGGACACCCTGGTCAAGGGCTCGGACATCACCGCGAGCGACTACGACATCAACCTCAAGGCCAAGAAGCTGTCCGGTGCCGAGGGCTTCCTGGTCGCGTTCGGGGTGAAGGACTCCGGCAACCTCTACTGGTGGAACATCGGCGGCTGGAACAACACCCGCACCGTCGTCGAGAAGGCCACCAACGGCGGCAAGGAGACGCTGGTCGCCCGTGAGGGCCACTCGATCGAGACCGGGCGCACCTACGACGTACGGATCCAGGTCCGCGGCACCCATGTCCGGCTCTTCCTCGACGGCCAGCTCTTCCAGGAGTTCGACGACGACCAGGTCACCGAGCCGTTCGCGCAGGTCGTCACCCGTGACGAGGCGACCGGCGACCTGCTCGTCAAGGTCGTCAACGCCCAGGCCGAGCCGGCGGTCACCCGCATCGACCTCGGCGTCAAGGTCGCGTCCAGGGCGCAGATGACCGTCATCAGCGGCGACCCGGAGGAGCAGAACACCCGTACGGCGCAGCCCATCAAGCCGGTCACCAGCACCATCCGTGGCGTGGACAGCACCTTCACGCGCACGTTCGCGCCGTACTCGGTGACCTTCATCCGCATCCAGACCCGGTAGGGGAGCATCCATGTCCGATCACCTGAACCACCTCAGCCTCCGGGCCGGCCTCAGCAGGCGACACCTCCTGCAGGCCGGGGTCGGCCTCGGAGCGGCGGCCGCCCTCGCCGGGCAGGTCACGCCTGCTGCCGCGGCACCGCCCGTATCGATGCCCAGCGACGCCGAGATCTGGGGAGTGCCGACCCTGAACCCGCTGGTCGAGCGCCGGGCCGACCCGTTCGTGACCCGGCCTGTCGACGGGATGTACTACCTGACCGGCTCCGTGCCGGAGTACGACCGTCTGGTGATCCGCGGGTCGGCCTCGCTCGCCGGCCTCGCCACTGCGGCGGAGTCGGTGATCTGGCACCGCCCCGCCAGCGGGAAGATGGGCGGCCACATCTGGGCGCCGGAGCTGCACCACATCGACGGCCGCTGGTACGTCTACTTCGCGGCGGGCGACTCCGACGACGTCTTCCTGATCCGGATGTACGTCATGGAGTCGACGCTCGCCGACCCGCGCGACCCCGCGGGCTGGGGCGCACCGCAGCAGATCATCACGCCGTGGCAGAGCTTCGCCCTCGACGCCACCACGTTCGAGCACGCCGGCCGCCACTACCTGGTCTGGGCGCAGAGCGAGCCCGAGATCGCGGTGAACACCAGCCTCTACATCGCCGAGATGAGCTCCCCGTTCGCGATCAGCACCTTCCCGGCGCGGATCGCGACCCCGACCCGCAGCTGGGAGGTGCAGGGCTTCAAGGTCAACGAGGGGCCCGCTGTGTTGATCCGCAACGGCCGGATCTTCATGACGTTCTCGGCCAGTGCCACGGACTCGCGCTACTGCATGGGCCTGCTCACCGCCCCTGCGGACGCCGACCTGCTCGACCCGGCGTCGTGGGTCAAGAGCCCCGATCCGATGTTCACGACGAACGTGCAGACCGGGCAGTACGGTCCGGGCCACAACTCGTTCACGGTCGCCGAGGACGGCGTGACCGACGTGCTCGTCTACCACGCCCGGGACTATCGCGACATCACCGGCGACCCCCTCTACGACCCGAACCGGCACGCTCGGGTTCAGAAGGTGGTGTGGCACGCGGACGGCACACCCATGTTCGGGGTCCCGGTCGGGAAGGGCGGGCCGATCGTACGGCTCACTCCGCTGGACGCGCCGGGCTCGTTCGTACGCCACTACGAGTACGCCGTGCGGGTGGACCATGCCCCGAGAGAGCTCGCCGACAGCCAGTTCCGCTTCGTCCCCGGCCTGGCGGGCGACGGCTCGGAGTCGCTGCAGTCGGTCAACTTCCCCGACCGGTATGTCCGGGTCAGCGGCGGCATCGTCCGGATCGACCCGGTCGAGCCCGGGCCGGCGTACGCCGCTGAGGCCAGCTTCCGCCGGATCCCGGTCAAGGGCGGCATCTCGCTGCAGGTGGCCACGGACCGCGGCGAATACCTCCAGCACGACCGCGGTGCCCTCACCGTCGGCGGCACCGCGGGTCGGCGCTCCAGCACCTTCATCTTGACGTGAACATCGGTTACCAGATGTCGAGGTTTGGCGACGCTCGACTCAGGATGCGTGCTATCACTTCCGAGTGCGGTCCGGGCGCCCATGTTGCTGGAGTCCCCCCACTCGGTAGCGAGGGCGTCCAGGACCGCACGCCAGTTTCGCGTGGGCCGCGTCCATGGTCAGGCTCGATCCGCCGACACGACCTCGGCCGGCGGCTCGGAGTGGGGCCCGACCCACCAGACGACGGTGGTGACCACACCGATCAGGAGCAGCCCGCTGGTCAGCCAGAACGGATAGGTGCGGTCCATCCCCGAGAGCCACCCGGAGATCAAGCCGAACGGGGCGGCAGCGAGCATCACCGCGGTGCGCTGCAGCGCCATCACCCGTGACCGCTCGGCCTCGTCGACGTGGAAGGCGACGAGCGATTCCGAGAGCATGAAGAGCATCCCGGCGCCGAAGCTGTCGAGGAGGAGGCACACCCCGAGAAGCGCGTACGTCACGAGGTCGGCCTCACCCTCGGCGGCGGGGATCACGACGAGCACGAGTTGGCCGGCCAGATAGATGCCGAAGCCCCACAAGGTCGCCTGCTTGAGGTCGTGCCCCGAGGTCAGCCGGCGGATGAGGGTGAAGAGGAAGAGCACCGACAGCAGCGAGCGCACCATCGGGAAGAACGGCAGCACCGGGTCGGGTACGTGCAGGTGGTGGTTGACCAGGACCTGCCAGAACGTGGCGTTGACAAGGGTGACAGCCGCGACGAGGGCGGCGATGGCCAGCGCCAGCAGCGAGCCGCGCGAGCGGGCCAGCAGGCGCGCGGCCTCGCGGTAGCCGACGAAGAGCCGCCAGAGACTCTCGTGCCGGGTCTGCTCCATCCGGATCCGGCCCTGTCGGGTCTCGTGGGAGGCGGCGTACAACAGGATGATCTTGGCCAGCATCACGACCGCGGCGTTGATGAAGAGCACCCGCACCGCCGGCTCCATGCCGAACTGCGCGACCATGATGGCGGCGATCGGGGCGAAGAGCGCCGAGCAGTCGGCCGCGACCCGCACCAGGGAGTAGATGCCGGTGATCTGGTCGCGCTCCGCGTCCTCGACCATCAGGCAGTCCCAGGCGTTCGCGGTGACCTGCAGTGCGCCGTTGAGCAGCGACGCGGCCAGGAAAGCCCAGAAGTCCTGGGCGAACGCCCAGATCAGACACGGGATCACGAAGGCGATCACGTCGAAGACCGCGTTCGTCAGCCGACGTCCCATCCGGTCGGTGATGATGCCGCCGGCGAGCCCGAAGAACACCTGGGAGATCATCCCGGCGGTCGCGAGCAGCCCGATCTGTGCGTCGTGCAGTCCGAGCGTGAGCATGAAGACGGAGAGGTATGGCAGCACCAGTGCCATCGACAGACCCCACATCGGCTCGGTCCACACGCATGCGCGTGGGTTGCCACGGAGGTGGATCAGGGTGTGCCAGAGGGAGCCGGGGGAGGATGCCACCGGGACAGTGAACCAGGGGTGACATCAAGATTGAAAACGTTTTAGTGGGGCTTCCGCGACGTCCGATTGCCGCCAGAAGTGGCGGGGCGACATCGGTTGAATGGTTCATGAAGCAACCAATTCGAACGATGGGAAGCACATGAAGGTCGCCCTTGTCACCGGAGCCAGCCGCGGTATCGGCGAGGCCACGGCACGCCAGCTGGCCCAGAGCGGCAGCCACGTCATCCTGACCGCCCGCCGTCCCGAGGCGCTCGAGGCCGAAGTCGAACGGCTCAACCGCGACGGCCACTCGGCCTCGGCGCTCCAGCTGGACGTCACCGACCGCGACAGCGTGCAGCGCGCTGCGGACCATGTTGCCGCGACGTACGGGCGACTCGACGTGCTGGTCAACAACGCCGGGGTTCTTCCGGAGGCCACCAACCCTGAACCGGCCGAGGTCGTCGACCTCGAGATGTTCCGGATCACCTACGAGACCAACCTGATCGGCGCGGTCGCGGTCCTCGAGGCGTTCCTGCCGCTCATCCGCAAGAGCGAGGCGGGGCGGATCGTGAACGTGACGACCACGATGGCGTCACTGGCCGACCAGACCAACCCGGAGTCTCCCTACTACGGCATGGTCGTGCCCGCCTACCAGTCATCCAAGGCCGCGCTGAACAACGTGACCATCGCGCTGGCGAAGGCGCTCACCGAGACCCCCGTCAAGGTGACCTCGGTGTGCCCTGGATTCGTGCAGACCGACCTGACCCCGATCAACCGGGACAACGCACCCACCACGGCGGACCGGGCCGCCGAGGTCGTCGTCCGCGCGGCGACCCTGCCCGACGACGCCCCGTCCGGGACGTTCGTCGACGCCAACGGACCCGTGCCGTGGTGAGTGCCGTGTGAGAGCCCTCCTCAGCCGGCCGCGACCTCCGCGAGGAGGTCGGCGGCCGGGGCGGGGTGGACGAGCCAGCCGAGGTGGCTCGACGTCAGGGTGTGGACGGCGTACGGGTTGTCCGGGGTGAGGGTGTCACCCTCGCGGATCAGTCGGTCCTGCATCGCCGGCGGCATGCTGACGTCCTCGCTGAGACGTACGAAGGCACGGGGCACCGTGCCCCACGTCGAAGCCTGGGCGCGGTCCTCGGGACCACCGGCGTCGAGGTTCTCGTCGGGCTGGAAGGTGTTGAGGAACGTACGGAACTCGTCGTCGGTGCCGTCGGCCATGAAGGCGTGCTTGAGGCCGGCGAGGACCTCGGCGGAGGCGGTGCGGAAGTTGCAGCGCAGCAGGCCGACGTCGGCGGGGTTCGCGGCAGCTGCGCCGATCAGCGCGGAGGCGTCGAAGGAGGCCATCTCCGGCTCGGCGTTGTACGCCACCGCATCCAGCTCCACCGGGGCCCAGGCCGAGACGTAGACCATCGAGTCGATCAGGTCCGGCCGGGCGTTGGCGGTCGCGGTCAGGGTGATCCCGCCGCGGCTGTGCGCGACGACGATCACCGGGCCGTGCTCCTTGGCCCGCTCGAGCACCGAGACGAGACGAGCCACGTTGTCGGCGAGGGTGACGCCCTTGATCCCGCCCGGGGCCGAAGCGAGCTCGGCGAGGTCCTGGGGCGCCTGGTAGGCCGCCGGGAACGTTGCCTCGAAGCCGTGGCCGGGGAGGTCGACCGCGAGGGAGCGGAACCCGCGCAGGGCCAGCTCGGCCTGCAGTGGTGCGAACGAGAACGAGTTGGCGAAGGCGCCGTGGACGAGGACGAAGGTCGGCTCCGGGGAAGGCATGGGCGAGACCTTAGCGCCGACCCGGCGGGGACCGCTGATCTTATTCGTCGGTCGGGCCGCCGAACGGCGTCGACCGGGGCGCCGCGCCCATCGGCGTACCTCCGTAGACGACCGAGCCGTCGGCCCGCTGGTAGGTCAGCCATGGCACGGTCTTGGTGAAGCCGACACCCGGCTCGCTGTAGTCGCACACCCCTTCGGGGAACGCAGCCTCCAACCGGGTCCACTGCGCATCGGTGAGGCCGAAGGCGCCGTAGTCGTCGGTGCGACGCAGCGGCTTGAGCTGGCACTTGGCGTTGTCGGAGTAGTTGTTGTCGCCGGCCACGATCCGCGGCGTCGCGAAGTCGGTCTTGACCAGGTCGCTGACCGGTCCGAGCCCGCACACCAGGTCCGAGACCGGGTCGACGACGAGGTTGAGCGCGGGATCCAGGACCGGGCTGAGGGCGGGGTTCAGGCCGTCGAGCGCGCCGTCGGTCAGGTCGTCCACGAGCGGGTCCGCGACCGGCAGGAACAGGCCGTCCTCGCTGGAGATGCCCTGGGTCTGGGTGCACCGGTCGTGCAGGTCGCCCGGACGGTCCTGCACCACCTTGTCCGCCAGCGGTACGTCTCGCTCGTCCGCCTCGACCGAGGCCAGCCAGCGGTCCATCGCGAGCAGCGCCTCCTTGGAGTAGCTCGGGTCGCCGATGAGGGGTGTCACGCCGTACCAGATCACCTGGTTGTCGGCGTGACCCTGCTCCCGGATCAGCCGGTCGCGCATCGCCCAGGCCCACCGCGCGTCGTGCGCGACGCCCGGGTCCGGTCCGCGGTGGTCGATGATCGCCACGTCGGACAGGTTGCTGGCGGTGTTGACCATCCCGCTGCGGTAGGCGTTGGTGAGCGCCGTCGGGTCGGCGACCGAGCGTTGTGCCCGCGGCTGGACGTCGATGTCGAGCCCACCGATCTTCTCGTTGACGTCGACGAACTGCTCTGGCGTGATCGCCCCGGAGCGCAGCGCCTCGAGGCCGTACTGCACCCCGGTGTTGTCCAGCGGCGAGCCCGCGAAGCCGCGCCCGATCTGCTTCTCCTGGGGCGTCCACACACTCTCCGGCCGGGGGCCGAAGACGTTGATCGCACCGTCGATGATCGAGCACCGTACGCCGCCAGGGTTGCCGGCGGCGTCGTAGCGCTCCTGGTCGCTGACCCCGGCGCATGGGTGCGTCGGCATGACCGCCTGCTTGAACAGGCCCTCGTCGGCGGTGACCGCGTTGAGCGGCAGCAGGTGGCCCTCGACGGCCGCCCACTGCAGCGGGTTCCAGAACTTGCCGTCGGTGAGGCGCTGCGCGCTGCGCGCGCTTACTCCCTCGCTCGGCGCGGACGGACGAGCAAGCTCGCCGTCAGGCCTCGCTCCGGTCGTCTCGGAGCTCTCGAAGTACTTGCGGAGCAGGTGGTAGTCGGAGAACTGCAGGCCCGGCGAGAGCGAGTCGGGGTAGGAGCAGGTCACGACCAGGCCCTGGTAGATCCCGGGGTAGGCGTTCGCGATCGTCTGCTGAGCGATCGAGCCGCCGGAGCAGCCGCTGCCGATCGTGTAGCGCAGGTCGCCGTACGTCTCGACGAGGTGCTCCTTGGCCATCATCAGGGACTCGGCCGCGCTCGTCACGTTGCAGTTGTGGCCGGTGTTGGCCAGCGCGGTCGAGAGCATCGCGAAGCCGCGGCCGAGGGCGACGGTCGGGCTGTCGCCGAGGGCGTCCGCGACGACCGGGATGCCGAGATCGAAGGTGCCGGCGTAGTCGGCGGTCGGCGCGGTCCCGGTCTCGTGGTCCACCCCGCAGCTGCCGCCGTGGGGGACGAACAGCTTGTTGTTCCACTGCTGCTGCGGGCGCCAGCGCTGCCACGGCTTGCCGGGCTGCCAGAGCACGGCGATCCGGTACTGGTCGCGGTTCTGGTAGCCGGTCTCCACACGTACGACGAACGGCACCGTCACGCCCTCGTCGGTGGTCGTGGTGGCGACGTCGCGAGGCGGGTTCGCGGGATCGTAGGGCTGGAGGCCGTCGAGCAGCGGGTTGGTTGACCGGTAGAGCCAGCTGATCGTCGGCTCCTGGTTGCACTGTGCGTCCGTCGCGGTCGGCTGGCAGCGCCACGGCTGCAGCTGAGGTCCCGAGAAGATCGGCCCGCCGCGCGGGTGGTTGGTGATCGTGAGCCAGGCGCCACGACCGTCGGGCAGGCGCGCGGTCAGCTCGTTGGTCCCGACTCGCAGGCCGCGTACGACGCCCTCGATCTCGCCGTTGGGCCGCTCCGCGAAGGCGGCGGTGACGTCGCGGTCGCCCTTGCGGCGCGACGAGTGGCGGGTGTCGTCCAGCCCCCTTGATTGCTTCGGGCTCCGCTTCAGCCAGACCCGCAGGTCGTCGGGGTCGGCCCCGTCAGGCAGCGTGATCCGCACCAGGGCGTTGTCGTCGAAGACCAGGTCGGCCCGGTTGGAGAGCGTCTCCAGGACGATGTCCTCGGCCGGAGCGGGTGCCGCCGAGGCCGGTGCCACACCGAGCAGCATGCTCGCGACGAGGGCGGACACCGTCGCGATCGAGAGGGGCAGGGCGCGAGCGGGCATGGCATGCCTTTCCGAGATCTGCGCACGTCCCTCGAGTAGACGGTCGCCGTGACAGGAGAATGCCCCCTGCCACGGCGACCGTCAAGGAAGCCTCAGCCTGCGACTGCCTCCCCGCGGGCGACCATGCCGGCCTCGTCGGAGAGCTTGACCTCCTTGAGGAAGAGCGCGAGCGCGAGACCGAGGAGGATCAGCGGCACGAGATACCAGAACGCCGGTGCGAGCGCCTCGGTGAAGGCGTCGACGACCCAGGTGTGGAGCGGCTCGGGCAGCTGCTCGACAGCAGCCGGGGTGAGGCTCCCACCGGAGAACCCGGCACCATCGGCGGGCATCATCCCGGAGGAGGCCATCTTCTCGGCCAGGCCACCGAAGTTGTCGGTCAGTCGCGTGGTGAACACGGTCGTGAACAGCGCCGTACCGACGGTCGCACCGATCTCCCGGAAGAAGTTGTTCGCCGAGGTCGCGGTGCCGAGCTCGTGCGGGTCGACGGCGTTCTGGACGGCGAGCACGATGGTCTGCATGACCAGGCCCATCCCGGCGCCGAGCACGAAGATCATCAGCCCGAAGACGACCATCGACATGTCGCCGGTGATCGTGGTCAGCCAGGCGATCCCGGCCGCGGTGATGAGCAGACCGGCGATCGGGAAGATCTTGTAGCGGCCCGTCTTCGAGATCGCGATGCCCGAGCCGATCGCGGTCAGCATCATGCCGGCCATCATCGGCAGCATCAGCAGTCCGGAGCTGGTGATCGAGGCGCCGGTCGACATCTGCAGGAACGTCGGCAGCATCGCCATCGCCGAGAACATGCCCATCCCGAGCACCAGGCCGATCAGCGTGGTCACCGTGAAGGTCGGGTTCTTGAAGAGGCGCAGTGGGATCAGCGGCTCGGGCGCGAGGGTCTCGGTGACGATGAAGGCGGCCACCGAGGCCAGCGTGCCGACGAGCAGGCCGAGCAGCTGCGGCGAGGACCAGTCGTAGCCGTCGTGGCCGAGCGACTCCCACGAGGTCAGCAGCACGATGCCGCAGGTGGAGAGCACCATGAACATGATCCCCAGCCAGTCGACCGGGCGTCCGGAGCGGTGCGAGGGCAGCCGCAGGGCGAACCAGGCCACGGCGAACGCGATGATGCCGATCGGTACGTTGATCCAGAAGGTCCAGCGCCAGCCCGGCCCGTCGGTGAGCCAGCCGCCGAGGAGCGGCCCGATGACCGCGGAGATGCCGAAGAGGGCGCCCATCGGACCCATGTACTTACCGCGCTCGGAGGCCGGCACGATGTCGGCGATGATCGCCTGGGACAGGATCATCAGCCCGCCACCCCCGAGCCCCTGGAGACCACGGGCGGCGACCAGCTCGGGGAAGGTCTGCGCTATCCCGCCGAAGAGCGAGCCGAGCGTGAACAGGGCGACAGCGACCAGGAACGGCCAGCGGCGACCCCAGAGGTCGCCGAACTTCCCGTACAGCGGCATCACGATCGCGATCGCCATGATGTAGGAGGTGATCACCCATCCCTGGTGCTCGACGCCGTCGAGCTCTCCGACGATCGTCGGCATCGCCGTGCTCACGATCGTCTGGTCGAGGGAGGAGAGGAACATCGAGGCCATCAGGGCACCGAAGATCAGCCAGATCGTACGCGGCGTCAGCACGACCAACGGCTTGTCGGGCGCGTCGGGCGCGACCGTTTGACTCATGGGGTTGGACCTTCCAGGCAGGAGTTGAACAGGCAGGGTGAAGCGGTGGTGTCACACGGGTCCCGTGTGACATGAGAAGTCCCGAGAGAGCGCGGCTAGTCGTCGAGGAGCAGGCGGAGCTGGGCGACGGCCTCGGGCAGATGCGCCGCTGCATCGCCCTCGTAGCCCGACCGCGCCCACGCGAGCGCGCTCGATCGCATCAGCAGCCCGGCGACCATCCCGATCGTGTCGTCGTCGACAGGGGAGGGCCGTGCCGTACGTCGTTCGGCGAGCAGCTGCTCGAGCTCGCCGATGACGCGCTGGTGCCAGGCGATGTGTCGCTGGACGAGGCGGGGTTCGGAGACCATCAGCCGCATCGCCCGTTCGCCCTGCTCGATGTTGGGAGCGGCATTCCTCAGGAATCCCGCCACCAGCGCCTCCAGGTCGGTCATCAGCCGCCCCGACGGCCCGCCGGAGACGAACTGCGCGCGCACCTCGGCGTCCAGGTCGATCTCCTCGATGCCGAGGACCGCGTCGTCCTTGGAGTCGAAGTAGTTGAAGAACGTACGCGTCGACAACCCCGCCGCGGCGCTGATCTCCTCCACGGTGACGTCATCGAGCCCACGCTCGCCGACCAGTCGCTGAGCAGCCTCGATCAGCGCCAGCCGACGTTCCCGCTTCTGACGCGCGCGGGCGTTCGAAGGAGGGGCAGGCGTGGACACGTCACTATTCTTGCAGTGAGTGCAAGTTGCAGTCAATGCAAGAATAATGTGTTGGGGGTTACACCGAAGGCGCTCAGGCCCCCGCGGCCGCTTGGTGCAGCGCGCGGATCTCCTGGACGAGCTCGGGGACAGGACCGACGACCTCGACGGCGGGCGCCACCTCCTGGATCGGCAGCGCTCGTACCGGCGACTCACCCGCGCCCCAGCCGATCCGCCAATGCGTCAGCTGCTCGGAGGAGGCGATGTAGACGACTCGGCCCACGCCGGCCCAGCCCTGCGCCGCCGAGCACATCGGACAGTGCTCGCCGGAGGTGTACACGGTCGCACCGGCACACGTCTCCGGGTCGAGGTTCATCGCCGCCCAACGGGCGAGCGCGAACTCGGGGTGCGCCGTCGGGTCGCCCGTCGACGTCTCCCGGTTGCGGCCTTCGTGGAGCGCCTTGCCTGCGCTGTCGGCCAGGACGGACCCGAACGGGCCGTCGCCGTCCGCCAGCGCCTCGGCCGCAAGCTCCAGGCAGCGTCGCAAGTGGGCCATGTCAGTCTGGGTCAGATCGGTGGTCACCGTTCCAGTCTGCTGTCCCCGGCGGCGTACGTCGCTTCATTTCACGACGGTCAGCCGGCCTCGATCACCGCGCAGGCGATCCGGTCACCGGCGTCACCGGTCTTGGTGGTGTCCTCGTCCGGGCCCTCGGGGGCGTAGCGCTCCGGGACGTTGGCGTAGTTGTCCCGGTCCGCGTGGATCATCACCGCGCTGCCGTCCGCGTCGCGGAGGTCGTCGAGCGTGAAGGGGGCGGTGAACTCCAGGCTGGCGGTGCCGTCCTCGTTCACGAGGAGCGCCGGCAGGTCGCCGAGGTGCTCGCCGTGGGCGCTGTCGTCCGGGTTGAGGTGACCGCCCGCGGAGAGGAAGTCGCCGGTCTTCGACGGGTCGTCCGGGGCAGCGCTGTCGGCCTCGCACTTGCCGGTCGTGTGCACGTGGAAGCCGTGGTAGCCGGCCGACAGGCCGCTCACCCGGACGTTGATCTGGGTGGCGCCGTCGTCCTCCTCGATCTCGACGGTCCCGACCTTCTTCCCGTCGGGATCGTCGAGCTTCGCGCTCACCTCGTTGCGATCATCGGGGTCAGCATCTGCCCCCTCCCCACAGGCGGCGAGAGTGAGCAGGGCACCGGCAGCGAGAGCAGCAGCCGTTGCACGACGGGACATGGGATACCTCCACGAGAACGGGATCCGGTCACCTCCACCGTACGTTCCCTAGAGCCCCAGCTTCACGAGGCCGCGCGAGATCCGCGAGTCGGTCGAGATCACCGGCGATCCCTTCGCGACCCACGCCTCGCCATCGAAGTAGCGAGTCACGATGTGCTCGCTGATCCGGGTGACCATCGCCTGCATCGTCAGCGTCGGGTTGGGGCCGCCCACCGAGTTGGGCAGCGCGGAGTTGTCGGCCACGAAGAGCCTCTTCACCGCCCGGGTCTCCCCGCTGTGGTCGACCACCGAGTTGTCCTCGGACTCGCCCATCCGCATCGTCGAGTGGACGTGCAGCGGAAGCGCGGGCCAGTCCATCCGGTAGACCTTCTTCGCCCCGGCGCCCCTCAACAGCTTGGCGGCCTCGCGGGCGAGGAACTCGCGGTTGCGCTGGCTGCGGGAGGTGCGGTGGCGGTTGTCGAACCGGACCTTCGGGATCGGGCCGTTCTCGTCGGCGGGAAGGGTGGACAGGGTGACCCGGTTGCGGGCGGAGACGTCGTCGTCGACGATGCTCACCACGTTGAGGATGTTGTCGAGACCGTGAGCGAGTACGTCCTTGAGCTCCGGACCGATCAGCCGGCCGGTCTCGCCGTCCCAGGGGCCGGTCATCCCGCGCCCGTTGGAGTACTGCCCCCGGATCCCGCTGTCGGAGAAGGTCATCGTGAACGCCTCGATGCCCGGCATCAGGCCGACGTTCATGTTCATCCCGTAGCCCGGGTAGTCGGTACGCGCCGCGGAGGCCGGACCCTTGGAGCTGCCGACGTTCTCGTCGAAGAGGCCGAAGGTCCAGTCCAGGTAGTGGTCGGTGAACCCGCGACCGACCCAGTCGTTGGGATTGGGCAGGTCGCTGTTGAACCACAGCCGGGGGTTCTCCACGGCGCCGCCGGACATCACCACGACCTTCGCGTCCTCGGTGTGCACCATGCCCGTCGGGTTGTCCAGCCAGGTCACACCGGTCGCGGTCAGCTCGCCGCGTACGTCCTCGGTACGGATCTTGGTGACCGTCGCGTCGGTGACCAGCTCGACGGCCTTGCCGCCGTCGGCCCAGGACTCTGCGGTGAGCGCCATCGGCATGTAGCTGTTGTCCGTGGAGCGCTTCGCGACCAGGTTGCGAGGCGCCTTGTCCGGCGATGCGCAACCCTGGAAGCAGTGGCCGCAGAACGTGCAGCCGGTCGCCTGCGGGAACTTCAGCAGGTTGGCGTCGTTCGTCCGGCCGGCGGTGCCGCCCGGCTGGAGGATCGCGTTCTCCTGGGGCCGGTAGGACGCCTCGAGCGTCGTCTTCGTCTTCTGGACCGGAAGTCCGAGGGTCTCGCAGCCGCGGAGGTAGACCGACTCCTTGGTGCCGACGGCGGCCGTCTGCACCGGCAGCGTCGTCTCCACCCATTCGAAGTACGGCACCAGGTCGGCGTAGGAGAACGGGAAGAGGTGGTCGACGTCGTAGAGAGCGGCGTCGGGGCCGTCGTACCCGGCGAAGACGCCGGGATAGGCCCGCGGGCTGTTGCCGAAGTAATGCTGGGTCGTCCCGCCGACCCCGGAGACCTGCCACAGGAAGGAGTTCTGCGGCAGCTCGCGGTAGGCCGCGGGCTTGGAGCGGTCCTCCTGGCCGACCCGGAGGTAGCCGGTCAGCGGGTTGTTGGCGTCGTTCTCCAGCCGGCTCCACTGCTCGCGAGGCTTCGCGTGCCGCGGCCCGCCCTCGATCACGAGCACGTCGAGCCCCTGTGCGGCGAGCTCCTTGGCGGCGACCGCGCCCCCACCTCCGGCTCCGATGATGATCACGTCGCGCATCAGCGGGCGCTCACTTTCTGTCGTCCCTGGTAGTAGCCCTTGAACTCGTTCCAGCCGTCCATGCTCCCCGGGTCGTACTTCGACAGCTTCCATCCGACCGGCGGCCTGCTCACGGTCAGGTTCGCGGCGTCGAAGGTGGACCACTCGCAGTAGGTGCCGAACGCCGAGAACTCCAGCAGGGCTCCGGCGATGAACTGCAGGATGCCCGAAACGGTGCCCTTGAGGGGCTCGGGCAGCTCGGCGTCGATCGCGCCGACGAGCTGCGGGTCGGCCTGCTCGAGAAGCTCGAAGACCTCGGCCTTCTTCGCGAAAGAGAGCCGGGAGAACGGTGAGAGGTGTGGCCCGACCGCCGATCCGGGATCGACCCGAACCGCCTGGGCATTGAGGAGCAGTGCGATCACCGCGGACAGCGGGAGCGCTGAGTCGTTGCGGAGCAGCAGCTTGACGGCGTCGTCGAGGTCGGCGAGCAGGCTGTTGGTCACCAGCGGGAGGCCGTTGGGAACCACGATCGGCACATCCGCGAGCCCGTTCGCGAGCGCCCGGCCGACCGCCGTCGCGACCTGGTCCGACAGCGGGACGTAGTTGTCGAGCGACTCGATCAGGAAGTCGGGGGTCTTCGCCTCCATCGCGCCCGGCTCCTGGCGCGGGGTCCCCTGGGTCCTGGAGTAGGCGTCGGGCCCGGGTGCGACGAAGACCGCGAGGCCGTTGAGCGTGTCCCGGGCGATCTCGGCCAACAGCTTGGCGACCACCGTGACCAGCGGGTCCGCCGGGGATCCGCTGGCTACGGCCCTTGCGGCTCCGGGCACCACGGTGCCCGCCGCGGCCAGGGCCCCCAGCACCCCGACGCGGGTCAGGAAGAAGCGACGATCGATTTGTGGTGTCCCCATGACACATACCTCCGAGCTCGATGCGCGTCTCACGGTGCCACCGGCTCCGGGCCGGCGGCATCAGCGACACGCACAGAGTTGGAGGCGCCCAGCTGTGCTGCGGCACAGTTAGGCTCGCCTGAATCAAGAGGCCAGAAGCGCCAGTCGGAGCAGCAGCTGGTCGCGTCCGTCGTCGAGGCGGCAGCCGGTCAGCTCCTCGATCTGCTTGAGGCGGTAGACCACCGTGTTGCGGTGGCAGTGCATCTCGGTCGCCGTCTCCGAGGTGGATCGGTTGTTGGCGAACCAGCGGTCCAGGGTGTCGAGGAGCGACTCCTGCTTGTCGAGAGGGACGGTGAGCAGGTCGCCCAGGGCGCGTGTCCGGATCCGGTCCGCGATCGGACGGCTCGCGGCCACCAGCACCTCGGGGAGCCGCTCGGTGAGAGCGGCGACGCCGGGCTCGTCGGCCCCCAGGCTGGCCAGGACCAGCTCCGCCATCCGGAACTCGGTGAGTACGTCGGCCAGGCCGACCGTCTCCTGGGAGACGCCCGCCCAGCCGTCGACGATCGACGACAGCCGTTCCACGAGCTGTGCGATCGTCGCCGGTCCCAGGTCGACGAGCCCGATCTCGCGGTCGGCCCGCAGGCGCCACTCGGAGCGGAAGCCCGCAGCAGCCAGCGCCGCTCCCGGCGAGGGGGGAGGTCCGGTCGCCGAGGTGCGGTGCCGGATCACCACGACCGCGATCCTTGTCTCCGAGGTCAGACCCAGGATTCGCATCGCCTCGGCGGCGAACCCCGGGTCCGCGCCGCGCCCCTCCAGCAGGCCGTCGAGGATCGCCTGCCTGCGTTCGGTGTCGCGCCGCTCGGCCTCGAGCTCCCGCGTCCGGTACTCGTCGGCGACCGCCGTCGACATCAGGTCGATGAGCTGCATGACCTGTACGGCACTGTCCAGGAGCTCGTCCAGCAGCTCGGGAGCCCGCGAACGGGCCTCGTCGAGGAGCGCGGCCCAGAGCACCTCGGTGCCGAGGCGGTACGCGTGCAACAGCGACTCCAGCGGGAAGCCGGCGTCCGCCCGGCGTCGCGCGGTGGTCTGAGCAGCGTCGAAGACGTTCACCCCTGGCGGCACCTGGTCGGCCAGCGACTGGAGGGAGCGCAGCATGTTGTCGCGACAGGACCTCAGCAGCTCATCCGCCGCGATCAGGTCGGTGGTCGCGTAGCGCTCGTCCTTGTCCTGCAAGGTGTCCCGCAGCACGGTGGCGAGTTCCTCCGCGCGCGGCAGCAGACGCTCCGCAAGGGCACGGGTGATCGCCGAAGACTCGGGGGTTGACGATGACGAATCCGCAGAGCGCTGGTCGGGCATGTGCTGGAGGCTATCAACGCGGCACCCGAGGCCGCCTGCAGTGATTTGTGCAGTCCGCACAGGGCCGTATGGCTGCCGTCACAGCCGCTTCTCAGCAGCCGTCGCGGAGCAGGCCCGGCTGGCGTCCGACGGAGACCTCGATGAACTCGATCTTCGCGTCGCGGGTGTTGCCGGAGAGCAGGAAGCCGATCCAGCGGTCGCCGTCCTTGACGACCCACGTCGTCTGGCCGTAGTCGTTGGTCTGCTGGGCGCCGGTCCCGTAGATGTCCTTGAGGACCATCAGGGAGTCGCCGATCGTGACGCCTCGAGCGGTCTCCAGGACGGGCTTGCTCATCCCGAAGGAGACGATCTCGCCCTGCTGGTCGTAGGTGACGTCGACGCCGTCGCCGACCTGGTCGGCCCACCTCCAGTGCTTGCCCTCGCAGGCCTCCTCGCGCGCGGTGTCGCGGGTCATCCAGCCCTGCTGCACGAGAGAACGTACGTTGCCCTCGGCCTTGATCCGCCCGAAGGCCCCGGGCGCCAGCGGACCGCCCCAGTCGAGCTTCGGCGTCGGCTCGGCCGTGACCGGGACCTCTGACGGGGCCGGTGTCGGCGTGGGTGTCGCGGACGGCTCGGAGGACGGAGCTGAGGACGGAGTGGACGGCGCCGAAGAGGGGGCCGCGGAGGGCGAGCCGGCCGCCGGGGCCGGGTCGCTCCCGCACCCGGCGAGGCCGAGCAGACCGACAACGGCGGTCGCCGCGAGCGCGGCACGGAGCTGGATGCGGGATGAAGACATGGGTGGACTCCTCGTCTGTCGTACGCCCCGAGCGGGCGTCCTGCCGATCTAGACGGTCCACGGCCCGTCCCGGTTGCAGCCGGGACGGGCCGATTCCCCGTGGTTAGGCCGAGGCCATGTCGGGAACGGTCCGAGCAGCCTGCCCGGTCCGCAGGAAGAGCAGCGCGACGGCGGAGATCGCGACGACGACGGCAGCGCCGACGTACAGGTTGACCGGCGTCCACGAGGCGTCGAGCAGGCGCCCGGCGAGCATCGGCGACAGGATCGCCCCGATGCGGCCGATGCCGATCGCCCAGCCCATGCCGGTGCTGCGGATCTCGGTGCCGTAGACCGCCGGGGTGATCGTGTAGAGACCGGCGATGCAGCCGTTGATGAGCGCCCCGACGACCACGCCGATGATGAGCGCGACCGTGAGCAGGGCCGTGCTGGTGATGAAGACGACCATCGTCAGCGCCGAGAGCACCGTGAAGCCGATCAGGACCAGGCGGCTGTCCAGCCGGGAGGCGACGAGGCCGTAGAGGACCGAGCCGGCGGTGCCGCCCAGCGCCAGCATCATTCCGGCGGTGACCGCGTCCGCCTCGGACATCCCGGAGGTCACCAGCAGCTGCGGGGTCCAGCTGTTGACGAAGTAGAAGCCGAACATCGTCGCCAGGAACGCCACCCAGATGAGCAGGGTCGAGCGGCGCAGGTCGGCGCTCAGCAGTACGCCGGGGTTGCCGCTGCGATGCCGGGTCGTCGGCCGCGGCGCGGCCTCCAGCGCGTCCGAGGTGATCGCGGGCTGCCCGAGCCGCCCGAGGATCCGGTTGATCCGCTCGACGGCCTGCCGCGGCCGGCGCTGGACCAAGAAGTCGACCGACTCGGGCAGCAGCACGACGAGGAGAACCAGCGCGATCCCGGTCGCGACGCCGCCGGCGACGAAGACGCTGCGCCAGCCGAGGTCGGCCAGCATGCCGCGCGCGGCCACACCGCCCAGGGTGGCGCCGATGCCGTAGCCCGCCGTGTAGAGGCCGATCGCCAGACCGCGCCAGCGCGCGGAGGCGTACTCGCTCGCGATCACGTTGGTGCTGGCCAGGATGCCGCCGACCCCGAGCCCGGTGACGACGCGGGCGAGGCCGAGCAGGAGGGCGGTCGGAGCGGCGGCGGAGAGCAGCATGCCGAGGGTCGCCAGGCCGACGCTGATCAGGATCAGCGGCCGGCGTCCGATGACGTCGGCGACCGGGGCCAGCGCCAGCGAGCCGACCGCCATGCCGACGAGCCCGGCGCTCAGCAGCACGCCGAGCTCCGAGCCGCTCAGCGCGAACTCCTCGCTCAGCGACGTGGCGGTGAAGGCCATCGCCATCACGTCGAATCCGTCCAGACAGTTCAGCAGGACGCAGAGGGCGACGACCATCCACTGGTAGGGAGTCATCGCGGCGGCGTCGATGCGCGCACGAAGGTTCATCTCGGGTCTCTTTCGGGGTGGGGGTTCACGGAAGATGCAGGGTCACGGCGGCGGGTTCGGCGGTGTCGCCGGGTTCGCCGCGGGCGGCGCGTGCGACGCAGAGGCACAAGGACGCGCACGTCTCCTTCTGCGGCTGGCTCAGGAAGACGTCTCGGTGGTCGATGCGGCCGCTGACGTCGAGGACCTTGACCTGGCAGATCCCGCACTCGCCCTTGCGGCAGTCCCACATCACGTCGACGCCGGCGTCCTCGAGCGCGTCGAGCATCGAGCTGTCCTTGCCGACGCGGACCGACCGGTCGAGCTGGGGGAGGTGTACGACGAAGTCCTCCGCCGCCCAGGCGCCGCTGCTGCCGAAGGTCTCGAACCGCAGGTTGGGCTCGGGCAGCTCATGGGCGACCCAGGAGCGGCGGATGGCGTCCATCAGCCGGATCGGCCCGCACATGTACATCTCGATCCGCGCCGCTGCCGAAGAGCCGGCGATCTCGCCGACCAGCGCCTCCACGTCCAGGCGTACGTCCTCGTCGTCGACGAACACCCGCACCCGATCGCCGTGCATCTCGACGAGCTCGTCGAGATGGGCCATTACCGCGCGCCGCCGGCCGGCCAGGACGAGCGTGTAGTCGGCGCCGCGGCGGCGCAGGGTGTCGGCCATCGCCACCAGCGCGGTGATGCCGATGCCGCCGGCGACCAGCACGTAGCGGTCGGCGCCGACCCCGAGCGGGAAGCTCTGGACCGGACCGGTCATCTCGACCACGTCCCCGACGCGGAGGCCGTGCATGTGGCGGGACCCGCCGCGTGAGCTCGCGGCCAGCTGCACCCCGAGAGTGAGCCGGCGGCCGCCGTCCTCGGAGCGTACGACCGAGTAGGACCGCTTGCGGACATGCCCGTCGAGATCGAGCCGGAGGTCGATGTGGGTGCCGGGCGCGGCGTGGACGGCGTGGTCGGGGCAGAGCACGATGCGGCGTACGCCTTCGGCGAGCTCATCGGTCTCGGCCACACGGCCCTGCTGCCACCAGGTCTGGGTGTTCACTGCCATGGCGGCTGCCTCACTTCGCAGCCGCAGCGGCGGGGAGACCCTCCGCCTGCAGCATGCGGTCCAGGATCCGGCGTACCCACATCCCGCCGGCGTCGATGTTGAGGCTGTAGAACTCGTGCTCCGGGTTGGCGTCGATCGCGCGCTGCTGCGCGGCCAGCATCTCCTCGTCCTCGCCGAAGACGCCGTGGACGCCCTGGCGCAGCTGGGTCGTGATCGTCTGGCTCTCCAGGCGGTAGTTGCGCATGAAGGCCCAGAAGTAGTGCGACGTGCGCGCGGTCTCGGGGGTGATCGTGTTCATCACGAAGCCGTTGACGCCCTGGCTGCGGTCACCCTCGGGGGCGCCGGTGCCGGCCTTGGCGACGCCGACGTCGATGCGGATCGTCGAGGGGGCCTCGAAGTGGATGATCTGCCAGCGGTCGACCTTCCCGCTGAAGCCGGGGAACCGGTCGCGCATGTTCTTGAGCCAGAACGGGGGCGCGTCGATGTCGCGCATCCAGCGGGTCACGGTCACGCCGCGATCGGTGTGGCTCACCTCGAACTCGGCCTCGGAGAGCTCGTCCTGCCCGATGCTCGAGCTGTGCACGAACTCCTCGTGGGTGAGGTCCATCAGGTTGTCGAGCACCAGCTGGTAGTTGCAGGGCGCGTAGATCGTCTCGCCGTCGCCGGCCCACTCCGGGGAGTCCATCTGGTGCATGTCGGGCACGGCGTCGGGGTCGGCCAGGTCGGGGTCGCCCACCCAGACCCACACGTAGCGATAGCGCTCGACGACCGGGTAGGACGGGACGATCGCGCTCGGGTTGATCGTCTCCTGCGCGGGCATGCTCGTGCAGCGGCCGGCCGAGTTGTAGCGCAGCCCGTGGTAGGGGCACTGGATCTCGTCGCCGAGCACCTTGCCCTTCGACAGCGGCGCCAGCCGGTGCCAGCAGGCGTCGGCCAGGGCGACGGCGCGACCGTCGCTGTTGCGCCACAGGGCCAGCGGGCGGCCGGCGATGGTGCGGGCGAGCGGCTGCTTCGCGGTCACCTCGTGGTCCCAGGCCGCGACGTACCAGGCGTTGCGGGGGAAGTTGAAGATCTTGCTGGCTGCGGTGACCGGCGGCGATTCCAGGATGGTCATGTCGAAACTCCCTATGGAGATAGGTGTTGTGCTCGTCACAAACTACCTATCTCTATAGTTAGTGGCAAGAGGCGGGTACGCTCGCGCCACGATCACTGCGTGAAGAGGGGGTCACGATGTCGCTGAGGTATGCGCTGCTCGCGCTGCTCACCTCACGCCCGATGACCGGCTACGACGTCTCCAAGCAGTTCAGCCAGTCGGTCGCCCACGTGTGGCACGCTCCCGACTCGCAGATCTACCCGGAGCTGAACCGCATGGAGCGCGACGGCCTGCTCGAGTCCGCGGTCGTGCCGTGGGGCAAGAAGGGCACCAAGAAGGAGTACGCCGTCACCGAGGCCGGGGTGAAGGCCTTCCGCGAGTGGATGGACTCGCCCATCGAGATCCGCCGGCAGCGGGAGCCCGCCTACCTCAAGGCGGCCTACCTCGAGTGGGCCGAGCCCGGCGCCGCGCGGGCCGAGCTGGAGCAGTTCCGCGACCACTGGACCGAGCACCTGGCGATGCTCGAGGCCACCCGTGCCACGCTCGTCGACCGCAGCCACCCCACGTTGGCCCGACGGCTCGAGCACTACGACGCGAGCCAGTGGGACCGGATCGTGCGCTACAAGATCTTCGCCTACGACGGCCTGATCGACCAGGCGCGTGCCGCGGTCGCCTGGGCCGAGCGCGGCCTCGTGCTCGTCGACGAGCTGGAGGGCTCGACCGTCGACTGAGTCGGCGTCAGGCCGGCAGGCGGACGTGGAACCGGCAGCCGGTCGCGGTCGGAAGGTTCTCCACCCAGACCCTGCCGCGGTGCGCGTCGACGAGCCCCTTGACGATGGCGAGACCGAACCCGGCGCCCTGAGCGCCAGCGCCCTCGGGAGCGGTCGGGGTGCGCGCGGAGCTGCCCTGCCAGCCGAGGTCGAAGACCCGCTCCATGTCGCCGGGATCCAGGCCACCACAGCCGTCGCTGACGCTGAGGTCCACGCTGCGTACGTCTCCGGGGGCCATCTGGCAGTGCACCACCACGGTGCCGTCAGCGGGGGTGTGCCGGATGGCGTTCATCAGCAGGTTGGAGACGACGCGGGACAGACTGGCCGGGTCGGCGGTGATCTCGAGGCCGTCCTCGACCTGGCCACCGAGCCGGACCCGTCGCTCCCGGGCGACCGGATCGGCCCCGGCCAGCGCCTCGCTGACCAGGTCGCCGAGCAGGACCGGCTCCGGCGTCAGGGTGAGCGCGCCGGCCTGGATCCGGGAGAGCTCGAAGAGGTCGTCCACGAGCCGGGCCAACCGCTCGACCTCGACGCGGATGCGCTGGTGGTAGCGGTGGGGATCGGCGGCGATCCCGTCCTCCAGTGCCTCGGCCATCGCCCGGAGCCCCGAGAGCGGCGTACGCAGGTCGTGGGCCACCCAGGAGACCAGCTCGCGCCGGGACTCCTCGAGCCGGGCCTCTCTCGCGTGCGCCTCCTCGAGCCGCCGCTGTGTCTCGGCGAGCTCGGCCGACAGCGAGCGGAGCTCCCGCGGCCCGCTCTCCGCAGGCTGCTGATGACCTCCGAGCGCCATCTCCCGGGCCTGCTGCTGGACCGCGCCCGACCAGCGGACCATCGCGGAGCCGATGACGAACGCCACCAGGATCGCCACCACCACGGCGATCGAGGTGACCACGGTGATGACCTGCAGGTCGTGGCCGGAGAGGAACATGAGCCACGCGATCCCGAGTACGCCACCGAAGACCGTCAGCACCGCGACGGCTGCGACCAGGGTGAGCTGCCAGCGGATCGACCAGCGGCGCGTCAGCCAGGCGACCACGAGCCCGGCCAGACCGACGGCGATACCGGCGCCCGCGGCGACGAGGGCGATCTGGACGGCATCTGCGGTCTTCATGCGCTCACCTCGGCGGGCTCCCAGCGATAGCCGACGCCCCAGACCGTCACCAGCCGCTCCGGCCGGGTCGGGTCGGACTCGATCTTCTCCCGCAGCCGGCGTACGTGGACCGTGACCGTCGAGCGGTCGCCGATCGTCCATCCCCAGACGTGCTCGAGCAGGTCCTCCCGGGTGAAGGCCTTGCCTGGATGGGCGATCAGGTAGCGGAGCAGGTCGAACTCCCGGGTGGTCAAGGACAGCTCCGCCCCGGCGTTGGTCGCCACCCGCCGGTCGGCGTCGACCACCAGGGAGCCGTCGGAGACGACGCCGCCTTCGCCGTTGTGGCCGGTCCGCTTGAGCACCGAGTCGACGCGTAGCACCAGCTCCCGCGGGCTGAACGGCTTGCCGACGTAGTCGTCGGCACCGAGCTCGAGCCCCATGATCCGGTCTGCCTCGCTGCCGAGCGCGGTGAGCATGATGATCGGCACCTCGCTCGCCTGCCGCAGGCGACGGCACACCTCCAGACCGTCGATGCCGGGCAGCATCAGGTCGAGGATGACGATGTCGGCGGGCCGGTCGCTGATCGCGCGCAGCGCCTGCTCGCCGTCCCCGGCCTCGACGACGTCGTGCGAGCCGGCGCGCAGGTAGGACGCCAGCACCTCGCGAACGGTGAGGTCGTCGTCGACCACGAGCACACGTGCCATGGGCCTACTCCTCCTCGACGTTCGCCCGGGCGGGCTTTCGTGAGCGTAGTTCGCCGAGCGCGACGGCGACACCGGCACACACGCACAGAGCCGCGAAGACCAGCAGCCCCTGGGTGTAGTCGCGGTCGAGCAGCGTCGGATTGTCCGGCTTCGCGCCGAACCGGCCGAGGACCGGGATCGCGACCAGGAGCGTCGGCCCGAGCAGCACCAGCACCACCACCGCGCCCCGGGCGACCGCCCGCGGCAGCAGCCGGCCGCCGAGCCACCCGAGCCCGAGCACCGCCGGTGCCAGGATCCCGTCATGGATCACGACCGCCGCCGCCAGCCAGAGCACGACCTCGACGATCTGGCCGAGGTCCTGCCGGCTCACCAGCAGCCAGGCGCCGTACGCCATCCCGACCGCCCCGAGCAGGATCAGCCCTCCGCGCATGCCTCTCATCAGAGCACCTCGATCCGGGAGACCCACTTCGTCTGCATGACCCCGGGACGGTCGGGCGCGATCAGCCGGACCGGGTAGCCGTGGTCCATCGAGAGCGTCTCGCCGTCGAGCATGAGGGCCATCAGGGTCCGGTCGTCGTCTGCGAAGTTCGGCGGGAGCACGGTGTCGGCGGAGGCGCTGAAGGACTGGATGGACCGGACCCGCACTTCGCACCCGCGCGGGGCGCCGACCAGGTCGAGCAGGTCGCGGAGGCGTACGCCGCCCCACTCGCCTGAGGCGCTCCAGCCTTCGACGCAAGCGATCGGGAGAGTGTGGGTGCGCTGCTCCATGGCGACCAGGTCGTCGCGGGTCAGCGATCGCGTCGTGGCGCCGTGGACGAGCTCGAGCCGGTAGGCAGCGCTGCTCGCCTCGGCCACCACACCGGCTGAGTGGGCAGTCCGGTTGATCGGGATGCCGTGCTCACGGGAGCGTGGCGAGAGGGCGGCGATCCGACTGAGGCCGGGGACAGTGCCCGCCGCATAGAGCACGGCGGCGGCGACCGCGGACGTGCCGGCGAGGGCGAGCACGCCGCGCCGGCTGACCGGCCCGGGCCGGACCGCGTTCGGCCGGTCGTGGGAGGTGTCGTCGACGTCGCCCTTCAAGGCGTCGCGTACGACCGGCAGCTTCACCGCGATGTGCACCAGCAGCGCTCCGACGGCGACGAAGGCGAGCGCGTAGTGGGTGCTGCGGAAGCTGAAGCCCCAGGGGTACCACTGCGCGACGTTGAGCAGCCCGGTGGTGAGCTGGACGATCGACGTGCTGACCAGGATCGCGATCGAGCCGCGCTCCAGCGCCGTCGGCAATGCCTCGCGGACCTGATGCGGCAGCGGCTGGAAGAGCTTGGGGAAGACGACCCACAGCTTGATCAGCAGCAGCGGGATCGCGGCGGTGCCGGCGACGACGTGCAGGCCCTGGGTGAGCTGGTAGAGCCGCGACGGGCTGGCCGGGAGCGGCACCGGCTGATGGTCGAGCTGGGCGTAGTGGCTGATCAGGCCGGTCACGAGTGCGACAAGGAAGCAGATCCCGAGCCAGAGCCCGACGCGCGCGGCGACGGCCGCGCTCCGCAGGCGTGAGCTGAACGAGTCCTCCGAAGGGATTCTCATGCGGCGTCCTCGACGAGTACGGCGGCCCAGCGGTCGCCGGCGGGGGTGAACGGGGCCGGGACTGACCGGCGGGGCTGTGTCCGGCGATGCGGCAACGGCTCGAGCCGCCTCACCGCGAGACCGACCTCGGCGGCGATCGACCCGATCGCGTCGGCGCCGACGACCGCCCAGGGGAACTTCGAGGAGCCACCGCACTGGCAGACGAGCTCCGCGAGCAGTGGGCCGCTCGGCGTCCCGGGCGGGTGCACCTCGGCGACCACCCGGCCGCCGGGCACGAGCAGCCGGCGTACGCGGGCGAGGAGGGCGATCGGGTCCCCGCCGATGCCGACGTTGCCGTCGGCGAGAAGAGCAGTCGTCCACCAGCCCTCACCGGGCAACGGCTCGAAGAGGTCGCGACAGACCGCGCGGCCACCGCGGGCCTCGGTCTGGGCGACGGCGTCCGGGACGATGTCGACGCCGAGCGACGGCAGCCCGCGAGCGGCCAGCGCGGCGGTCATCCTCCCGGGGCCGCAGCCGAGATCGACCGTCGGTCCGGCGCAGTAGGAGAGCAGGGCGAGGTCCGCGGCGTCGGCGGTGCGGGTCCAGTCCTCGATCGGAAGTCGCGAGGCCATGCCATCGACGCTCACCACCCGGCACTCCTCGCTGGCGAAGGCGTGCGCGAACGCAGACTCGGCCGCCACCGCGGTCATCGGGCGACCCGCGCGATCTCGGCCGCGACCACCGCGAAGCGGGAGTGCGGAGCGGCTGCGGCGACCGGAGCGACGTCGGCGAGGTGGTCGACGTCGCGCAGCCGATCACCGGCGGCGACCCGGAGGCCGAGCGCTTCGAGGGCGGAGAGGGTGGCTGCGTACGTCTCGGGGGTGGACATGGGTACGTCGCGCAGCGCGGTGGCCGCCGACGGGTCGCGGAGCGCCAGGGCCCACCAGCCGCCGTCCTCGGCGGGAGCGAGCACGGCATCGGCAGCGTCGAGTCCGTCGGCCACGGCGAGCAGACCGGCCGGGGTCACCTGCGGGGTGTCCATGCCGATCTGCACGACCGGTCCGGTGACCTCGGCGTGGGCGTTCGCGAGGCGCTCGCCGAGGCCGGTCCCGTGCTGCGGGGCGATGGTCCACCCGGAGAGGGCGGTCCGGATCTCGTCGCCTCGGAGCGCATCGGCGAGATCGCCGGAGAGGGCGAGCCGGCAGCGGTCCGGTCCCACCGCCCGCGTGCACGCCTCGATCGTGTCGAGCAGCGCGGCCGCCGCGACAGCAGTGGCGGCCGCCTCCCCGACGTCGGCCGCAAGCCGGGTCTTCACCAGGCCGGGCACGGGCGCCTTGGCGACGAGAAGGAGCGTCGTCATGAGAGCACCCGCCAGAAGTCGTACGCCGCCCGCAGGCTGCCCCGCACGGAGCCCGAGACCTTCGAGCGCCCGGCGGTCCGCGGGTGGTAGTCGACGTCGATCTCGTGGACCCGCCAGCCGGCTCTTGCCGCGCGATCGAGGAGCTCGACCGGATAGCCGGAGCGCCGGTCCTCCACGCCGAGACCGAGCAGGGCCTCGCGGCGCGCCGCGCGCAGCGGGGCGATGTCACGTACCCGCAGACCGGTGCGACGCCGCAGCGCGGCCAGGACCAGCCGGTTGCCGACCCGGGCGTGCCACGGCTGGGCGCCCGGGGTCACCGGCCTGCGACAGCCCAGCGCCAGGTCGGCCTCGTCACGCCTGATCGTCTCGACCAGAGGCAGCGCGGCCGCGGGATCGAAGGAACCGTCGCCGTCCATCACCACGACGTAGGGCGCGGTCGCGGCCAGCAGCCCCGCGTGCACCGCCGCCCCGTATCCCGGCCGCGACTCCGACACCACCCGCGCCCCCTGCGCGCGGGCGACGTCGGCGGTGCCGTCGGTCGAACCGTTGTCGACGACGATCACGGAGAGCGCCGCCGGCACGCGCGGCAGCAGCTCGCGCAGGGCGGCGGCCTCGTCGCGGCAGGGAAGCACGAGGTCGATATCTGGGTCTGTGTCTGGACTGGGCTCGGGGCTGGTCTCGGCCATGCGATCGACTCTAGGAACGAGCCGCCGCCGATGGGGCCCGCAGATCTTACGGTCCGATGACGGGCCCCGTGCGCCGACAGCCATCGAGCCGTCGCGGACCTACGCTCGCAGTCGTGAACTCCTCAGCTCACCGCGCCGCCCTGGTGGGGCTCGTCGTCACGGTCGTCCTCATCGTGACGGCCGCCGTCGTGCCGCCCCTGCTCGACTGGCAGGTGTGGCCGCGCGTGCACCTCGACGACGGCACGTTCCCTCCGCTCCACGGATATCCGCAGGTCAAGGTCGGTATCGGCACGCTCCCGGCGGTCCTGCTCGCGCTCGCGTCGCTGCGCTGGGCGGACCCGATGGCGAGGCGGCTGCCCTGGCGGCGCCTGCTCCTGGTCGCGTACGCCGCGGGCCTGGTGTGGCTGCTGGCGCTGGCGCTGGTGGACGGCCCCGAGGGCATCTCGCGGGTGCTGGGGAACCCGACGGAGTACCTCGAGACGGCCAGGTCGGTCGACGACGTGCCGGGGCTGCTGCGGGAGTACGTCTCCCGGATCCCCTACGACGCCCCGGAGGGGAACTGGCCGGTCCACATCGCCGGGCACCCGCCCGGGATGGTGCTCTTCTTCGTGCTCCTGGTGAAGGTCGGTCTCGGTGGTGACCTCGCCGCGGGCCTGGTCGTCATCGCGCTCGCCGCGACCTTGCCGCTGGCGGTCATGACGACGGTCCGGGTCCTCGGCGCCGAGGAAGCGGCACGGTCAGCGGCGCCCTACCTGGTCCTGTCGCCTAGCGCGGTGTTCCTCGCCGTCTCGGCCGATGCGGTGATGGCGGTCGCGGTCGCCTGGGGGATGTGCTGCTTGGCACTGGCCTGCCGGGCTGGAACCGGTCGGGGCTGGCCGTGGGCGGTCCTCGCCGGCCTGCTCCTCGGCTACGTCGTGATGATGTCGTACGGCCTCCCGCTCACCGGCGTGCTCGCGCTGGCTGTGCTCTGGCTCGGGCGCGGCTGGTGGGTGCTGCCGGTAGCGGCGGCCTCCTCGCTCGCGGTGGTCCTCGCCTTCGCCGCCGGCGGTTTCGCCTGGTGGGAGGCGTATCCCGTGCTGGTCGATCGCTACTGGGACGGGCTGGCCAGCCAGCGCCCCGGCGCCTACTGGACCTGGGGCAACCTGGCCGCCCTCGCGATCAGCGCCGGGCCGCTGGTCGGCGCCGGGCTCGGCGCCACCTGGGCCGCCCGCCGCGAGCAGGCCGACCGGGTGGTCGTCGTCCTGGTCGCGGCCGCGGTGATCATGGTCGCCCTCGCGGACGCCTCCCAGATGAGCCGGGCGGAGGTGGAGCGGATCTGGCTGCCGTTCATACCCTGGCTCACCCTCGGCTGCGCGCTCCTGCCCGAGCGCTGGCGACGGCCCGGCCTGGCCCTGCAGCTCCTCACCGCGCTGCTCGTCCAGCACCTGCTCTACACGAGCTGGTGATCCGGGGTCCTAGGACCGCAGCGGCGCGGTGGCGAAGGCCGGCAGACCGACCGCCGGCAGCACCTCGGCGTGGAAGCCGAGCTCCTTCTCCGCGAGCTCCGGGGAGGCCACGACATGGCGTACGTCGCCGATCCGGTAGCGCCCGGTGACCACCGGCTCCACCTCCGTCCGAGTGCCGCGCGCGACCAGCGACGCCACCTCGCTGATCGTGACCGGGTGCCCGGACGCCACGTTGTAGGCCGCCAGCTCCCCACGTGACCGCTCGGAGGTCGCCTCCAGCGCCGCCAGGTTGGCGCGGGCAACGTCGTCGACGTGGACGAAGTCGCGCTGCTGGCCACCGTCCTCGAACACCTGCGGCGCCTCGCCCCGCTCGAGTGAGGACCGGAAGATGGCGGCGACCCCGGAGTAGGGCGTGTCCGCGGGCATGTGCGGCCCGTAGACGTTGTGGTAGCGCAGCGCGATCGCGGTCGCGTCGGCCTGACGGGCCCAGGCGGAGGCGTAGTGCTCCTGGGCGACCTTGCTCGCTGCGTACGAGCTGCGCGGGTCGAGCCGGGCGGACTCCGCCACCGCGGCCCAGGTCAGTGCGCCGCCGCAGAGGTCGCAGTGGTTCTCGAAGTCGCCGGAGTCGAGCGCGGCCCGCGAGCGCGGCGGTGGGACCCGGTCGCCGTGGGTCTCGCAGACGTAGCGGCCCTCGCCGTAGACGACCATCGAGGAGGCGAGCACCAGCCGGGAGACCCCGTGCGCGCTCATCGCGGCCAGGAGCGCGGCGGTGCCGAGGTCGTTGTGTGCGGCGTACAGCGGAAGATCGGCCACGGTCACTCCGGCACCGACGACCGCGGCCTGGTGGCACACCGCGTCGATACCGTCCAGCAGGTCGCCCCAGCCGCCGGCGTCGCGTACGTCGAGGAGGTTCGTCCCGGGCGGCGCCTCGGCCGCCTCACCGTGGGCCATCGGCAACAGCACGTCGACGGGTACGACCTCGTGGCCGGCATCCTCGAGCACCCGGCCGATCGCGGTGCCGATGAAGCCGGCGGACCCCGTCAGCAGGACCCTCATGGGATCTCGTAGGCGAGGGTCTTGCCCTCGGCCCAGGTCGAGCACGAGCATCCGGCCGGGTCGGGCAGGCCCTCGATCGTGTCGGCGAGGATGGTCCGCATCCGCTCCAGGTTGGCCGCGAAGAGCGCGTAGACGTCGTCCTCGTCGACGCCCTCGCCCTCGGCCGCGCCCGCGTCCATGTCGGTGACCAGGCACAACGGCGCGTAACACATCCGCAGCTCGCGGGCGAGCGCCGCCTCCGGGGCGCCGGTCATCCCGACCAGCGTCCAGCCCTGGGCGGCATGGTGGATCGACTCCGCGCGGGTCGAGAACCGCGGACCCTCGATCACGATGAGCGTTCCGCCGACCTTCACGGACGGATCGGAGGCCGCGTACGCCTTGGCGATCCGCGCGCAGTAGGGATCGGCGAGCGGCACGTGCGTGGCGCCGCTCTCCACGTAGCTCGGGATCCGGCGCCAGGTGCGGTCGACGAGCTGGTCGGGCGTGACCAGGTCACCAGTCGCGACGGCATCGGCGCGGAGACCGCCGACGGCGCTCGGGGAGAGTACCTGGGTCACGCCCAGCGACCTCAGCGCCCAGAGGTTGGCGCGGTAGGGGATGGCGTGCGGCGGGTACTCGTGCGAGCGGCCGTGGCGGGGCACGAAGGCCACCGACCGCCCGGCGACGGTGCCCAGCGTGACCGGCGCGGACGGATCGCCGTAGGGGGTCTCGACCGCCACCTCCTCGGCATCGGTCAAGAACTCGTAGAGCCCGGTCCCGCCGATGACCCCGACCTCGGCGCGGGGCGCCTGTCCCATGTCCAGCCCAGTCATGCCTTCACTGTGCCAGCGCTGACCCCTCGGCGACAGGGTTCGGCACATCCGTCATCGTTCGGTAATACCTGCCGGAAGGCGGATCGATGTCGGTGGTCGCGGGCACAATGCGACGGCGTGGGGAGACGTACGTCGCTGGGCGTTCTGGTCGTCCTGCTGGCGATCGCCGGCTGGGCGGTCTCGTTGTGGCTTCCCGAGGACGCACCGGCGACACGACGGACCCCGCCGGCGGCGACCGCGGAGCCTTCACCGGGGCCGGTCGACGTGCCCGCGGCACGCGGTGACCTCGCGGATCTGGCGACGGTCGCGAGGCGACCCGACGGGCTGGTTGCCTACGTTCGCTCGTCGTTCGGCGGGAGCTGGGCGGACAGCGACGGCAACGGGTGCAACCAGCGCGACGACGTGCTCATGCGCGACGCCGTCGAGGTGAGGACCCGGCCGCAGGGGCGATGCGACCACGACGTGCTCGCCGGGACGTGGGTCGACCCCTACACCGGCAGACGCCTGGTCTTCACCGACCTGAAGGAGCCCCGGCAGGCTCAGGCGATCCAGATCGACCACGTCGTGCCGCTCTCGGAGGCCTGGCGCTCCGGCGCGAGCGGCTGGTCCCCGGACCGGCGCCGAGCCTTCGCCAACGACCTGGACAACCTGCTTGCCGTCGACGGCCCGACCAACATGAGCAAGAGCGACGACGACCCGGCGGCCTGGCGTCCGCGGAAGGGGTTCCAGTGTGCGTACGCAGCCCGCTGGATCGAGACCAAGACCCGCTGGTCGCTCGCCGCCGACGACAGCGAGCGACGGGCGCTCGAGGAGATGCTCGGCTACTGCTGAGCGGGCCTGAGACTCAGACCGCCCGGCGATAGATGGCCATCGCGCGGTCGTACGCTTCCCACGCCCGCCAGGACTCCAGCGCCCGTTCGCCCTGGGGCTTGAGGCCGTCGACCTTGTGATAGGACTCGCCGCTCTCGTACTGCGACTCCCGGCCCGTCACCAGCGAGAGCAGCATCGGCAGCACGCTCTCGTCGGTGACCGTGATCGTGCCGACCTGGAAGGTCTGCCGCACCCACTCGACCCGCCGGTCCGAGCCCAGGACGAGCACCACGGGCAGCTGCGAGACCCGGGCGATCGTATCCAGGATCGGGCCGAGGCCGTCAGGGACCCACCGCTCACCGGCTGGCGGTGTCGGTGCCTTCGGGATGCTCATGGTCGAGTACGCCGGGACCTGACCCGTCAGCGGGCCGGCGATCTTCTCGACGGTCGTCGTGGTCGCCTCCGGAGCGACACCTGGAGCCACACCCGCGGCGACATCCGGGGTGAGCTGGTCGGCCGACTTCTCCGCTGCCCTCCGGCGCGGCCTGATCGCGGGGATCTTCGAGGTGAAGTTGAAGCTGCCGGTGCGGGTGGAGTCGATGTGTCGGCCGGCGGCCGGCTCGGGTGCCCGGCCGAGGGTCGAGGTCGGCGCGGGGGCTGTGGCCGTGGTGACCAGCTCGGCCGCGTGCTTCCCGTGCGTCCGGATCGAGCCGTCGGCGGCGAACTCGAACAGCGCGACCCGGACCCTGTCGGCCCACTCGACCGCGTCCACGGTGTAGCCCGCGCGGCTGAACAGCGCGACCGTCCGGGCGTCGTAGGCGTAGCCCGCGCCGCGTACGGCACAGACGCTGCGCGCCTCGGTCGGTGAGCGGGTGAGCACCACCTGGGCGACGACGACGTTGTCCGGCCGGCCGCCGATGATGTCGACGTCGGCGGCCGCGGTGCTGCCTGACGGGGCAGCGTCGGGCCAGCCGAGGGTATGCAGATGCTCCGCGGCGTACTTCTCGGCTTCTTCGCCCGTTCTGGGCTGCCTCGGGGGTGCCAACGTAGGGTCCTTCCTCGATCCTCCACTCGGGCCTCCCTGCCCGATCGAGATTGGGAGGGATGATAGGCCCGCTGCGTACGTCTTGTCCGAGGGGGTCGCGAATCAGGTCGCGCTGTTCGCTCCTGGCGGATCCAGTCACGTTTGTCGGTGCTCGCCGCTAGCGTGATGTTCATGAGGCGCCCGCACGAGAACGTCGCTACGGTCCTGGTGGACCCGCGCGTTCTGGGCGACATCGAGATCCAGCTGATGTCCCTCGACATGCCGCTGTGGCGAGTGTGTGCGGCGCCGATCGTGAAGGACGGGCAGCGCCTCGCGTTCCAGGTCCGCCACCGGCTGCTGATGTCCAAGCGGGGCGAGTGGGACTGCGCCAAGGACTGGGTCCCGGTCTGGATCGGCTTCGGCTCCAGTTGGGCGTTCCCCGGCGAGGCCATCCCGTGGCCGGCCCACAAGGCGCTGTGGACGCTCCTGGAGGGCTACTCCGACAGCGTTCGCTACAACAAGCGGCTCGGCGGCATCCCTAGGATTCCGCGGCTGCGGGAAGCCTGCTAGCCGCCGGATCCGGCCGCCGCTCGATCTGCTTCCAGGTCGGGTCGATCGCGGGGAACATCGTGACCACGAAGTACGCGATCCCGAGAACGGTGAACGCGCTGGTGAGGCCGATCGTGGAGACGAGGGTCCCGCCGAGCAGGCCGCCGAGCGGCATCAGGCCCCAGGCGCCTGCGGCGATGAGGGAGGTGACGCGTCCGACGAGCGGAGCCGGTATCCGCTCGAACTTGATCGCACCGATGATCGGGTTGAGGAACCCGCTGGACAGACCTGCAATGGCGAAGACCGTGAAGATCGCCCACAGCGGTGCCCCGATGGCGATGACAGCGAACCGCGGCAGTCCGGTGATGAGAAAGGCGATGAGGTACGTCGGGTAGCGCCGTATCCGGTTGCCGATCGTGGCTGCGATGGCCGAGCCGATGGCCGAGCAGCCACCCATGACGGCGAACAGCAGGCCGAGTGTCTGCGCACTGGCGTCGGTCTGCGCCCACGATGGCATCAGGACACTGCTGGCGGCAGCGTCGATGAGGTTCGTGAATGCGACCATGATGGCGATCCCGAGCAGCACGCGGTCACCGCGAAGGTACTTCCAGCCCTCGGCGAGCTGACCGAGATAGGGAGTCGGGTCCTTGACCTCGGCAGGGTTCGCGGGCCCGGCAGGGCGAGGGAGACGTGCCGTTGTGGTGGCCAGCACCACCGCGCACAGTGCGAACGAGACGGCGTCGATAGCGATCGCGTTGGCTGCGCCGACCACGCCGATGAGCACACCGGCGGCGGCCGCTCCGAACATCGAGGCCGTGCGCTCGACCACCGAGTGCAGTCCGGTCACACGCTCGGTGGGTACGCCAGCGGAGGCCACCAGTTCCGGGATCATCGCGCTCTTCGCGTCGTCGCCCGGACCACGCAGCGCACCGGCGACGGCCACGAGAACAAGTAGGGCGGCGAAGTGCAGCCGCCCCGTGGCGTACAGAAGCGGGATGAGGCCGACCACGAAGGTGGAGGCCAGGTCGCAGGTGATCGACACGCGGCGCTTTCCGAGCCTGTCGATCAAGGGCCCGCCGAAGATCTTCATGGTCACGAGGGGTGCCAGCTCGAAGAGGGCGATCAAACCGGTCTTGGTGGGGCTGCCGGTGGTCTCGAGTACGAACCATGGCAGTGCCAGCATCGAGAGGCGGGTCCCGACGAAGGAGATGGCGTTGGAGGTCAACCAGCCGTAGAGGGGGAGGCGCATCGCTCAGTCTGCCTCCGGATCCCTGCCGAGATGGCCCGGCTGAGGGAAGGCGTTGAGCTGGAAGGTGAACGGCTCGCCGTCCGGATCGTCCTCGAGCTCGCTGAGCATGTCCATGATGCGATCTCGCACCTCGATCGCTCTTGCTGGCGTGAGACGTGGGATCCAGTCGCTGTAGGTCGTCGTCTCGCGCCACTCGTCGGGCAACATGACACGCTCTTCGATCGAACGCTGCAGCTTCTCCGCGTAGTTGGTCACCACGACCTGCAGATAGGCGTCGAACGCCTCGCGTGCTTCCTCGTTGTCGGGGAGCAGGTCGCTATCGGTCTGGGTCATCCGGTGGGCCGCCTTCCACCAGCGCTCACGGCCGTTGCCGCGCTCCTGGTCGTCGACGATGAACCCGTGCTGGGCCAGATGTCTGAGGTGGTAGGAGGTTGCGCCGCTGTTGAGGCCGAGCCGGGCCGCCAACATCGTCGCCGTCGCAGGGCCGTCGACGCGCAGGATGCCGAGCATGCGCGTTCGGACGGGATGGGTGAGTGCCTTCAGCTGGTCCAGGCTCGGGACGATCGTCGGCTCTTTCATGCCTCCACCATAAACCGCAAAGGTTTGTTTGCAAATAGGTGTTTGCAATCTTCAGAATCCAAGTAACCTGCTGAACAAACCTCGAATAGCGCAGATAGGGTGTCGGGGTGACGACAGACGCCATGCGGCCCGCCCCGACCTCCACCCCGACGGTGGCGATCATCGGAGGAGGAGCCAGCGGCACGTTGACCGCGATCAACCTGCTCCGCCGCGGTGCTTCGGTGACGTTGTTCGAGTCGCGCGGAGAGGCGGGCTACGGAGTGGCCTACTCGACAACCGACGGCCGCCATCTCCTCAACGTCCGGGCCAACAACATGTCGGGCTTCCCCGACGACCGTGACGACCTGCTCGACTGGGCGGCCGAGGCCGGCATCGAGCTCGGACCGATCGACTTCCTGCCCCGGCGCGACTACGCGCGCTACCTGCGTGACCGGCTCGCTCACGCCGCCGAGGCGGGTGCCGGCACGCTGGAGACGATCGGCGAGACGGTCATCGACGTCGAGCCGGTCGGTGCCGGATTCCGGGTGCTGACCGGCGACGACGAAGGACATGTCGCCGACGCCGTCGTCCTCGCCTACGGCAACCCGCCGCCCCAGCCGCTGGCGGGACTTCCCGAGGCGTCGTGGAACCTGTCGGACCCCTGGGACGTGGCCCGGATCAGCGCTCTGCCTGTCGATGCGACCGTACTCGTCGTCGGCACCGGCCTGACCGCCGTCGACACGACCGTCACGCTCCTCGATGACTCCCCGGAGCGCAGGGTGATCATGGTGAGCCGCCACGGTCTGGTCCCCAACCCCCACGTCGACGACCAGTTCACCTCCTGGGTGACCCCGATCCCCGACGGCCCGCTGACCGCCGACGGCATCGCCGATCTCGTACGCGACCAGATCGAGCACGCGGCCGGCCTCGGCGTCGACTGGCGTGCCGTCATCGACGGCCTCCGTGGCCCGACCCAGTCGATCTGGCGCCGCCTGCCCGAGCCGGAGCGCCGTCGTTTCCGCGAGGTCTACGCCCGCGAGTGGGAGGTACGCCGCCACCGCATGGCTCCACGCATCGCCGCCCTCCTCGACGCCTACCGGGCCGAGGGACGCCTGGAGATCCTCGGCGGCGGGGTGCTCGGCTGCCGGGTCGATGCTGCGGGCCAGCCGGTCGTCTCGCTGGCCGACGGTGACCGCGAGGTCACCGCGGTGATCAACTGCACCGGTCCCTCACCCGACATCACCCGCACCGACAACCCCCTCCTGCTCGCGCTCCAGAAGCGCGGCCTGATCGCCCCCGACCCCCTCCGCCTCGGCATCGACGTCACCGAGGACGGCCACGTCATCGGAGCAGACGGCAGCGTCGTACCCAATCTTCTGACCGTCGGCCCGCCCTGCAAGGGCGCGCTCTACGAGGCCACCGCCATCCCCGAGATCCGAGGCCAAGCAGCAGCGGTCGCAGCCCACCTGACGAGCTGACCGCCCGCGCCCGCTGGCCCCGCTGGTCGAGCCGCCGGAGCCGCTAGGCGGAGGCGTGTCGAGACCAACACGGCCCTATCGGCGCTCGATAGCGACTGTGTTGGTCTCGACACGCTCGGCCGCAGGCGGCCTCGCGGCTCGACCAGCGGAGGCGCTGGTTAGCCGAGGTGGAGCTGGCGGTCCGTACGCGCGAAGGTCTCGGCGGCGAGCTCGGGGTCGGCGCTGAGCTCGGGACCGGTGGCCGGGATCATCGTCTTGAGCTGGGGCTGCCAGCCGTCCCAGCGGTCGGGGAAGCAGCGGCGCAGGACGTTGAGCATGATCGCCGGGGCGGTCGAGGCACCGGGGGAGGCGCCGAGCAGGCCGGCGATGGTGCCGTCCTCGGCGGTGATGACCTCGGTGCCGAACTGGAGTACGCCGTCGGGGCGGATGACCTGCACCCGCTGGCCGGCGATGACCCGGTCCCAGTCCTTGCGGTCGGCGGCGGGGAAGAAGTCGAGAAGGTCGTCGAACTTCTTGCGCGGCGAGCGCAGCAGCTCCTTGACCAGGTAGACGGTGAGATCCATGTTGGTCAGCCCGGCCCGCAGCATCGGCAGCAGGTTGTGGGGCCGCACCGAGAGGAACAGGTCGCTGAGCGAGCCGGTCTTGAGGAAGCGCGGGCTCCACCCGGCGTACGGGCCGAACATCAGGTGGGTCTTGCCCTCGACGTAGCGGGTGTCGAGGTGGGGAACCGACATCGGCGGAGCGCCGACGGCCGCCTTGCCGTAGGCCTTGGCGCGGTGCTGGGCGACGAGCTCCGGCTTGGACGTACGCAGGAACTCACCCGAGACGGGGAAGCCGCCGAAGCCGCGGATCTCCCGGATCGCGGCCTTCTGCAGCAGCGGCAGCGCGTAGCCGCCGGCGCCGACGAAGACGAAGCGGGAACGCAGGTGGTACTTCCCGGTCTCGTTGCGGCCGTAGATGTGCCAGAAGCCGTCCATGGTCTGGTGCAGGTCGGTGATCTCGGACCCGGTCTCGAGGTCAGCGCCCTTGTCCACCAGGGTGCGGGTCAGGATCGAGGTGAGCGAGCCGAAGTCGACGTCGGTGCCGGCGTTGGTCCAGGTGGCCGCGATCGGCTCGTCGGCGAGCGACTTGGCCGAGCGGCCCTCGAGCAGCAGCGGCGCCCAGCCCTTGATGACCTCGGGGTCCTCGCTGAACTCCATCCCGCTGAAGAGCGGGTGGACCGAGAGCGCCTCGTAGCGCTTGCGCAGGTAGTCGACGTTCTCGGCGCCCCACACGAAGGACATGTGCGGCACGGTGTGGATGAACTTGTCCGGGTCCGGGATGCGGCCGTTCTCGACCAGGAAGGACCACAGCTGACGGGAGAGCTGGAACTGCTCGTTGACGTTGACGGCCTTGGAGATGTCGACCGAGCCGTCGGCGTTCTGCGGGCTGTAGTTGAGCTCGCACAGCGCGGAGTGACCCGTGCCGGCGTTGTTCCACGGGCCGGAGGACTCGGCGGCAGGTGCGTCGAGCCGCTCGATCAGCTTGATGGACCAGCTGGGCTCCAGCTCCTGGAGGAGCACGCCCAGGGTGGCGCTCATGATGCCGCCGCCGATCAGCACTACGTCAAGAGGTTCGTCCACAGGTCTTTTGTCTCGCTTTTGGGGCCGCAATGGTTAATCGGGGTCCTTAGATCGGTCTAACTTGTGGGCAACTTCACTGCCCGGACCCGATCGCGTTTCTGCCTGTCATTGTGGCTCACCGCACATGCCGGGGACAGATCAGGGTGGAGTTACGCTCGGCCGGTGCCCCGCCTCTCTGACTCTCATCGCGCCTGGATCGACGAAGCCGTACGCCGCGTCGAGGCCGACGCGCAGCGCTCGGCCGACACCCATCTGCACGTCGTTCCGCTCCCCGTCCGCGACGGTGCGAGCGGCGGTGTCGACCTCTATCTGAAGGACGAGTCGGTCCATCCCACCGGCTCGTTGAAGCACCGTCTGGCCCGGTCGCTGTTCCTCTACGCGGTCTGCAACGGCTGGCTCCACGAGGGCTCGACGGTCGTCGAGGCATCCTCCGGATCCACCGCGGTCTCGGAGGCCTACTTCGCCGGGCTTCTCGGGCTGCCGTTCGTCGCGGTGATGCCACGCTCGACCTCGGAGGAGAAGGTGCGCCTGATCGAGTGGCACGGCGGCCGCTGCCACTTCGTCGACCGCGCTCCCGACATGTACGCAGAGGCCGAGCGCCTCGCCCGCGAGTGCGGTGGGCACTACATGGACCAGTTCACCTACGCCGAGCGGGCCACCGACTGGCGCGGCAACAACAACATCGCCGAGTCGATCTTCGACCAGATGTCGCAGGAGCGGCACCCGGTGCCGACCTGGATCGTGGTCTCGGCCGGCACCGGCGGCACCTCGGCGACGATCGGCCGCTACCTCCACTACCGCCGCCACCCCACCAGGCTGATGGTCGCCGACCCGGAGAACTCAGCCTTCTACGGCGGCTGGGAGACGGACACCTCCGACTACGCCACCGGCATGCCGTCGCGCATCGAGGGGATCGGCCGGCCGCGCGTCGAGCCGTCCTTCGTCGGCGGGGTCGTCGACGACATGGTCCAGGTCCCCGACGCGGCGTCGATCGCGACGATGCGTTGGCTCTCGGCCCGGATGGGCCGCTCGGTCGGCCCCTCGACGGGCACGAACGTGTGGGCATCGCTGGGTGTCGTACGCGAGATGTCCGAGGCCGGCACCGAGGGCAGCGTCGTCTCGCTGCTGTGCGACTCCGGGGAGCGCTACCGCTCGTCCTACTACGACGACGGCTGGGTGAGCGAGAAGGGCATCGACCTGGCGCCGTACGCCTCGGCTCTCGCCGACTACGAGCGCACCGGCGTCCTCGTCGACCCGTCCTGATGGGCCCAGATCCGCAGTCCCAGCGTGATCAGCGCCCACACGCCGGCGACGATCAGGATCTCGTTGAGGACGTAGACCGGCCACGGCCCGAGCAGGTCGAGCATCGAGCCCGACTCCGGCTTGTAGCGCAGGTAGCCGTAGTTGGCGTCGAGGATGAGGTTGAGGACGTACGCCACGGCGGCCCACGCCGCCGTGGTCGCGACCGTCCAGCCGTATTCGCGCCACCTGGGTAGCAGCTTGAGCCCGAAGACCAGGTAGACCGCGGCGGTCACGATCATCAGATGCTGGCCCCAGAAGGTGAAGTAGCTGACGTCCGGGAAGTCCATCACGTCCGGGGTGAAGACGCCCTGCGTGGTCAGCGTGAGGCCCCAGAAGCAGGTCAGCGCGGTCGGGTAGGGATGGTGGGTCCACAGCGCGAACGCCGCCGCGACCCACGCCAGGTCGCACAGGTGGATCGGCAGATCGATGAAGAGATCGAAGTCGGTGACCCACTCGTGGGCCTGCAGCGGGATCGTCGTCAGCGGGATCGCGAGCGCGAATCCTCGTGAGAATCTCGACGGCTTCGTGTCGGCCCGCTGCTGTCTGCCCAGCCAGACGACAGCCACGATCCCCGCTGTGAGCAGGGACAACGGCACCAGGTGGGCCAGACCGTAAGCCTGCATGACGGAAGTCTGACGGGATTCTCGAAAAAATTCTTCCCAACCCGCGTCATGGGTCCGCGGGTGGCCCGTTTCATCGGCGAGAAGGTCGTCCACCGGTGGGGGGTGGACGACCTCTCAACACCAAGGTTGGTGACTGATCCGGGGGATTCATCAGCCAGGTGGCGGTCCCTCTGAATGCACACTGCGGGGGTGGTGTGCAATCAGAGGGACGCCTCGCTTTTGGGTGCTCTCAGGGGGCCGTTCCGGTCACCGCGGTCGCGTAGAGGTCCTCGTCGTGATGGATCTCCGCGACGAGCCCCTGCTTCCGCATCAGGCTCGCGGTGACGGGCGCCTGCTCCTGGCCGGACTCGATGACGAGTACGCCGCCGGGGGCCAAATGCTTCGGAGCCTGCTCGATCACACGGCGCTGGACGTCGAGCCCGTCCGCGCCGCCGTCGAGGGCGACGTGGTGCTCGTGGTCGCGCGCCTCGGGCGGCATGTTCCGGATCTGGTCGCTCGGCACATAAGGAGCGTTGGCCACGATCACGTCGAGCTCGAGGTCGTGGGGGAGCGGGTCGTACAGGTCACCGAGGAGCACCCGGTTCGGCGGCAGATTCTCCCGAGCGCACCCGACCGCCGCCGGGTCGATGTCGGTGGCCCAGACCTCCGCGTCCGGAAGACGCACCGCGATGGCGGCGCCCAGCGCGCCGGTCCCGCAGCCGAGATCGAGCACCTTCCGTGCCGTGCCTCGCTCGGCCGTCCGACAGGCGAGCTCGACCATCAGCGCCGAGCGCTGCCGGGGCACGAACACCCCCGGTGCGACCCGGATCCGGAGCCCGCAGAACTCGGCCCAGCCCAGGATGAGCTCCAGCGGCTCGCCGGCCACGCGGCGTACGACCATCTCCTCCCGCTCCTGGGCGGACACCGGGGCGGACTCGAGCAGCGCCGCCTCGTCCTCGGCGAAGACGCAGCCGGCGGCGCGGAGGCGGGCGACGAGCCCCGGATCGGGCGATGTGGAGACCATTGGAGAAGATTGGCACGTGGACGCCGTGACCCTGATCGGATTTATCGTGGCCGGGTATGCCGCGTTCGTGACGATCGCGGCCGTGCTCGGCGTGGTGCTGAATGCGCCGCGGCCGAAGTGGCTGGACCAGGTGGCGTGGATGCTGGAGATCCTGGCGGTCGTGCTCGCGATCGGTGCGCTGGCGGCCTGGTCGGGCGGACGCAAGCCGGAGTCGCTGTCGACCTTCCTGGGCTACCTCGGCGCGCTGGTGTGCCTGATGCCGCTCGCTCTGCAGACGATGCGTACGGACCGCTCGACGTGGTCCTCGGGCGTGATCGCGGCGGCTGCCCTGGCGACGGGCGTCGTGGCCGTACGCGTCATGATGGTCCGGTGACCGCGACCTCTCCCAGCAAGACTCGCTCCGGTCCGCACCTGGTGCTGCTGACCGTCTACGCGATCTTCGCGCTCGCCGCGGGAGCCCGTTCGCTGGTGCAGGTCTTCACCGACTTCGACGAGGCTCCGATCGCCTACTCGCTCTCGGTCGTCGCTGCGGCGACGTACGTCGCGGGCTGGTTCGCGATCCGCCGGGCGGCCGCCGGGTCGGCGGGCTTCGCGAAGATCATGCTGTGGATCGAGCTTGCCGGCGTCATCGTCGTCGGTGTCCTGTCCCTGGCCGTGCCGTCCTGGTTCCCGGATGACTCGGTATGGTCCAAGTTCGGGAGCGGATACGGTTTCGTTCCTGCCCTGTTGCCGATCCTGGGCCTGCTCTGGCTCTGGAAGGTCAACCCGAAGGAGACGGATGAGTCAGTCGACAGCCACCGCGATCTCGCCTGACTCGGGGGAGCACTGGTCGGCTCCGGGAGCGTGGACGGTCGCCGACGGCGTGCACCGGATCCCGCTGCCGCTGCCGATGGACGGGCTCAAGGCGGTCAACATCTACGTCCTCGAGGGCGACGACGGGCTCTCGCTCGTCGACGGTGGCTGGGCGATCACCGAGGGACGTACGGCGCTCGAGTCCGGGCTGAAGAAGCTCGGCTTCGAGTTCGGCGACATCCGGCGCTTCCTGGTCACCCACGTGCACCGCGACCACTACACGCTCGCCTCGGTGCTCGGTCAGGAGTTCGGCGCGGACGTACTGCTCGGCGCCGGCGACCGGCCCACCCTCGAGCTCACCAACGGCGACCTCGACGGCTGGGTCTCGACCGACCGGCTGCTCGCCCACGCCGGTGCGCACGAGCTGGCCGCGGAGTGGGCGGCGAACCCGCCGCCCATGCCCGACCTGTCCCACTGGCGGATGCCCGACCGATGGCTCGAGGGCGACGTACGCCTCGACGTGGCCGGCCGCGACCTCGACGCCGTGCACACCCCCGGGCACACCCAGGGCCATTACGTCTTTGCCGATCTGGCCGGCTCGGTCCTGTTCGCCGGCGACCACGTGCTGCCCACGATCACGCCGTCCATCGGCTTCGAGCCGGTGCCGGTCATCGACCCGCTGGGCGACTTCATGGCCTCGCTGACCAAGGTCCGCACCCTGCCCGACCTGCGACTTCTCCCCGCCCATGGGCCGGTCGCCCCGTCCTCGCACGCCCGCGTCGACGAGCTCCTGGCCCATCACGAGTCGCGGCTCGCCCAGTCGCTGGCGTCCCTGAAGGCCGGTCGGCGCTCCGCGCTCGAGGTCGCCAACGACCTCGGCTGGACCCGCCACGAGCGCGCCTTCGCCGAGCTCGACTTCTTCAACGCCGGCCTCGCGGTCATGGAGACCAAGGCCCACCTCGAGCTGTTGGCCGCCCGCGGTCAGGCCACCCGTGAGGAGACCGAGACCAGCGTCCTGTTCGCTCCGGTCGACAGGTGAGGGGACGGCAGTTGTCCCGCCGGTGGTGGTTCCTAGTCCGACAAAAAATCTCTGATGAGCGGCTTATCGCGTGACACTGTTCTCGCGTAAACGGCATCGCCGGCGAACGTATGCTCTCAATATTCCCGACGGCATCTCCGATGCTGAACGTCGCGAGCGAATCACTGCATTCGTCCTGGCGCACTTTCCGTACGTGCATACGTATGCCTGTGATATTCCTTCCACCGTCGCATACCCCGATGCTGTGCTACCGGATGTCGAATATCTTCGTAGCCTCCCCGCGACGAAGATTGACCGAGACGGATATGGCACCACGGGAGATCTGGATATGGATGACGAACGCTCATGGGCGAGCTTCGCTTCTGTGGCGCCGTACGTGTATGACGCGTACGCGTTGGGAAATGGAAGTGTTTACCTTCGAATTGAAGACGAGGGATCCAGCGCGGTTACGCGCCTTCGTGAGGACAGTGTCTTGCTGCGAGATCTTGGATCAAGGTTTCCCCTTCGCCAAGGCTGACCGAGTTCTTCGCGACCCAGTTAGGTCAGGGCGGGCGCGCCTGTGATCTTGTCTTGATTGTTCAGCCCCTGTGCCGCATCGGGGTGTGCGGGATGCCGTCCTCGAGGAACTCCTCGCCGTCCTTCACGAACCCGAACTTGGCGTACCAGCCGGCCAGCGGCGTCTGAGCGTCGAGGACGACGTCGCGGTCGGTGACGGCCTCGACGGCGGCCTTCATGATCACGTCGGCCAGGCCCCTGCCGCGGTGCGTCGGGGCGAGGACGACGCGGCCGATCCGCCACACGTCGCCGTCGTCGAGGATGCGGGCGGTGCCGGCGAGCTGGTCGCCGTCGCTCAGCACCACGTGACGCGTCCCGGGCTCGAGGTCGCGACCGTCCAGATCGAGGTAGGGGCAGTCCTGCTCGACGATGAAGACCTCCTGGCGCAGCCGCCACAGGGCGTACGCGGTCTTCGGGGAAAGGTCGTCGAAGGACGAGATGGCGACGTCGGTCATGGGTGGATTCTCGCAACCAGTAGTGTTGGCGGGAACAGACAGGGGAGGCCGGAAGGCCTGAGAGTGCGGCGAACAGCGCCGCAGACCCTCCGAACCTGCTCCGGTTGATACCGGCGAAGGGAGTCAGGAATGCGCATGCGTACGCCTGCCATCGCTGCCACTGCTATCTCGGCGCTGCTGCTGTCCGCATGCGGGGGCAGCCCCGCCGAGCCGGACGCCGAGCCGTCGAGCGGTTCCGACGACAAGTCGGTCGTGCTGCTGACCCACGACAGCTTCACGCTGCCGAAGGAGGTGCTGGCCGAGTTCACCGAGAAGACCGGCTACACGGCCGAGATCCGGCATGCGGGCGACGGTGGCGAGCTGACCACCAAGATCGCCATGGACACCGGCAACCCCGACGGTGACGCGGTCTTCGGCGTCGACAACACCTTCGCCAGCCGCGCGATCGACCAGGGCGCACTGGAGGCCTACACGCCGAAGACGGTCCCGGCCGGGGTCGACGAGTTCAACCTCCCGGGAGACGACAAGCACTTCCTCACCCCGGTCGACAACGGCAGCGTGTGCGTCAACATCGACACCGAGTGGTTCGCGGCCAAGAAGCTGGCGCCGCCGGAGTCGCTCGACGACCTGGCCGAGCCTGCGTACAAGGATCTCTTCGTGACCCCCGGCGCGGCGACGTCGACGCCGGGGATGGCGTTCCTGCTGGCGACCGTCGCCGAGTACGGCGAGGACGGCTGGGCCGACTACTGGGGCAAGCTGATGGACAACGGCACCAAGGTCGTCGACGGCTGGGACCAGGCCTACTACTCCGACTTCACCCAGGGCGGCGGCAAGGGGACGCGACCGATCGTCGTGTCGTACGACTCCTCGCCGGCCTTCACCGTCAAGGACGGCAAGACGACGACCAAGGCGCTGCTGGACACGTGCTTCCGACAGGTCGAGTACGCCGGCGTGCTCGTGGGCGCCGACCACCCCGAGGGCGCCAAGGCGCTGATCGACTTCATGCTCTCCGACAGCGTGCAGGGGGCGCTGCCGGAGAGCATGTACGTGTTCCCCGTCTCCTCCGGCGTCGAGCTGCCCGCCGACTGGGCGAAGTTCGCGCAGCAGCCGACCTCGCCGCTCTCGGTCGAGCCTGAGGAGATCGACGAGAACCGGGAAGCGTGGCTGGCGACCTGGAGTGACACGATCGCGCAGTGAGCTCCACCCGTCGTGCTGTGACCCGGCGAATCGGGACCCTGGTCGCGCTCGCCGCTCTCCCGGTGGCCGTGCTGGCGGTCTTCTTCGTCCTGCCGGTCATCGGGATGGTGCAGCGCGGCCTGTTCTTCGAGGGATCCTTCGATCCTTCGGTCGTGACCAGGATCCTCGGGCGCCCGGAGATCCAGCGGGCGCTCTGGTTCACGCTGTGGTCCTCGGGGCTGGCGACGGTGCTGAGCGTCGCGCTCGGGCTGCCGGCCGCGTTCGCGCTCTATCGGCTGAGCTTTCCGATGCAGCGGATCATCCGGGCGGGGCTGCTGGTGCCGTTCGTGCTCCCCACGGTCGTCGTCGGGGTCGCCTTCCGCGAGCTCATCGGCGAGGCCGGGCTGTTGGCCGGGTTGGGGCTCGACGGGACGCCGACCGCGATCATCCTCGGGCTGGTGTTCTTCAACGCCTCGGTGGTGATCCGTGCGGTCGGTGCGGCCTGGGAGTCGCTCGACCCGCGTCCCGGGGAGGCCGCTGCCGCGCTGGGTGCCTCGCCGGCGCGGGTCCTGCTGACGATCACGCTGCCGGCGCTGCGCCCCGCGATCGTCTCCGCGGCGTCGGTGGTCTTCCTCTTCTGCGCGACCGCGTTCGGGATCGTGCTCACCCTCGGCGGGGTGCGCTACAACAGCATCGAGACCGAGATCTACAAGCTGACCTTCACCCTGTTCGACCTTCCCGGTGCGGCGGTGCTGTCGGTGCTCCAGCTGGTGGTCGTCATCGGGCTGCTGGTCGTGGCCGGCCGGCTGCGATCGGTGCCGGATCCGGCGCAGTCCCGGGTCGTCGTACGCCGCCGGCGGGTCTCGATGCGGGACATCCCGGCCCTGTTGTCGACGTCGGTGCTGGTTCTGCTGGTCGCCGGGCCGCTGCTCGCCCTGCTGCTCGGGTCGCTGCGAGACGATGACCGGTGGAGCCTCCGGAACTACACGGCCCTGCAGACTCCCGGGTTCGACCCTCCGCTGCCGGTTCCGGCCACGACCGCGCTGATGACCTCGCTGGCGGTCGCGGTGCAGGCGTCGTTGGTCGCGCTGACCCTCGGTCTGCTGGTGGCGTTCGCGGTGACGCGCCGGTCCCGGTCGGTGGCCGAGCGGCGGGTGCGTTCCGTCCTGGACGGGCTCTTCATGGTGCCGCTCGGGGTCAGCGCCGTCACGTTGGGGCTCGGGCTCTACCTGACCCTCGGCTCGGCCCCTCTCGACTTCCGCGACGAGCCGTGGCTGGTGCCGCTGGCGCAGGCTCTGGTGGCGTTGCCCCTGGTGGTGAGGACGTTGGTGCCGGTCCTGGGATCGGTCGACGACCGTCTCCGTCAGGCCGCCGCCGGGCTCGGGGCCGGGCCGTTGCGCGCGGTCATGACCGTGGACGTACCTGCCATCTGGAAGCCGCTCCTCGCCTCCTCCGGGTTCGCGTTCGCGGCGTCGCTGGGGGAGTTCGGCGCGACGTCCTTCCTCGTCCGCGAGGAGCGCCCCACCCTCCCCGTCGTCATCCTGCGACTGCTGTCCCGTCCGGGGTCCGACAACTACGGCATGGCCCTCGCCGCCGCCTGCGTCCTCGCCGCCACCACCGCCGTCGTGATGCTCCTCGTCGAGCGTCTCCGCGTACCGTCGATCGGAGCACTGTGAACCAGGATCGAGGTTGCGATGCTGTCGCTGCGTGAGGTGTCGGTGGCGTACGACGGGAAGGCGGCCGTCTCGGACGTCAGCCTGGAGTTGGCGGACGGGGAGGTGCTGGCGCTGCTCGGGCCGTCGGGGTCGGGCAAGTCGACGCTGCTGCGGGCCGTGGCCGGGCTGGAGCCGGCGACGGGCGAGATCAGCTGGGACGGGCGCCCGCTGCGCGGGGTGCCGACGCACAAGCGTGGCTTCGCGCTGATGTTCCAGGACGGGCAGCTGTTCTCGCACCTCAGCGTCGCGAACAACGTCGCGTACGCGATGCGGTTGCGCCGGATCCCGGCCGCCGACCGTACGAGGAAGGTCGCCGACCTGCTGGAGCTCGTCGGCCTGGGCGGCTACCAGGACCGCCTCCCGGGCACGCTGAGCGGTGGCGAGCGGCAGCGGGTCGCGCTCGCGCGGGCTCTCGCCGTCGAACCGCGGCTGCTGCTCCTCGACGAGCCGCTCTCCGCTCTCGACGCCGGGCTGCGGGAACGGCTCGCGGGCGACCTGCGACGGATCCTGCACGAGGCGGGCACCACCGCGCTGATGGTCACCCACGACCAGGAGGAGGCCTTCGCGGTCGCCGACCGGATCGCGCTCCTGCGCGACGGTCACCTGGTGCAGGCGGGGACCCTGCGGGAGGTGTGGGCGAGACCGACGGACACCTGGGCCGCCCTGTTCCTGGGCTACGCCCGCGTGCTCGAGGGGCCGGCGGCGTACACGATCCTGAAGGCCGCCGGGATGGCGCCGGCCGGCGCGGTGGCGCTGCGCCGCTCCGCCTTCGTCGCCGATCCGGCAGGACCGCTCACCGGCACCGTGGTCTCGGCGAGGGCCACGCCGGAGCTGCACCGGCTCGTCGTACGTCTCGACGATGTCGGTGAGGTCGACGCCGTCGCCGACTCGGCGCCGGCTCCGGGGGAGTCGGTCAGGCTGAGGGTCGAGCCGAATCGGCTGGCCGTCCCAGAATCTGTTGTCCCCGAATCGGCAGAGCGGCCACCCGCCATTTAAACTTAACGGCTATGTATCGTCGCGCTCAGATCTTCCTCGTCAGTAGCGCGCTGATCTTCGGCCTGATCGCAGTCGTGACCGCGCAGATCGTCGACAAGCGCATGCTCGACCCGGAGGGCTTCCTCGGACCGTCCTGGCTCCGCCTTCCCCTCCTCGTCGGAGCTGCGCTCCTCGTCGACCTCGTGCCACGCACGCTGTGGAAGTCGAAGTTCAAGTGGAAGGACATGGGCCCGATCTTCAAGGATCGGGTCCGCACCCACTGGACCCGTGAGCGACTGACGCTGGTGGCGTTGGGCATCGTCTGCTTCTACCTGGTCTACGTCTGCTATCGGAACCTCAAGTCGTTCCTGCCGTTCGTGGTGCCGGAGACCTATGAGTTCGACCACGAGCTGCACCTGATCGACAAGGCGGTGCTCTTCGGCGCCGACCCGGCGATCGTGCTCCACGACCTCCTCGGCACCGGCTGGGCGGCCTGGTTCCTCTCCTACATCTACATGTGGTTCCTGCCGCTGGTGCCGTTCGCCGTCGCCGGCTGGCTGGTGTGGTCGCGCAACCTCGCCTACGGCTACTGGTTCGTGAGCTCGCAGTGCATCGCCTGGATCCTCGGCACGGTCTCCTACTACTGCCTGCCGACGGTCGGTCCGGGCCTGCAGTACCCCTATCTCTACGCCGACCTGCCCGAGACACCGGCGAGCACACTGATGGAGTCGCTGGTCTTCACCAGGCAACACGTCCTCTTCGACGTCGACGCCAACGTGGTGCAGTCGGTCGGTGGCTTCGCCTCCCTGCACTGCGGCATCACCCTGCTGGTGGCGCTGATGATCCAGGCCACGGTCAAGAACAAGATCGCCCGCTGGGCCGGCTGGATCAACTTCGGGATCACCGTCGTCGCGACCGTGTACTTCGGCTGGCACTATCTCGCCGACGACATCGCGGGCTGCATGATCGCGCTCGTCGCCTACTACTTCGGCGGCCTGGCGGCCGGTCAGAAGTTCCAACGCAAGGGCGTGCGGCGGCTCGTCGCGGAGTCCGACGAGATCGCCGACCGCGAGTCGAAGGTCGCCCACGAGCTGACCTGATCCGGGCTTGATCGAGGCTTAAGGTGGCGGTGTGACCGCCATCGATGCAGCCTCATTGACCGCACTTCTCGACGGGCGATACGCGGGAGTCCGGGAGGACGTACGCAAGTCCCTGATCGAGCGCGCCGACTTCCTCGACGAGGTCGAGGAACTGTCCCGGCCCGAGTATCGCGAACGCGTACGGGAGGTGCTCCTCGACGTCTCTGCGACCGGTCTGACCGGGCTCGGGTTCCCGAACGAGTACGGCGGGGGTGGTGACGTCGGCGCCTCCATCGCCGCCTTCGAGGAGATGGCCGGCGGCGACCTGTCGCTGCTGGTGAAATCGGGCGTGCAGTTCGGGCTCTTCGGCGGTGCGATCCTGCAGCTCGGCACCGCCCGGCACCACGATCGCTATCTCGCCGACATCGTCTCCGGGCGCCTGCTCGGCTGCTTCGCGATGACCGAGCATCGCCACGGGTCCAACGTGGCCGCCGTGGGGACCGTGGCCACCTACGACCCGGATGCGCGGGAGTTCGTCATCGAGACGACCCGGGAGGATGCGTACAAGGACTACATCGGCAACGCCGCGGCCCACGGTGAGCTCGCGGTCGTCTTCGCCCAGCTCGTGGTCGGCGGCGAGGAGCGCGGCGTCCATGCTCTTGTGGTGCCGATCCGGGTGGACGGCGCGCCTGCTCCCGGCGTACGGATCGAGGACGACGGACCCAAGATGGGGCTCAACGGCGTCGACAACGGACGACTGTGGTTCACGGGCGTGCGGGTGCCGCGTACGTCCCTCCTGAACCGCTTCGCCGACGTCACCGAGGCCGGCGAGTACGTCTCCGAGATCGAGTCGGCCGGACGGCGCTTCTTCACCATGCTCGGCACGCTCGTGCAGGGACGCGTCTCGGTCGGCGGGGCCGCGATCCGGGCATCGGAGGTCGCACTGACGATCGCTGTCCGCTACGCGCTGCGGCGCCGGCAGTTCGAGACGTCGGCGGACGCCGAGGAGTCGCTGCTCCTCGACTACGGCCAGCACCAGCGCCGGCTGCTGCCGCTGGTCGCGCGGACCTATGCGCTGCGCTTCGCGCAGGAGGTCGTACGCGACGATCTGCACGACGTCTTCTCCGGTATGACGACCTCCGAGCACGCCCGGCGCGAGCTCGAGTCCCGAGCGGCCGGAACCAAGGCCCTGGCGACCTGGCACGCGACCCGGACGATCCAGGAGTGCCGGGAGGCGTGCGGCGGGGCCGGCTATCTGGCCGCCAACCGGTTCGCTGCCCTGAAGGCCGACACCGACGTCTTCACGACCTTCGAGGGCGACAACACGGTGCTGCTGCAGCTGGTCGCCAAGGGGCTGCTCACCGGCTACTCCAGCGAGTTCGAGGAGATGGACCAGCTGGATCTCGTACGCTTCGTCGCCGGTCTCGCCGTCGAGACGGTCCTGGAGCGGACCGCCGTGCACAAGCTGCTCGAGCGGGTCCGCGACGTCGTTCCGGTCGCGGGCGAGCGCGAGCCGGACATCCTCGACTCCGACTACCACCTGGCCATGCTGCGCTTCCGGGAGGAGCACATGCTGGCCGGTGTCGCCCGGCGCCTGCAGTCGGGTGTCAAGGCCGGGCGTGAGCCCGGGGCGGTCTTCTCGACCGTGCAGGACCACGTCATCGGCGTCGCTCACGCGCACGTGGAGCGGCTGATCCACGAGGCGTTCCGGGAGAAGGTCCGTGTGCTCCCCGATGGTCCCGTACGCGACCTGATGAACCTCCTCTGCGACCTCAGCGCCCTCTCGGTCATCGAGGCCGACCGCGCCTGGTTCATGGAGCACGGCCGCCTCTCCTCCGAGCGCTCCAAGGCCATCACCTCCGAGGTCAACCGCCTCTGCCGCGAGCTGCGCCCGGATGCAAGGTTGCTCGTCGACGGCTTCGGTGTGCCGGAGGAGCTGCTGCGGTCGGAGGACCTGATCGGCTGAGGGGGCGGATGCTCACCGAGGTAACTCGGTCGGCTGTCGCTTACTTCGTGGAGCTCCGCGAGGTAAGCGGGCGGCTACTGAGTTACCTCGGTGAGCATCCACCGCCGCGTCGTGCGATGGCGGGCCGCTGACTATCCACAGGTGACGTTGGGGCCCGGGTTATCCACAGCCAGCCGATATCGGGTCGGAAACATCGGTGTGGGGACGAACCCTGGGACGCATGGACCCACTACGAATCATCACCGCCACCGAAGGCTTCTTCACCCGCCGCGAGGCCAAGAACGCCGGCTACGCAGACCGCGAGATCACCGGGGTCGTCCGTCAGGGCGCATGGCACCGCATCCGGCGCGGGGCATACGTGTTCGCCGACGAATGGGCAGCGCTCGACCCGGTTGGACGACATCGCGTGCGTGCCCGAGCCGTGCAGCGTTCGCTGGGCGCCAAGATCGCTCTCAGCCACGTGTCCGGCATGGTCGCTCACGGGATCGACCTCTGGGGTGTGGACCTCGCCAAGGTGCATGTGACCAGGCTCGATGGTGCAGGACGACCGCTCGAGGGAGACGTCGTCCATCACCTGGGTGTCGTCAGGGAGGACGAGATCGAGACGCGCGACGGGCTGCGTACGCTGCCTGCGGTGCGATGCGCGCTGGAGACGAGCCTCCAGGCCAACGATGAGGTCACTCAGTGCCTTCTCGATGCCGGCCTTCGAGCGAAGGCATTCACGAAGGAGGAGCTGATCGCCGAATACAGGCGGATGAACCAGTGGCCCTTCAGCCATCAGCTCGGAGCCGCTGTCGCACACGCTGATCCGCTGTCGGGATCGATCGGGGAGTCGCGATGCCTGTGGCTGTTCCGCGTCGGAGGTCTGCCACGCCCGGAGCTGCAGGTGCCGGTCTACCGCGCTGACGGTTCGCTGGTCGGCATCGTCGACTGGGCCTGGCCCCAGTTCCGGTTGTTCGGCGAGTTCGACGGAAAGGTCAAGTACGGAAAGCTGCTCAGGCCCGGCCAGTCACCCAGCGATGCGCTGTTCGAGGAGAAGCGGCGCGAGGACGAGATCCGAGAGATCACCGACTACCGTTTCGTGCGCTTCACCTGGGACGACCTGGACAGTCCCCGGCAAACGTTGGCTCGGGTCGAGTCCCGGATGCGGGTCGCCAGCTGAACAACGACGGGTGGTTGACTTGCCGCGTGGCCAGGCTGATCCTCATCAACGGAATGCCCGGAGTAGGAAAGTCGACGCTCGCCAGGCGCTTCGCGGCCGACCACCCCGGCACACTGGTGTGTGACATCGATCTGCTGCGTACGTTCATCAGCGGGTGGAGGGACGACTTCATCGGCGCCGGCGCACGGATCAGGCCCGCGGCGCTGGGGCTGATCCGCGGTTACCTCAGCGAGTCCGGCGACGTCGTGCTTCCACAGCTGTTCGCCAGGGTCAGCGAGCTCCGACGTTTCGAGACGGCGGCGCACGACGTCGGCGCCGAGTTCGTCGAGGTCATGCTCGAGACTGTCGAGGACGACGCGCTACGCCGTTTCCACGGACGCGATGACGGCAGCGACCCCTGGCATCCGATCGTGAGAGAAATCGTGGCGGAGTCCGGTGGCGACGAGCACCTCCGTGCGTACGCCGCCAACCTCGCCGAGCTGGTGGCCCAACGCCCCGCGACCAAGGTCGTCTCGACCGTCGCGGGCGAGGTGGACGCGACCTACGACTCCTTGTGCGCCGCGCTGGGTGAATGCTGACCGAGTTACCGCGGTAAACGACCACTTCCCTCGTGGAAGTCCACGAAGGAAGTGACACTCGACCGAGTTACCTCGGTCAACATTCGCGCGCACCCCGACCGAGTTACCTCGGTCAGCAGGCGACGCCTCAGTGAGCGGTGTTCTTGAACCGGTCGATGGACGCGGCGATCTCCGACTCCGCGGCAGCCCTGCCGACCCAGTCCGAGCCCTTGACGGACTTGCCGGGCTCGAGGTCCTTGTAGTGCTCGAAGAAGTGCTTGATCTCGTTGAGCGTCCACTCGTCGACATCCGCGAGGTCCTGGATGTGGTCGAAGCGGGGGTCGCAGGGGACGCAGAGGACCTTCTCGTCCTGGCCCTGCTCGTCCTCCATGACGTACATCGCGACCGGGCGGGCCTCGACCAGCACACCCGGGAAGAGCGGGTAGGGGGTGAGCACCAGCGCGTCGAGCGGGTCACCATCCCCACCGAGGGTGTCCTCGATGTAGCCGTAGTCTGCGGGGTACATCATGGAGGTGAACAGCACGCGGTCGAGTCGAAGCCGGTTCGACTCGTGGTCCACCTCGTACTTGTTGCGGGATCCCTTGGGGACCTCGATCAGTACGTCGAACTCCTGCGTCACTTCTCTGCCTCCAGACAAACCCAAAAACGGAATGCCGGACAGTCTGACACCGATCGGCGTCGGATCCGGCATCGAGGAGGATATCCGTGGAGCCCCAAAGCGCGCCGAAGTGGCCTTCCGAGGAGCCGGAGGAGGGCCGCGGAAAGCTCGTGGTCGTGCTGCCGCTGGTGCTCGCGCTGCTGGTCGGAGTCGCGGCTGCTGCGTACGCCTTGGGGTGGGTCCGCTATGCGCGCGGCAACGTCGCGCCGACCCCTCCGCCGGCCCCGCTGAGCATCGCCGCCGTCAGCCCCGCCGCGGTTGCGGGCGAGCAGACCAGAGCCCCGGGAAAGCCTGATCAGGCCGCGCTGGAGCAGGTGATGCGGGAGATGGTCGGCGACAAGCGGCTCGGGAAGCACCTCAAGGCGGCGATCGCGCCGCTCGAGGGCGCTCCGCTGGTGCGCCACGGCGCCGGGGCCGCGACCCCGGCGAGCGTCACGAAGGTGCTGACCAGCGTGGCGGTGCTGGAGGCGTACGGCCCGGAGCGCCGGTTCGAGACCAGCACCACGCTCCAGGGGAGCACCGTCACCCTCGTCGGTGGAGGTGACGCATCTCTCAGCACCAGCGACCTCGACGACCTCGCCGCGGAGACGGCGCGGGAGCTCGGCACCACCAAGTCGGTGACCCTCGCCTACGACGACAGCCTCTTCGCCGGCCCGACCCTGAGTCCTACCTGGCGACGCACCTATCTGGGTGAGGAGGTCGGCGGGATCACCGCGCTGCTGGTCGACCACGGCGGCTCCCAGTCGTCGGGCTACAGCCGGGATCCGTCCATGCAGGCCGCCGAGCAGTTCAAGAAGGCCCTGGTCAAGCACGGGATCAGGGTCAACGGGGAGCCCGCGCGGGGGACGAAGGCAGGCACCCAGCTGGCCGTACGGCAGGGCGACACCCTGCGCGAGATCGTCGAATACACACTGCAGTACAGCGACAACCAGCTCGCCGAGGTGCTCGCCCGACAGGTCGGGCTCGCGGCGGGCACCCCGACGTTCGACGGCTCCACCGCGGCGATCACGGCCACCCTGAAGGACCTCGGCATCGACACCACCGGCCTGGTCCTCCGCGACGGCTCCGGCCTCTCCCGGCAGAACCTGATCCCGCCGACGCTGCTGGTGAGCACGCTCCAGACGGCCGCCAGCCCCAACCGTCCCGAGCTCGCGCCGGCGATGACGGGACTCCCGGTGGCCGGCTGGGTCGGCTCCCTCTCGCGGCGGTTCAACTTCGACGCCGAGCCGGGTCGCGGCCGCGTCCGTGCGAAGACCGGCACCCTCACCGGCGTCTCCGGGCTCTCCGGCATCGCGGTCGACGCCCGCGGCACGCCGTTCGTCGTCGTACTCATGGCCGACGGGTTCAAGCCAGCACAGACCTTGGACGTACGCGACGCCCTCGATGACGCGATGACGGCGGTCGCGACGTGTCGATGCTCGGCATAGGTCCGGTCGGATACGGTCGTACGCATGACCCATCGTGCTGAGGACCCCGCCCCGTCCGGAGCCGCCATGGTCGACTGGGACCTGGCCGTACGCCTCGGCGCGAAGGTCGCCGGAGATGGCCCGATCGTCTCGCGCAGCGAGGCCCAGCACGCCGTCGAGGAGCTGCGCGCGGACGCCGCCAAGGCGACCGAGTTCGTCCGCGCCTTCACCGGCCTGGACGCGCCCCGCGACACCGCGCCGGTCCTGGTCGTCGACAGAAGGGGCTGGATCCAGGCCAACGCCGACACCTTCGCCCACGTGATCTCGCCGGTGGTCGACCGGATCACCGCGAAGCGCACCCCGGGAGCCCTCACCCAGGCGGTCGGCTCCAAGATCAGCGCGGCCGAGGTCGGCGGCCTGCTCGGCTTCATGTCCTCGAAGATCCTCGGCCAGTTCGACCCGTTCTACGGGCCGTCGGGGCGGCTGCTGCTGGTCGCGCCCAACGCCGTCCACGTCGAGCGCGAGCTCGGGCTGGACCCGACCGACTTCCGGCTGTGGGTCTGCCTCCACGAGGAGACCCACCGGGTCCAGTTCACCGCCAGCCCCTGGATGCGCGACCACCTCTTCGCGCAGATCGAGGGCCTCTCCGAAGCGATGGACCCGGCCTCGATCTTCGACGGCGGTCTGCAGCGGGTCACCGAGGCGCTCAAGGGCAACGGCAGCATCGTGGACGCGTTCGCCAAGCCCGAGCAGAAGGAGATCATCGACCGGGTCACCGGGATGATGTCGCTGCTCGAGGGCCACGCCGACGTGGTCATGGACGACGTCGGCCCCGGCGTGATCCCGAGCGTCACCACGATCCGCAAGGCCTTCAACAAGCGCCGCCAGGGCATCGGCGTACTCGACCGCCTGCTGCGCCGCCTGCTCGGGCTGGAGGCCAAGATGGCCCAGTACCGCGACGGCGCGAAGTTCGTACGCCACGTGGTCGACCGGGTCGGCATGGAGGAGTTCAACGCCGTCTTCGCCGGCCCCGAGAACCTCCCGACCAAGGCCGAGATCGTCGAGCCGGACGCCTGGGTGACCCGGGTCCTGTGAGCCTGCACCCTTCGGTTGCTGCGGTACGCCGCCCTGTCCGCGCCACGCTGGAGCGGCTCGAGCCGGGCGAGAAGGTGATCGTCGCCTGCTCCGGGGGAGCGGACTCGTTGGCGCTGGCCTCGGCCGCGGTCTTCGAGGGTCACAAGCTCGGGCTGCACATCATCGGCACGACCGTCGACCACGGGCTGCAGGACGGCAGCCAGGCGCAGGCCGCGAAGGTCGTCGGCCAGCTAGCCCAGATGGGCGTCGACGAGACCGTGACCGCGACGGTGGAGGTCAAGGCCGACGGTGAGGGGCCCGAGGCCGCGGCGCGCCAGGCCCGCTACGCGGTCCTCGACCAGCTCGCCGAGCGCCTCGGCGCAAGCGTGATCCTGCTCGGCCACACCCGCGACGACCAGGCCGAGACCGTGCTTCTGGGCCTGACCAGGGGCTCGGGCGCGCGCAGCCTCTCCGGGATGCGCGCGGCGTTCGACCGCTATCGACGGCCGCTCCTCGCGACGACCAGGATCGACACGGAGACTGCCTGCCAGGTCGAGGGCCTCGACGTCTGGCAGGACCCGCACAACCGCGACTTCGCCTACACCCGCGCGCGCATCCGCCACCGCGTCCTGCCCACGCTCGAGGAGGACCTCGGCCCTGGGGTCGCCGATGCGCTGGCTCGCACGGCCGAGCAGCTACGTGAGGACGCCGACTTCATCGACGACATCGCCGAGGCGATGCACCGCGAGCTCGGCGGATCCCTCCCGGTCGAGACCCTTGCCGGGTATCCCTCCGCCGTCCGGACCAGGGTCCTCCGGATCGCCGCGATCGAAGCCGGCTGCCCGCCCGCGGAGCTGACCCGTGAGCACGTCTTGGCGATCGACCGGTTGGTCACTGACTGGCGCGGCCAGCGCTGGATCGACCTTCCCGGACACCGTCAGGCCGTACGTCGTGACGGCTCGATCCACATCCGGCCTGCGTCGAGCGCGTCGTAAGGCGGACTTCTCAGGGTATTCCTGCACTTCTCTGGCATTGCAACGCCTGAGAAGTGCAGGGATACCCGGTGAACCGGGTATTCCGCCGCATGCGTCACCACCATCTAGAGTGACGGACATGGACACCGAGTACGTCGGCGACGACCTCGTGAAGACCCTGTTCACCCACGACGAGATCCAGGCGAAGGTCGAAGAGCTGGCCCGCCGGATCGAGAAGGACTACGAGGGTCAGGAGCTGCTGATCGTCGGCGTCCTACGTGGTGCGGTGATGATCATGGCCGACCTCGCGCGCGCCCTGAACCGCCACGTCGAGATGGACTGGATGGCCGTCTCCTCCTACGGCTCCGGCACCAAGTCGTCCGGTGTGGTGAGGATCCTGAAGGACCTCGACACCGACGTCACCGGCAAGCACGTGCTGGTCGTGGACGAGATCATCGACTCCGGCCTGACCCTGACCTGGCTGACATCCAACCTCACCAGCCGCGGCCCGGCGAGCATCGAGATCGCCACCCTGCTCCGCAAGCCCGAGGCGGTCAGCATGCCGGTCGACGTGAAGTACGTCGGCTGGGACATCCCCGACGAGTTCGTGGTCGGCTACGGCCTCGACTTCAACGAGAAGTACCGCAACCTGCGCGACATCTCGACCCTCGCGCCGCACATCTACAGCTGAAGCGGAGCCCGAAGCAATATGCGCAGCTGAGCCTCACTCGGCCGGACGCACGCTGGCGATCACCTTCGCGAGCGCTGCGTCCGGGTTCGAGCCCTCCGCCCCACGGTCGGCGACGACCACGAAGAGCGCCTGGCCCGAGGGTTTGGGGATCGACACCACGGTCACTTCGATGGCGGGCACCGGACACTTCTGGCTGAGCGGTGTGGCGGTGGCGGTCACGGCGGTCGCGGTCGTCCGGCCACCGTCGACCTTGACCTGTCGCCGCTCACCGAGGGATCCGGTCGGGTTGCTGCCGCCGTCGTCCTGAGCGGCCGCCTGGGCCCAGTGCATCGCGGTGGCCTCGATCGAACCCTTGTCGGAGATCGAGCCCGGAGTGACGAAGCCGACCAGGGTGTGCCAGTTGTCGTCGCACCAGTCGTCGCCATAGGTCGCGATGCCGTGCATGAGAGCCGTGACCTCGCCTGCGGGCGACTCGAACCCGGCGAGCGTGTCCGGGCCCGGCTCCCAGTCCGGAGGTACGTCGTAGGTCATCCCGTCCTTGGCCGAGGTCACCGGCTTCCAAGCGCCGTCCGGGACCGGCGCGGGGGCGACCGACGCGGGGGCCGACGCGGGGGCCGACGCGGGGGCCGACGCGGTCGGCGATCCCGTCGGAGGAGCAGGTACGCCACCGGGCTCCTGCGCCACCAGCCGCCAGGCGACCACGCCAGCGGCGATGATGAGGGCGAACACGAGGAAGAGCAGCACCCCGATGATCAACCAGGCAACCCGGCTGTTGGAGCTGCTCCCGGCAGCAGGCGTACCCGTCCCGATCTGGGTCATGTCCACACCCTAGGTCAACGCTCGGCCGGACCCGTGCTTTCGCTGACGGCGGAACCGCTCAGGTGGGTTCGGGCACGATTTGGCGTGTACCGTCGTTCTAAATGACATGCGCGCTGCCCTGCGTGTATGTCTGACCCCGTAAACGGTTGAAAGAAGCCTGTGAAGCGCATATTCAAAGGTCCCTGGCTGTGGATCATCGTGGCAGTGCTCGGTGTGATCCTGGCGCTGCAGTATCTGGCCCCCCGCAACGGCGGCGACGAGATCACCACCAGCCAGCTGACGTCGTACATCCAGGACGACAAGGTCAAGGAGATCACGTTCGTCGACGGCGACCAGGAGATCAAGGCGACCTTGGTCAAGGGCACCCGCGATGGCGGCTCCGAGGTCACGACCTCCTGGGTCGACGGTGACCAAGAAGCGCTCATCGAGATGGTGCGCAAGACCCAGGCCGAGGGTGAGAACCTCAAGAAGTTCAACTCCGAGGTCGCCAAGCCCTCGGTGCTCGGCTCGATCCTGAGCTTCGCTCTGCCGTTCGTGCTGATCATCGTGCTGTTCCTGTTCCTGATGAACTCTGTCCAGGGCGGTGGCGGTCGCGGGGTCATGCAGTTCGCCAAGTCCAAGGCGAAGCTGATCACCAAGGACATGCCGAAGACGACGTTCGCCGACGTCGCCGGTGCTGACGAGGCGGTCGAGGAGCTCCAGGAGATCAAGGAGTTCCTGCAGGAGCCCGCGAAGTTCCAGGCCGTCGGCGCCAAGATCCCCAAGGGCGTGCTGCTCTACGGCCAGCCAGGCACCGGTAAGACCCTGCTCGCGCGCGCCGTCGCGGGCGAGGCCGGCGTGCCGTTCTACTCGATCTCCGGCTCGGACTTCGTCGAGATGTTCGTCGGTGTCGGTGCGAGCCGGGTCCGCGACCTGTTCGAGCAGGCCAAGGAGAACGCTCCCGCCATCGTCTTCATCGACGAGATCGACGCCGTCGGCCGTCACCGCGGCGCCGGCATGGGCGGTGGCCACGATGAGCGTGAGCAGACGCTCAACCAGCTCCTCGTGGAGATGGACGGCTTCGACGTACGCGGCGGGGTCATCCTGATCGCGGCGACCAACCGTCCCGACGTGCTCGACCCGGCGCTGCTGCGCCCGGGCCGCTTCGACCGCCAGATCCAGGTGGACGCTCCCGACCTCGCCGGTCGCGAGAAGATCCTGCAGGTCCACGCCCGCGGCAAGCCGCTGGCCGGCGACATCGACCTCGACTCGGTCGCCCGCCGGACCCCCGGGTTCTCCGGTGCCGACCTGGCCAACGTGCTCAACGAGGCCGCGCTGCTGACCGCTCGCAGCGACCAGAAGCTGATCACCAACAAGGCGCTCGACGAGGCCATCGACCGGGTCATCGCCGGCCCGCAGAAGCGCACGCGTCTGATGAGCGAGCAGGAGAAGCTCATCACCGCCTACCACGAGGGTGGCCACGCGCTGGTCGCCGCGGCCCTGCCGGGCCCGGACGTGGTCCAGAAGATCACGATCCTGCCGCGCGGCAAGGCGCTGGGCTACAACCTGGTGATGCCCGACGACGACCAGTACAGCCAGACGCGATCGGCGATGCTCAACAAGCTGTCCTACATGCTCGGCGGCCGCGCCGCGGAGGAGCTCATCTTCCACGACCCGACCACGGGCGCCGGCAACGACATCGAGAAGGCGACCAACCTCGCCCGCGCGATGGTCACCCAGTTCGGTATGACCGAGCGCCTCGGTGCGATCAAGCTCGGCGAGTCCAACGGGGAGCCGTTCCTGGGCCGCGACATCGGTCACCAGCGCAACTACTCCGAGGAGGTCGCCGCCGTCGTCGACGACGAGACCAAGAAGCTCCTCGCCACCGCGCACCAGGAGGCCTTCGACATCCTCGAGGAGAACCGGGACGTCCTCGACACCCTGGTCCTGGAGCTCCTCGAGAAGGAGACGCTCTCCAAGCACGAGGTCGCCGAGATCTTCGAGCCGCTGCGTCGCCGCGACCCGCGTCCGGCCTGGACCGGCTCCGACACCCGCCGCCCCTCCGACCGCCCGGCGGTCGAGATCCCGCGGTGGATCGTCGAGCGCGACAAGGAGAACCTCGCCAAGGCGATCCGCGCCGCCGGGAAGCAGTCGGGCGCCCAGTCCGGCCCCCAGTCCGCCAACGGTGTCGACGTCGCCAAGCCGGCCGAGGCCGGCTCGCCCGAGGGCACCCCGCCCGCCTGATACTGAAGACATGTCCGACAACTTCGATGACGTAGCGCCCGTCCATGTCCCCGAGCGGGACGTGGCGGACGTACCGGTGTTCGACCAGAAGCGGGCCGAGGCGGCCGTGCGCGAGCTGCTCTATGCGATCGGGGAGGATCCCGATCGTGAAGGGCTGCTCGAGACTCCCGCCCGCGTCGCTCGGGCCTACCAGGAGGTGACCCGCGGGCTGCACCAGACGCCCGAGGAAGTGCTCACCACGACCTTCGACCTCGGCCACGACGAGATGGTCCTAGTCCGTGACATCGAGCTCTGGTCGATGTGCGAGCACCACCTGGTGCCGTTCACCGGTGTCGCCCACGTCGGCTACATCCCGGCCTCCTCCGGCAAGATCACCGGCCTGTCCAAGCTCGCCCGGCTGGTCGACGTCTACGCTAAGCGCCCGCAGGTGCAGGAGCGGCTCACCACCCAGGTGGCCGACGCGCTCATGGAGCTCCTCGAGGCGCGCGGCGTCATCGTGGTGGTCGAGGCCGAGCACCTGTGCATGACGATGCGCGGCGTCAAGAAGGCCGGCGCCCGCACGATCACCAGTGCTGTACGCGGCACGATGCGCTCCAACGCCACCACCCGGGCCGAGGCCATGGCCCTGATCCGGGGCGGGACCCGCTAGCTAGCGGAGCGACGCAACCGGCGACGAACCCGTCGGACGAAGCCGCGCAGGCCCGCTCGTTCCTGGTGGCGAGCGAGGTCTGCGCGCAGCTCGTCGATCAGGGCTCGCTGGCGGTCGAGGCGACCGGCCTGCCGTTCGATCCGGGTCTGCTGCTTGCGCGTGGTCGCCTCGAGGGCTGCGATCCGCTTGGCCTGGCTCTTGGCCGACGCGGTCAGCTTCTTCTCGAGCTCCCGCTCGCGACGCTTGGCGGCGGTGTCGGAGTGCTCGGAGGCGATCTTGAGCGCGTGGATCCGATCCTCGATGCGCCGGATGGCGTCATCGCCCGATCCGCGGAGCGTGGCGACAGGCGCCGCCGGCTCCAGCGCGGCGAGCTCGGCGTCGTACGCCGCACTCGTCTGGCCGGGCTGCGCGACGTTCGCCAGGCCGGCGTCGTCCAGGAACGCGGTCAGCCGCTTCCAGCCGTCGGCGAGGCGGTTGTGGAAGCTGGTGAAATCGGCTGCCTGGTACAGCTCGTCGACCGTGGTCTCGAGCGTGATCGAGTCGAGCATCGTGTAGGGCAGGCCGTGGTAGTCGCACAGCTCCAGCACGCGTGAGTCGTGAGCGACGACCATGGCCGGGGTCCCGGCGAGCACCGCGGCGACGTTGCCGTGGATGCGCGTGCCGAAGGCGAACCGCTGGGTTGCCAGGAACCGCATCCAGGAGCCGGCGTCGAGGAACATCCGGGTCCGGTCCTCGGTGTAGAGCCGGTGGTCGCGGTCGATACCCATCTCGGGCTGACGGTGCCGTCCCCACTGGAGCATCGCGAAGTCGTGGTGGGTCTGGCCGACGTACGTCATCTGCGGATGCCGGTCGGCGAAGGCGTCGACGTACGCCTCGAACCAGGGCGCGGTCAGCGGGCTCATCGAGACGGCGATCGGGTCCTCGTCGGCGATCGGGGTGGAGCGATCGTCGCGGACGGTGAGGTCGGGGCCGTTGAGGTAGATCGACGGACAGCCGATGATCTCGACGTGCTCGTCGCCGTAGCCGAGCCGCCGCAGGTAGGCGGCGGTGATCTCGCCGCGTACGCCGACCTTCGAGGATCGTTCGAGGACGCTGTTCATGAATCGGCGGTGGAGGGCGGCCAGCTCGTCGCCGGGAGCGGTGTCGAGGTCGTCGAGCGAGAGCTGCGCGCCGATGCCGACGATCGTGGTCGGGATCGAGAGCTGCTCGATGAAGGCGGTCAGCCGGGTCAACGGGCGGGTGAACTCCGGCCGGAGGGCGTTGGCCAGCGGCACCACGAAGTGGTCGTACTCGTCGTTGGTCGCCGCGACCTCGTCGGCGGTGAACGCGCGCCGCTCATGGACGAAGCGGTTCGCGACGATCTCGGTTCCGGGCACGCTGAGGAGCCGGTGTGTCGAGTCGGCGAAGAGGAGGTTGCCGACGTTCGTGCCGTAGAACCCGATGCCCCATGCACGCGGGTCGCCCGCCTCGATCACCTCGAACGGGTCCCTTGCTGAGCGGAGCAGGATCTTGGCCACGATGCCTCCCTGGGTAAATGAGATGCCGGGCAGCCTGGCTGAGCGGGCCCGCCTGGTCAAGTCTGCCCTTCCGGCGTCGCCGGATAGGGTCGTGGCGTGCAGGTCATGGGAATCGTCAACGTCACGCCCGACTCGTTCAGCGACGGCGGACGTTTCTTGGCGACCGATGACGCGGTGGCTCACGGTCACGCGCTCCTGGAGCAGGGAGCCGACCTGCTCGACATCGGCGGCGAGTCGACCCGCCCGGGCGCGACCAGACCGCTGGTGGCCGATGAGCTGGCCCGGGTGGTGCCGGTCATCGAGACGCTGGCCGAAGAGGGCGCGACCCTCTCGGTCGACACGATGCGTCCCGAGGTCGCCGAGGCGGCCCTGAAGGCCGGGGCGAAGATCATCAACGACGTCTCGGGCGGCCTGGCCGACCCGGGGATCCTCGAGGTCGCGGCCGACCACGGTGCGACGTACGTCGTGATGCACTGGCGCGCGCACGGCGCGGAGATGCAGCACCAGGACCATCTCGTCTACGCCGACGGCGTGGTCGCCACGGTCAAGGCCGAGCTGGAGCAGCGGATCGAGTCGGCGCGAGCCGCCGGGATCCAGGACGACAACATCGTGGTCGACCCCGGGCTCGGCTTCTCCAAGACGGCCGACGACAACTGGCGGCTGCTGGCGGGCGTGGAGGAGTTCCACAAGCTCGGCTTCCCGGTGCTCATCGGTGCCAGCCGCAAGACCTTCCTCGGCCGCCTGCTGGCCGCCCCCGACGGCACCCTGCGTCCGGTGACCGAGCGTGAGAATGCCCACGATGCGATCACCGTCTTTCTCGCGCAACGCGGTGTGTGGGCCACGCGTGTTCATGACGTACGTGCCGCCAGGGACACCCTCGCGGCGGCAGCGAAGTTGGAGACAATTGGATGAACCACTCGATGAACAGTGTGGAACCCGCGGACGAAATCCAGATCCTCGGTCTGGAGTGCTACGGCCATCACGGAGTCTTCGACTTCGAGCGCCGCGAGGGGCAGAAGTTCATCATCGACCTGGTCATCGGCACCGACTCCCGCAAGGCCGCGGAAACGGACGACTTGCAAGACACCGTGGATTACGGAAGTCTCGCGATGGCGGTCAAAACCAATGTTGAGCGCGACCCGGTGGACCTCATCGAAACGCTTGCCCAGCGGATCGCGGACATTTGCCTTGCAGACATCCGCGCACTTTGGGTACGTGTTACGGTTCACAAACCGGGGGCGCCTATCGAAGCGACGTTCAAAGACGTCACCCTGACGATCACCCGGAGGCAGAGCACGTGACAGAGGTACCCAACCCGTACATCATCGACGCCGACACGCTCACCGGGGAGATGCGGCCGATCCGACGGGCGGTGCTGTCGTTGGGCTCCAATCTCGGGGACCGGTTGGCAAATCTGCAGGACGCGTTGAACACCCTCGCCGAGACCCCGGATGTCTGGGTGACGACGATCTCGCCGGTCTACGAGACCGAGCCGGTCGACTCGCCCGAGGGTGCTGAGCTCTATCTCAACGCCATCGTCCTCGCCGACACCACCCTCACCCCGACGCGACTGCTCGAGCGTGCGCTCACCATCGAGGACGCCTACGGACGCTCGCGCAGCGGCATCTTCAACGAGCCGCGTACGCTCGACATCGACGTCATCTCGGTCGGCGACAAGATCCTCGAGGAGGAGTCGCTGACGCTGCCGCACCCGCGGGCGCACCAGCGGGCCTTCGTGCTCAAGCCGTGGCTCGACCTGGAGCCGAGCGCCGATCTTCCCGGCGTGGGTCCGATCGCCGAGCTGCTGGAGCAGTCCGACCAGTCCGGCATCACCCGCCGCGACGACCTCAGCCTCGAGCTCTGAGCCGGATCTGAGCACAGCACCCGAGGACCCCGACCAGGGTCCTGAGAAGGACCCCGCCGACGACGAGCGCCGGCTCCACCCGATGTCGGGCGGAGCCATCACGGCGTGGGCCGTCATCGGGATCGTAGGTGGCTGGCTGGCTCACCCCGTGCTGGAGTCCTGGCGCGGGGTGGCCCCGGTCGTCACCTGGGCGCAGCCGGTGGTGCTGCTGCTGATCGCGGCGGCACTGGGCGTGACCGCCTGGATCACCCACCGCCAGCTGCAGGTACGCGGCGAGCGCATCGAGGCTCATCAGGCGGTCAACCGGCTGGTGCTCGCCCGCGCCTGCACCCTGGTCGGCGCGCTCCTCGCCGGCGGCTATCTGGGCTACGCGGTGAGCTGGCTGGGCTACGACGCCAACACCGCGGCGGGGGAGCGGCTGGTCCGTTCGGCCCTCGCGGCCGTGGCCGGAACCGCCATCCTCATCGCCGCTCGACTCCTCGAACACGCGTGCCGGGTCCGCAAACGCGATGAAAACTAGCCGTACCGTGGAAGCATGCCTTCCCCATCCGCAACTCCAGTCACACGCAGGCGTCAGCGCAGCACACGCCTGACGGTTGCTGTAGCCCTGCTGGCGCTGGCCGCCATCACGATCACCGCTGCGGTGGCCTCCGGGTCCTGGCTGGTTGTCGTGCTCGCAGCCGTTCTCGGGCTCGCCTGTGGCGCTGCCGCAACCAAGATCACTCACTCCGAGCTTCTCCAGACCCGCCGCGACTGGGCGCGTGACCGGGCCGAGCAGGCCCAGGCCTACCGCGTCGACTCCGAGAAGCGGGCCGAGGAGAACGCCGAGTTCCGCGAGCACATGGATGCCAAGCTCGCCGAGCGCGTCCAGGCTGTCGAGGAGCTCGAGTCCGCTCTGGCCGCCGCTCATCAGCGTGCCGCCGAGGCTGTCCGTCGCCGTGGCGAGGAGGCCCGCCGGGCCGCCCAGGCCGAGATGCGCGGCGAGCAGCTCGAGGCGAGGCTCCAGGCCGTCGAGGCAGACGCTGCCGAGGCGGCCATCCGGGTCGCCGAGCTGGAGTCCGAGCTGGACGCCGTACGTGCCGAGCTCGAGGCCGAGCGTACGAGCTGGACCGGGGCCCAGTCCGCCTGACCAGCGAACGACGCGCAGATGTATGGATGGTGACGAGGCGCCAACAGCGTCATGGCACTTTGCGTCGGCACGCGTGAAAACGCGCTGCGGCGCTCAAATCGATACTCGGGCGGGTAACTGACGGAGGTCTGGCTCGTTATGATTTTTCCGAACGGGTAACGCGCCTGCCGCGTCCGTGCGATCTGTGACGACGCTGCGACAAGGGTCGTTGGAAAGGGGAAGCCGGTGACGTTGATCGCCGAACGGGCAGTCACGGTCACTGAAGGCTTCGCCTACCTACGCGACCTGATGACCACGTACGCCAGGCGAGCGCCGGTGAGGTCGGTCGCGGTGCTCGGGAATGCTCCGCTGGGGCCCAGCGACGACCGGGCGCAGGCCATCGACGACTCGGATCTGGTGATCCGGGTCAACAGCTTCGTGCTGGACGTCCCAGGTGGACCGCGCGCCCAGGGATCACGGGCCGACGTGGTGATCTGGAACCGGATCACCCGCCCGACGCGATTCACCTTCGACCGCTACCGCGAGCGGCTCTACCTCCTCGCCGAACCGATGCGCTTCCATGGCCGCCTCGAGGTGTGGCCGATGTCCTGGCCGCCCGATCTGGGCTTCGTACCCATCCCGAACGGGGAGCTGCTCACCGGCACCGGGGCCGACCTCGACATCCCCTGGCGGACCGAGAAGCTGGCGCCGACCACGGGCTTCACCGCCGCATGGCTGGCGGTCAACCTGTTCCCGGACTCCGACATCCTGCTGTCCGGGTTCTCGTTCGTCGACAACCCCGGGCAGACGGAGTGGACCTACCAGGCCGGCGGCTCCTCGCCCGTGGCGCCGGAGCATCGGATCGAGGCGGAGGCGCGCGTCATGACCGACTGGCTCGAGGAGGAGCGCGTAACCCTATGGCGATGAACCGACTGCGCGACAAGGTCATCAGAAAGGCCGGCTCCGCAGCCGACCTGGACGAGGCTCGAGCCACCATCGAGGAGCTGCGTGCCATCACGGACCGGCAGCGCGTCCGTATCGGTGACCTCGAGCGCGAGCTCGCTCGGGTCAGCCCGCAGGTCGCGGCCCTCGAGGCGCGTCTGGAGACCCTGCGTGACACCGTCGAGCGCGGCAACCTCGCAGCCGGAGCGCCGTCGGACGGCCACGTCGACGCCTCCTCGATCTGGGCCGAGATCCAGCGTCAGCAGGAGCAGGTGCGCGCCCGCATCACCGCGGCCACGCGTTTCGAGGAGCGGTTGCGAAGGCTCGAGGACGGAGCGACTTAAGGTGAGAATGTGCCGCATCCCGCTCTGAGCGTCGTCATCCCGTTCCACAACGTGGAGCCCTTCCTTCAGACGTGCCTGGAGTCGCTTCGCGCCCAGACCTTCTCGGATTTCGAGGTGGTCATGGTCGACGACGCGTCCACCGACGGGTCCGCAACAGTCGCCGACCGGTTCGCGTCGAGCGACTCGCGATTCCGGGTGGTCTCCTCGGAGAAGGTCGGTGTCGGGGTGGCCCGAAACATCGGCATCGAAGCGAGCAGGGGTGACCTGCTCGCGTTCGTCGACGCCGACGACTACGTCCCGGAGTACGCCTACCAGCTCATGACGGACACGTTGGCGCGCTCGGGCTCCGACTTCGTCGCCGGCAACGCCCGCCGTTTCGACTCGGTCTCGGTCTGGCAGTCGTGGTCCCACCGGCGCCCGTTCGTCACCACCCGCATCGCCACGCACTGCAGCCGGACCCACATCCTGGGCATCGATCGCTACATCTGGAACAAGGTCTACCGGCGCGACTTCTGGGACTCCGCCGGCCTCAGCTACCCGGACATGCTCTACGAGGACTACCCGGTCGCCCTCGCCGCGCACATCCGCGCCCGCCAGGTCGACATTCTCGCCGAGCCGATCTACTACTGGCGGCACCGCGACGGTGGCGAGGCCTCGATCACGCAGAGCCACTGGAACCTCGACAACCTCGGCGACCGCGTACGTTCGGCCGAGATGCTGTTCGACATGGTCGAGGAGCAGGCTCCCTACCTGTCCGACCTGGTCAAGTCGCATCTCGCGGCGACGGATGTCCAGGTGCTCGCCCGGTCGATCGAGGACCATCCGGCCGACGAGTCCGGACGCATCTTCGACTTGGCGGAGCGTTACCTGGCGCGCGTCGACGACGCGATCCTCAATCGTCAGGGACCGTTCGAGCGACTCGTGTTCGACCTGCTGAAGCGCCGGCAACGTGACGCGCTCACCACACTGACCCGCTACCGGGGCGAATTCGGGACCCAGGCGCCGCTGGCCCGCCGAAGGGACGGCTGGTACGCCAAGCTCCCGTCCTTCGAGGACGCCGCGGTCGGTGTCCCCGACTCGGTGTTCCGTCTGGCCCCGGCGTACATGAAGGCCAAGGCAGTCGCGACCGAGGCCTGGTGGGACGGATCCCGGGTCGCGGTCCGGGTCAACATCGGCATCAACACCCTCGCACTGGCGCCACGGACACGTTTCAAGGTGTGGCTGGAGAGCCCCGCCGGAGGCCGGGTGCGGGTGGATCATGTCGCCCGTTTGCGGGCGATCCCGTTCGGCCAGGTGGACAGGTCCACGCTCGAGCTGAGCATCGACCCGTCACGACTGGCGGGCGATCGCCAATGGCGCCTCATGATCAGCATCCGCAACCGCGACGTCCGCGACGTGATCCAGGTGACGACGTCGGGAGACGGACGCGAGCGGTGGCAGGGCTGGCGGCGCATCGGCAACCGCTGGTGCCGCCCAGGACGCCTGCCAGGCGGCTTCGGCGTCACCGTTCGCGATCTTCCGGACGCCTGGGTGGATCACACCACCGATCTCGGCGACGAGATCGAGATCAAGGGCGCGTTCCGGGGCGCTCCTCCCGAGCATGCGGAGCTGACCCTCACCGACCGCAGCGGTTCGGTGGTGACTCACCCGTTGACGATCGGCGAGCGGGGCGAGAAGGGCATCACCCCGTGGCGGTTGACGGTGCCGGTCGAGGCTGTCCTCGAGAAGTCCGGCCTGGACATGCCCATGGAGGAGATCGTGCCGACCCGGGTGAAGCTGTCCCGGAAGGGACGTACGTCTCCGCTGCCGGTGCACCCGGACTTCCTCGGGTCTCGATCGCTGATGAAGGGGCGCGCGGTGAACGCCACCCGCGACCCGAACGGTTCCTTCGTCATCACCGCGACGCCCGACCGCCCCGTCGTTCACGACGCCTGGTGGCAGGGTGAGGACCTGATCCTGCGTGGCCCGGACGGTCCCCGGTTGGAGTCCACGGGAGCGGTGCTCCGGACCTGGCCGACCCCGGAGAGGCCCCTCGACGTCTCCCTGGACGTGGCCGACCGTGACGGGGTCTTCCTGATCACCGTGCCTGTGGGCGCTCTGCGCAGCACCGCGGTCGAGCACGATGCGTGCGAGACGTCGCAGTGGTCGTTGCTGGACGGCCGCGAGCACAAGCCGATCGTCGTGGCCCGTGAGCTCTCTGAACGGGTGCCTCAGCCGACCGCTGCGGAGGCGGCGAAGCTCGAGTTCGGCTGGTCGGACGAGATCCACCTGCGGCTCGCGCCGGCCACGCCCACCGAAGCGTGACCGGCTGAGGCCCTAACGCTTGGCCACGCGTCGGATCGCGCGGAGAACCCTTCGGAGCAGGCGGGCCGCGCGGCGGGCCCCGGGTACGCGTCCGAAGCCGGAACGCGCCCGCCCGGGGACGGACGATGCGCGCTTGGCGACTCGGTTGACGGTCGGGGCCTGCCGAGCGCTCAGCTGATCCTCCAGCTCCTTGATGCGATCGTTCAGTGCCGCAACGTCGCGTCGCGCCGCCGTGCGTACCTCGTGGGTCATCGTCTGACGCTGACGCATCTGCTGCTTGAACCAGGCCACCTGGCCACGCAGTGCCTCGTTCTCGTCCATCAGCTTCCGGAGCTCGCTCGGATCGGCGTCCTGCGGCGCCTGCCGTCCTGCGACCACGGGGGTCATGCCGGTCGAGGAGAGCGCGGACTCGCGCCGTCGGCGTACCTGGTGGACGTCCGCCGGAGTGGCCGCGACATCGACGGTCGCCGCGAGCAGGACTGTGAGCTCGTCCCGGCCGCGACCGGCGGGCCAGGGGTGGCGCCACCCCGTCACGCAGAGGTACGCAGCCAGCTCGTCCAGCAGCCCCAGGAGGATCTCGTCGGCGGACTCGCCGAGCTTCACCGTCGACTCGTGGACCGGGACGACGTGGCCGGCGTCGAGGCCGATCTCGTCGACCTGAATACCGCACCAGCGCTCGGGTGCGTCGGCGACCGCGTCGCGCAGTCGGCGTACGTGGTGGCGAAGGCCCGAAGCGTCGCGGCGTGCCGAGTCGTGCATGGCTTCGATCAGCCAGGACCGCTCGGCAGCGGTCCAGGACGTCTCGTCACCGGTCCGATCGACACCGACGACCGATGAGATCGGGTGGAGGCCGCGCGTGACCAGCCAACCGCCTGCCGCTCCCGCGGCTCCCAACGTGTCCAGCGCCTGGCCCAGCGCAGGCTGGACCTCGCGCAGCGTGGGGGTGTCGGAGGGGCGGCCGTGAGCGACCGCGAGCGCCACCGAACAGGCTTCGGGAGCTGCGGCCAGGGTCGGAGACCCGACGTCGGGCCACAGCGTGTAGCCGCGACCGCCGAACCGTGCGCTCGCGTCCGCGAGGCTTCGCGGGTTCGCACGATCGTGGACGGGGAACGACCAGTCAGCGTTCTCGTTGGATGCTTCTGGGTTGACTGCCCTGAGCTGTGCGAGCGGGGATCCCGGGTTCGGAACGACCAGCGCCAGCCGAGTGTCGCCGCTCGTGTGGCCGGCGAGGTGCTCGGCGATCGCGTGCCAGTCCGCCGGGTCCGTGTCGATCGATGCGACCCGTCCGAACCCGTCCAGCGCGAGCACGGCGTCGGCCGGCCGATCAGGGGTCCAGGCACGCAGGTCACCGCAGACGACGTCGACAGCCCTGTGGGCGTACCGCGCAGAGACGAGCTCGGCGTCGGAGTGGGTGCGGAGGACGATGGTCGTCGTCGCGGCGCGGTCGACGACCGCATCGAGCAGGTCGAGGTCGTGCGGGCCGACAACGATCAGGTGGGAGGCGCCGGTTGCCGCCGCAACGGCGAATCGGGTCAGGACCGGGCCGCCAGGGAGCGCCTGGCCGTCGGCCAGGTCGGACCAGTCGTACATGTCTCCCGAGACGACGCTGTACGCGGCGACCTTCGAAGGCGTGTCGGTGTCGTTCATGCAGTGATCTCCCATCCGAAGAGCGCGCGCAGCTCAGCAGGCGACGCCATGGCATCTAGCCCGAGCTCGCGCACGGTCGTGGCGCGTACTTCCTCTGCGTCGGTCTCCACCCCGTGGAACTCGGGGAACAACCGTTTGGCCTGCTCGTTCCCGTCCCTCACGCTGGCGTCCCTGACGTCGGCGAAGGTCATCGGGTCGCCGTAGACCGCTACCTCGGAGCCGACCGAGGCGCCGTAGAAGATCGCCGTGGTCAGGCGGTTCGAGGCGACCCGACGGTGGCGGATCTGCTCCGCGTACTGCTTGTGGAGGAAGCGGATGTCGGTGCCCTGACGAAACGTGCCCCGCTTGCCGTGGCAGATGACCCGGAAGCCGGCGTCCTCATAGCGGCGACGGATCTCCGGCATGTCGAACTCGATCCAGTAGAGGCAGACGGTCACCGGACCCTCCTCGGTGTCCCGGATCTCCGCGATCAGCCGGTCGTGATCGCCGCTGACCTCGCCGTGGTCCCAGGTGTGGAACGGGTAGAAGATCGTTCCCTCGCGCTCATCAGCCGGGGGTACGGGCTCGACTTCCTTCTTGAGCTCGAGCAGGTAGTTCCACGGAGCGCCGATCACGGCATAGTCGCGCCAGCCGACCGCCTGGCCGCGGCGCAGGTTCGCGTGGGACCAGACGAACTTGGGGAAGCCGTACGGCGGCTCGTGGCCCGGGCCGAAGCCGTGAAGAAGGTTCCAGCCGTGCTGGAGCACGCCCCAGATCGGGCGCGGCTGCTCGAACGGAAGTCCGCAATACTCCGAGAGGATGTGGGCGTGCCCGTACCAGTGATTGCTCGTGTCCAAGTCTCAGTCTCCACGGTCTGGTGAACGGCGACCGTCCCGCCATTGAAGTGTATGCATTTTCAGCTGGCCTTGACCGCGGCGACCAGCACCGAGGACCCGAACGGCAGATCGAGTCGGGTCAGCAGCCGCTGGTCGATGCGGGTGGCGCCGAGCAGGACCTTCTCGATCGCAGGCGAGACCTCGGGCAGCGGTGCGACGCCGCCGTCGGGAAGCTGCCGGGCGCTGGCCGTGCCGCGCTCCTTGACCCGGGTGACCAGGCGTTGAGCGGCGAACATCGGAAACGTGCCGGTGAAGCCGTACGTCGCTCGCACGGGCGAGAGCCCGGCCGCCCTGATCGCCGCCACCGCCCGCCGCAGGGTGTAGCGCCGATGGTGATGGTTGTGGTCGTCGTGGCGGGTCCAGGCCCAGTTGTACGCCGGAACCGACATGAGGAACCGGCCGCCGGGGGCTAGGACGCGCTCGATCTCGGCGAGGGCAGCGGCCTCGGGCTCGCAGTGCTCGATGACGTCGAAGGCCGCGACCACGTCGAAGGAGCCGTCGGCGAACGGAAGCCTGATCGCGGAGCCGCACACGCCGCCGGCGGCGAGGCCACGCGGGTCGACATCCAGCGAGACGTGGTGCTCGGCGGTGCCCTCGAGCCAGGTCACGCTGGGCCCGTCGGCGCTGCCGACGTCGAGGAGGCGGCGTGGCGTCCCGACGTACGGCTTCATGACGGTCTCGAGGATCCGGGTGCGCGCTCGGTACCACCAGTAGTCGCTCTGGGCGATCGAGGGAGAGCCGCCCGTCGTGGTGCCCAGCAGCATGCCCGTTTCGGTCATCGGATGGAGATCTCGCTCACGTGCGTCGGAAGTGCGGAGGTACCAGCAGCGTAGGCCAGTGCGATCTCATCGGCGATGCGACGCACGCCAACGGAGAAAGGCGTTTGTGTCCGTTTGTCGAGCTCCGGCCAGACGACGCTGCGGACCCGCAGGTCGCGTGCCTGGCCGGGCGTGCCGGCTCCCGGGATGCGCAGCCTGGTCCGCCGCCTGAAGACCCGGTTGGTCTCTCCGATGACGGCCGAGAGGGTCGCTCCGGTGCCGGTGGCCAGGATCTTGACGACGGCGTTGGATCCGGCACCGCGGACGTGCTCGTGGAGCCCGTCGAGGGCGTCGACGACCATCTCGGCGCAGTCGCCGACGTAGAGATAGTCCCGGATGGTGTCGAAGGAGACCCAGACCGGCAGCGGCGTGCCGCGCAGCTGGGCCAGACACAGCTGAGAGACGAGGCCCTGGGGCTTCGAGAGTTTCTGGCCGGGCCCGTAGAGATTGGTGATCCGGCCGATGAGCGCCACCGATCCGGTCTCGGCGCAGAATGCGGTCAGTGCCTCCTCCATGGCCAGCTTGGCCCTGCCGTACGCCACCAGCGGACGAGGCTCGGAGAGCTCGGTGAACGGGGGATCGGCCGAACCGGCGTAGACGCCACCGACGGAGGATGCGAAGAAGAACGCGAGCCGGGTGGTGGGCCGCAGTGCTGCACGCAGGTCATCGAGTACGTCGCGGAAGAGCGACACCTCGGTCTCGAGCTCGTCTGCCGGGGTGGACACCACGCCCGCGCCCGCGCACCAGGCGATGTTGACGTGGCCGTCCGGCGACGAGCCGACGAAGGAGGTGAGCTCGGACCTCAGGACGGCGCGGGCCGCGACCGGGTCGTGCCAGGGCACGTTCGTCGTCCGCACGGACGCCCCGGAGCGCTCGAGAGCGCTGCGTACGTGGCGGCCGAGCAGACCGCCGCCACCGACGACGAGCGTGGGCGGTCGGGATGGGCGCTGAGCGCCGGTCACTCGGGATGACCCCGCAGGGGCGACTCGCGAAGCGGGCCGTTCGCGGGGTCGCTGACGATGACGTAGAGCGGCTTGCCCATCGCCATGTTGACGGATACGCCGAGATATTCGGCGATCACTCCGAGGGTGAGCATGATGGCGCCGGAGCAGACCAGCACGGCCGCCATCAACGAGGTCCAGCCCTGGACCGGGACCCCGCCGGCAAGACGAGCGACGACCAGCACGACGGCGAGGACGATGCCGGAGGCGGCGAGCAGGGCTCCGCAGATGCTGACCGCTCTCAGCAGACGGGTGCCGCCGGTGAGCACCATGCGCCAGAAGTGCGACATCAAGGAGCGGTAGTTGTAGCCGGAGGGCCGCTCACCCTCCTCGCGCAGCTCCACCGGGCACGTCGCCACATCCGAGATCACCCAGCTCAGCGCGACGTCGAGGTAGACGCCGTTGGCGGCGTAGGCGGACACGCTCCGGCCGTACTCGCCCAGGATCAGCCGGAAGCTGTTGAACTGCCGGGCGCTGCCGCCGGGCATGAGGCGGTCGATGACGACCTTCGAGCCGCGCGACGTCAGGTTGCGCAGCGGACCATGGGGCGCCGCGTTGGTGGGGCGGGCGTAGACGAGGGCGGCCCGGTCCCTGAGCGCGGTGTCGAGCATCGGCAGGATGTACGCCGGGTCGTGCTGTCCGTCCTCGTCCATCGTGACGATCCAGTCCGATCCCGACGAGGCCAGGCCGGCAAGGGTCGCGGCGTGCTGGCCGAAGTTGCGGCTCAGCCAGATCGGGCGAACGATGTCGTACTTCTCGGCGAGCTGTCGCATGGCGAGATCAGAGGTGTCCGGGCCGTGGTCGTGGACCAGGAGGATCTCGGTGATGCGTCCCTGGTGCCCGTTCGGGGTGACGAAGGGTTCGGCGAGGTCGACGACCTCGCTCACCACTTCCGGAAGCGTCTCGGCACCGCGGTAGACCGGGATGACGACGGAGACGGTGTGGGTGAGGGACATCGCTAGGAAAATAGCGCATCCGGAGGGGCTTCGGTGTACTCCGTGTAGTCATTTTGTTGGCATGATCGCCCGGGTGACTGCAGACCCGGCAACCGTGGGCGCCGCACCTGACGCAAAGCCCTCCTCGGACCGCAAGCTCTCGGACCGCGTCTTCCCGGGAGGGTCCTGGTCCGGGCTGCTCCCGGGCGTACTGGTCGTGGGCGCGACGCTCGTGCTCGCGGTCCGCGTCGCCGGAGTCGACCTCGGCGACGCGCTGCTCTTCACCGGGTACGTCCTGGCGTTCCTCACCTTCCCGGGCACTGTGGTGTGGCGAGCGGTCGCCAAGCCGGGACCGAGCCTCGGCAACGATCTGATCCTCGGCACCATCCTCGGGCTCGTCCTCGAGGCGCCGCTCTACGTGCTGCTGCGGCTCTTCGATCTCACCCAGCTGATCTACGGCTATCCGGTGGCGGTGCTCGCCGGCGTGCTGGTCGTCCTCTGGCGCCGACGACGGGTCGGTCCGGTGGTGATCGGACGGGCGAGCCTGTGGTCGTGGGCAGGTGCGGCGGTGGCGTTCGTACAGATTCTTCTGGTCACGAACCAGATGTGGTCATACCGGCCGATCGACGCGTTGCGGGCGCCGTACGTCGACGAGCCCTTCCACCTCGCGATCGCCGGCGATCTGCTGCACCACTTTCCCGCCCAGATGCCGTGGGTGGAGGGCACCCCGCTCTTCTACCACTGGCTGGTCTACGTCCACCTGGCGTCGGCAGCGACGGTCACTCACATCGAGCTCATCGTGCTGATGCGCAGCCTGTCGATCGCGCTGCTCGTCCTGCTTGCTGTCGGCGGGGCGTACGCAGCGGCCACCCGCCTCACCGGACGGAAATGGCCCGGGTTCGTCGCCGCTCTCGTCTTCGCCACGGGTGCCACTCCGGACTTCTTCGGCTGGACGAGCCTGGTCAGCCCCGCGCAGCTGGCCTTCGACTCCGTCACCCGCGCGTTCTACAGCCCGACGCACGCCTTCGTGATGCCGCTCCAGATGGTCCTGATGGTGCTGGTCGTCGAGATGATCCGGCGGGAGCGGTGGCAGTGGCGGCCGTGGTTGCTGACGGTGGTCGTCATGGTCGCCGTGGCCGGTGCGAAGTCCTCCGCCCTGCCGACGATCATCGCCGGCCTGCTGCTCGCGCTCGTGGTCTCGGCCGTGCTGCGCCGCAAGCGGATGGCCGGCATCCTCGGCGCCCTGCTCGGTTCGGCTGTCGCGGTCTTTCTGGTCGCGCAGCAGCTGTTCTACGGCGGCGGCACCCGGGCAACAGGGATCGACCTCAACGGGAGCACCGTCCAACGCCTGGGCATCCTGATGCTGCCTGAGGGTGAGACCCTCCCTGGTTCCGCGCCGTTGTCGATCTGGGTCACCTTCACGGTCGGGTTCGTCCTCGTCGCCGTGCCGGTGATCATCGGCTTGGTGCGTGGCGGCTGGCGACGGCCCGAGCTGCTGTTCCTGGCGGGCACCTGGGCCGCCGGCGCCGGCGCGATGATGGTCCTGAGCCATCCGGCGCTGAGCCAGGCGTACTTCCTCCTGGGCGCCAGCGGGTTCATCGCCGTCGTCATGGCTGTCTCGCTCTCGGAGATCATTCCCGTGGACCTGTCGTGGCGTGACGGCGTACGGATCGTCGGCTGCGCCGCTCTCGGCTGCCTCGCCCTCGTGGCCGTGAGACTGTTGGTGGGCGACGACATGCCGGAAGACGGCTCGGTCTTCACCTCGACGTTGCTGACCCAGCTCGTCATCGGGCTGCTGGTGCTCGCTGTCGCACTCGCTGTCGTGCTCGTGTACGCCAAGCGCTCGACGATCGCGGCCCTCCCGGCTGTCGTGGTGCTGATGCTGGGGGTCGTGCTCGCCGGGGCGCCGCAGACCATCGCTCTGGCAACGGTCGGCCCCGCGCTTCCCCGGGCTCCTGACACAGACATCATCGGCCCGGGTGGGGTCGCCGCCGCACGGTTCGTACGCGAGCACTCGCAGACCGATGATCTGATCGCGACGAACGCCCATTGCATCGGTCTGCCCGTGCCCGACTGCGATCGCCGGAACTTCTGGATCGCGGCGTACGCCGAGCGCCGGGTCCTGGTCGAAGGATGGGCCTACATCGACCCGCTCGTGGTCGGGCTGCCGTCCACGGATCTCAACAACTCGGCCTATCTGCCGTTCTGGGACCCAGAGCTGCTCGAGGCCAACGATGCGGCCATCAGGCGCCCGTCTCCGGCGACGCTCGGAACACTGCGCGACGAGCACGAGGTCGACTGGCTCGTCGTCGATCGCCGCTATCGCGCCGACCTCCCCGGCCTGCGCCGCGAGCTCGGCCAGCCGCGCTTCAAGGGCGGCCTGTACTCCGTGTTCGACCTGCGCTAGCACGCGGACCGATCACGCTACGGTCAACGACGCAGGAGGCGGCGGAGCCGGCCCCGCTGTGAGGCTTCCGCTTCCCGTCGACGGGCGCGGGCGTCCTCGACCTCTTGCTGGATCTCCTCCGGAATCGTGTGCAGGCCCTGCATGACCAGCTTCACGACCGCCATCACCTCGTCGCCGGGGATCGTGGCGTAGTCGCCGATGTTGTATTCGGGGAAGTTGCTCTGCTCGATCATGTCGGTGAACGAGAAGCCGCCGAGCTTGCCGATGAGGAGGTTGTCGTCGCGATAGTCGTCGAGCAGCTCCTGGCGGAACTCGGAGGTCATGTAGACCGCGCTGGTGTCGTTCCAGCCGAGCTGGGTGGCCTTGGTGACGAACTCGCCACGAAGGATCTGGATCCACTTCAGACGAGTGGCCTTCCAGGAGTCGACGCCGCGGAGCCGGCCACGCATCGGTGCGGCGGCCACGATCGGAGCCAGGTGCCGCGCGGTCTCGACAGTCCGCCAGCCGGATCCGACGTTGCTCGACCCCGCCCCCTCGCCCTGGATCGGGAGCTCGCACGTGCTGAGGAAGTCCGCGACGGCGTTCCCGTGGCGCAGCTCCTTGCGGATGAAGGGGCGCAGCCGCAGGTCGACGTCGGGGATGGCGGTGGTGATGGTGTCCGCGAACTCTCCGTAGCGCAGGAAGCTCATGTCGAGCGGTGACCACTCGCGGAACTCCTCGAAGGGGAGATCGACCAGCTCGGCGTGCTCGGGCCTCATCACCATCAGCCGCTCGACGTAGAAGGCGTTGTAGAACGTGGCCTGGTCGCGCACGTAGTGGACCCAGCGGACCTTCGCGCCCGCTTGGCGGGCGTAGTCGCCGATCGCGCTGATGTGCTCGGGCTTGAGCAGCGAGAACGACTCGCACGAGATCACCGTGGTCTCGGCGCTGCCGGAGGCGATCGACTCGACGAGCTGCTCCCAGGTGCCGAGTGCGGGCGTGAAGAGCACCTCGCCGAGGAGCTGGGAGTAGAGGTTCTGGTGCTGGACGCTGTGCGTGCCTCGGCCGATCGTCGGGTAGGCGACCTCGGGAGGGAGATTTCCCTCGCGGCTTGCGCGGGCAAGGAAGGTCTGGATCGCCGTGCTCCCGGTCTTGAAAGTGCCGGAATGGACGATCAGAGTCTTCTGCATGCACCGCTCCAAATGTCGCTGCTGGGATGAGGTGCGGCGCGACGTCCCGCGTGCACGAATCTTACCCGCCGGGGCTTATTGGCCGAGCTTCTTCTGCTCGATCTGAGCGTTGATCTCGACCAGTTCGGGGTGGGTCTCCAGGAGGGAGACGAGGCCGCTGGTGTCGAGACGATGGGCGTCGTGGTCCTCGATGAGGATCTGCAGTAGCCGCAGGTCCTCGGGGGTGTCGAGAGTGATCCGGTACGCCGAGGCGTCCCGCTCCCACGGCAGATTGAGCTTGGGCCGGGTGTCGTCGGTGTAGAGCCACGGGGTGACGTGCTCGCGGTGGGGCGCCTCGGTCGCGAGCCGGTCGGCCTCCAGCAGCGCCGCCGCGGAGAAGACCTCGAAGTCGAGCCCTCGCGGATAGGTGCGCTCCAGGGCGTTGCTGGCATAGAGCGTGGGGTCGTCGGCGGCGGCCCAGGCGTCGATGCCGCGGCGTACGACCTCGCCGTCGATCAGGGGGCAGTCGCTGGTCACCCGGACCACGACGTCGGGCTGGAACTCCCGCACCGCCAGCGCGAAGCGCGACAGCACGTCGGGCTCGCTGCCACGGACCACCCCGGCGCCGAGCTTGTCGGCCAGGACGGCGACCGGGTCGTCGTCGATGTTGGTGGTCGTCGCGACGATCACCGGGAGGCCGGCCGCGGTGAGCCGGGCAAGGTGGTGCTCGAGCATGGTGATGCCGGCTGCCTCCCGAAGCACCTTGCCGGGGAGGCGGGTGCTGGTCATGCGCGCCTGGGTGATGACCGCGGTCTTCACAGGGTTCCGATCAGGGTCTCGACGACCTGGTCGACCTGGTCGTCGGTCAGGTCGGGGTACAGCGGCAGGGAGAGCTCCTCGGCGTAGAACGCCTCCGCGTTCGGGCACATCCCGCGCTGGTAGCCCAGGTCCGCGTAGACCGGGTGCCAGTAGACCGGGATGTAGTTGACCTGTACGCCGATGCCGGCCGCCCGCATCTTCTCGAACACCTCGCGCCGACGGTCATCGAGGATGCGCACCGGATAGAGGTGCCACGCCGGGTCGACGCCCTCGCGCTGGACCGGCAGCCGCAGTCCGTCGACGCCGGCGAGCGCGGCGTTGTAGCGGGCGGTGATCTCCGCGCGCCGCTGCTTGAACCCGGCCAGCCGGGCGAGCTGGGAGAGCCCGAAGGCGCACTGCAGATCGGTGAGCCGGTAGTTGAGCCCGAACTCGTGGACCTCCTGGTGCCACGGCCCCTCGTCCTTGATCCGGAACCGGTCGGCATCACGCATCAGCCCCACGAAGTGGAACTCGTGGGCACGCTGCGCGATGGCAGCGTCCTTGGCGACGACAGCCCCACCCTCGGCGGTCGTGAGGTTCTTGGTCGGGAAGAACGAGAGCGTGGTCAGGTCGGCCAGGTCTCCGACCGGGCACCCGCCGGAGAAGCCACCGATCGAATGGGCCGCGTCTCCGAGGGTGAGCGCGCCGACCCGGTCGGCGATGGGCTGGAGCGCGGCGTAGTCGGCCGGATGGCCCGCGTAGTCGACGGCGGCGATCACCTTGGTGCGGTCGGTGACGAGCGCTTCGACGGCGGCCGGGTCGAGGAGGGCGGTGTCCTCCTCCACGTCGGCGAAGACGACCTTCGCGCCGAGCAGCGAGGCCCCCGACGCGGTCGCGACGAACGTCATCGGCGTGGTGACGACCTCGTCACCGGCACCCACGCCGGCGGCGGCGTAGGCGATGTGGAGGGCAGCGGTGCCGGAGGTGCACGAGACTGTCCGGTGCCCACCGACCAGGTCGGAGAGCGCCTGCTCGAACGCGGCGACCGTCGGCCCGGTGGTGAGCCAGTCGCCACGCAGGATCGCCGTGACAGCCTCGATGTCCTGCTCGGAGACCGACTGGCGGCCGTAGGGCAGCACTAGATCCCCGACTCCAGAACCTTGCGGAGGTCCTCGGCGTCGTACCAGATGTCGTTCTTGTCCGAGGCGCAGTGGAAGCCGTCGGGGACCGGCACGGCGTCCATGATCGGCTTGTAGCCCCACTGCGGGTTCTCGGGCTCGATCACGTAGTACTTCCCGTCGCGGATGCTGACCGCGCGGCGGCCCTCTTCCGGGCTGATCATCTCCTCGTGGAGCTTCTCGCCGGGGCGGAGCCCGATGTCGACGAGCTTCGCGCCGGGTGCGACCGCCTCCGCCAGGTCGACGACCTTGTGGGAGGGGATGTGCGGGACGAGCAGCTCGCCGCCCTGCATGATCTCGAAGGTGTCGAGCACCATCTGCACCGCTTGCGGCAGCGTGATCAGGAACCGGGTGCATCGCATGTCGGTGATGCCGAGTGCCTCGCCGCGCTCGGCCATCGCCTTCCACTTCGGGATGATCGAACCGCGCGAGCCGGTCACGTTGCCGTAGCGCACCACGGAGAACCGGGTCTCGTAGGACGAGGCGTAGTTGTTGCCGAGGATGAAGATCTTGTCGGCCGTCAGCTTGGTCGCGCCGTAGAGGTTGATCGGCGAGGAGGCCTTGTCCGTCGAGAGGGCGACGACCTTCTTGACGCCGGCGTCAATGGACGCCTCGACGACGTTCTGCGAGCCCAGGACGTTGGTCTTGATGAACTCGAAGGGGTTGTACTCCCCGGTGTCGACCTGCTTGAGCGCAGCGGCGTGCACGACGTAGTCGACGCCGTGGAGCGCCCGGTGCAGCCGGTCGCGGTCGCGGATGTCGCCGATGAACCAGCGGAGCCTCGGGTCATTGCCGAACAGCTGGCGGCACTCGTACTGCTTCAGCTCATCGCGCGAGAAGACGATCACGCGTCGCGGGTTGAGGTTGTCCAGGAGATGGCGGATGAACGCCTTCCCGAACGAACCCGTCCCGCCGGTGACCAGGATGCTGGCGCCATCGAGAGGATGGTCGTTCGGGGCGTCGGACTCTCGAACGTCCGAATTGGGCACGGTCACAGGGATGCTCTCTACTCTGGGCCTCACTGGTGCGCCAACGACACGGCGCGCAAAAGGTGACACATGCCGTGCCGTCCGTCGAAACGGACGAATCCGAGAGGTTGCGCATACATGTCCGTGGGATCGGTCGAGGCCGAGGGTCTTTGCGTGGCCATGGTGTGCGATGCCGGTCCCGATGTCGGGATCGGGCACGTCATGCGCTGCCTGGCCCTGGGGGAGGAGCTCGTCGCCCGAGGCGTACGCGTCGTGATGGTCGCGGACCTGGACCGGGTGCCGTGGGCTGCGGAGCAGGTGCGGCGGCGGGGGATCGAGATCGCGTCGCCGGGCGATGTTGGCGATGTCCGCGGCGTTCTCACCCGCCTCGAGCCGTCGTCGGTGGTCGTGGACTCCTATCTCCTCCCGGCTTCGGTCTACGCCGACCTGAGGGAACGCTGGCCGCTGCTGGTGCTCACCGACGGTGACCCGCGCGGACGGGTCGCCGACCTCTACCTGGACCAGAACCTCGGCGCGGAGGCCTCCGCGTGGGCCCTCCCCGAGGGGGCGAGGCATCTCGGTGGGCTCGACTACGCCCAGCAGCGACGTGAGATCGTCCGGCAGCGCCCGAGCGCGCCCAAGGCCGCCGCCGACGAGCACACGCCCCTGCGGGTGCTGGCCTTCTTCGGCGGGACGGACGCCTTCGGGGTCTCACCACGCGTCGTGCGCCTGGTCGCACGGGCGGGGATCGCCGTGGAGCTGACCGCCGTCGCCGCCACTCCGGAGCTGGCCGAGGAGATCGCCGGCATCGTGCCGGCGCCGGGCCAGACCGTCCACGTGATCGGGCCGACCGACACCCTGGCCGAGCTCGTCGCCGACTCGGACGTGGTGCTCAGCGCCGCCGGCACCTCGGCCTGGGAGCTCTTCTGCCTCGGCGCGGCGGTCGGGTTCGTCTGCGTCGCCGACAACCAGAAGGACGCGTACGTCCGGATGGATCAGGACCGGCTGGCCGTCGGGATCGCCGCCCTGGCCGACCTCGAGGGCGACTCCGCGGACGCTGTGGCCCGGATGCGTGACCTCCTGGGTGACGTACGTCTGCGGGAGCGGCTCCGCGCCGCCTGCTGGGCCATGGTCGACGGCCGAGGGCCGGAGCGCGTCGCCGACGCGCTCCTCGCCCTCGACCGCGATCAGGTCTAGTCCGCGATCAGGTCTAGACCAGGTCCCAGCTGAGCGGTGTGCCGGCCGGGGCGTCCTTGGTGAAGGTGCGGCCGAAGACGATGTCGACGTCACCCGGCGGCAGCCCGTCGGCGGGGCGGACGGAGCGTACGTTGTCCGGACCGACCTTCTCCCCGGCACGCACGTCGCGGGTGACGAAGAGCGAGCGGCGGAACCGCAGGCCCTCGCGCTCGGCCGACTTCGGGCCGATCCGGGCCTCGCCGAGCGCCTGCCAGGCGATCCTCGTCTCGCTGACCAGCGAGGCGAACTCGTCCGGCTCCAGGGAGAAGTCGGAGTCGACGGCGCCGTCCTCACGCGAGAGCGTGATGTGCTTCTCGATCACGCAGGCGCCGAGGGCGACGGCCGCGACCGAGGCGCCGATGCCGAGCGTGTGGTCGGAGAGGCCGACGGCGACGTCGAGCCCGTCGCGCAGCACCGGGATCCCGCGGAGGTTGGAGGCCTCCGGAGGAGCCGGGTAGGAGGCGGTGCAGGCCAGGACGACGAGGTCGTCGTTGCCGGTCGCTCGTGCCGTACGCACCGCCGCGTCGATCTCGGCCAGCGTCGCCGTGCCGGTGGAGATGATCGTCGGCAGCCCGGTCTCCGCGATCGCGCGGACCAGCGGCAGGTCGGTGATCTCGGAGGAGGCCGACTTCAGCATCGGGACCCCGAGCCCGACCAGGAAGTCGACCGCGGTCGGGTCGAACGCGGCGCTGAACGGCACCATCCCGAGCTCGCTGGCCAGGGAGAAGATCGGCTCGTGCCACTCCCACGGCGTGTGCGCCTCCTCGTAGAGCTCGTGAAGGCGGCGGTTGGGCCACAGCGGGTGGTCGGCCGAGAGCCGGAAGGCGGGGGTGTCGACGTCGAGGGTGATGGTGTCGGCGGTGTAGGTCTGGATCTTGAGCGCGTGCGCGCCGGCCTCGCCCGCGGCGCGCACGATGTCGAGCGCCCGCTCCAGGTCACCAGCGTGGTTGCCGGACATCTCCGCGATCACGAACGGCTCGTGGCCGGGACCGATCGTGCGGTCCCCGACGGTGATCTCGTGGTGGGTCATCGGGCCACCTCCGTAGCGCGAGCGCCAGAGTACGGACGCGGCCCGATGGAAGATCTGATGGTCGCTCGCTGACGCTCGCTCATTACTGCTCCTTGCCGGAACGTCGGGTCGGTCGGTCGTCGCGGTGCAGGCTGACCGGGATGGCGGTCACCACGCCGTCCTCGGTGGTCTGCTCGTAGGGCTCGCCCTCGGTGAACCCGAGCCGGCGATTCATGGCGCGTACGGATTCGTTGTGGGGGAGCACCTCGCCCTCGAGGAGGTCGATGTCGAGACCGTCGGGCTCGGGGGCGAAGGCGTACGCCACAGCCTCGCGCATCACCTTGGTCCACGCCAGCAGCGCGGTGCCGTCGGCGGTGGTGCCGTCATGGTCGAGAAAGAACCCCCAGGAGGCCGACCTGGCGACGGGAACGTGGTCGAAGAAGCTCACCACGCCGAGCGGGCGGCCGGCGTACTCGAACATGAGCACCCGGCGGGTCGGGTCCTGGCTGACCCGGGACCACCAGGCGGCGTGCTCCTCGGCGGTGATCACATGCTGGTTGATGCTCACCGACCGGTTTGCCTCTTGGTTGCGCCACGCCAGCATGCTCGGCAGGTCGGCGTCGGTCGCCCGTCGTAACATCGGTCTCCTCAGACATCAGGGGATGCGCCGTCACGTTATATGGTCCGAGGCCATGGAGACTCTTGACCGACCGGCGGTCCGCAAGCTCATGGGCGAGGTGCTGGCCGTGCAGGGAAAGACCCTGCCTGCTGACGACACCGCGAAGCTGGCCGACATCGGCTTCCGCTCCCTCGACTTCTCCGAGCTCGCGCTCCGGGTCGAGGACGAGATCGACGACGAGCTCAACTTCGAGGCGGCCGGACTTCGCTCGATCGAGACGATCGGAGACGTGCTCGATCTGCTCGTGGAGATCCAGGGGCAGTGATCGCCGACAACCTCGTCGTCGACGCCCGGACGGGGAGGCGCGCGACCTGGGGTGAGCTAGTCCAGCAGCATGTCGCCTCGCGGCCGGCGCCGACGGCCCACGTCGTGGAGCACAGCGTCGATGCGCTGCCGGCGGTCGCCGGTCTGAACGACGGCGGCGAGCTGCTCGTCGTCGCCGCCGGACGGCTCGACGAGTCCCTTGCGACAGAGCTTCGCGAGGCCGGGTTCGACCTCGTCGAGCCGTCCGGCGGCGTGCAGGAGGCCACCAGCCCCCGTGCTGCCGAGGACGGCCGCGTCTGGTTGCTCACCTCCGGGTCGACCGGCCGGCCGAAGCGGGTCGGTCACACCCTGGAGACGCTCTCGACCGTGACCGGCGAGCTGTCTCCGCGCACCTGGCTGTGCCCCTACTCGCCCGGCACCTACGCGTGGTGGCAGGTGATCACCCTCGGGCTGGGCGTGCCCGGTCAGGACCTGGTGCTCGTCGACCCGGCCGACCTGGACGACTGGGTGGCGCCTGCGCTCGAGCACGGCGTCACCGCCGTGTCCGGGACCCCGACGTTCTGGCGACGTACGCTGATGCGCCACGGCGCCGAGCTGCAGAAGCTGTCGCTCGAGCAGGTCACGCTCGGTGGCGAGCCGGTCGACCAGGCGGTGCTGTCGCAGCTCAGTGAGGCCTTCCCGGACGCGCGCGTCTCCTGGATCTACGCCTCCTCCGAGGTGGGCGCCTCGATCGTCGTCCACGACGGTCGCGCGGGCTTCCCGACCGAGTGGCTGGATCGCGACATTCCTGGCCGTCCGCGGCTGTCGGTGGTCGACGGCGAGCTGGTGATCACCTCGCCGCACCACGGCACCGACGCCTCGGGCGCCGAGCTGGCCGGGGCCGTACGCACCGGCGATGCCGCCCGCATCGAGGACGGCCGGGTCCTGGTCACCGGTCGCCTGGACCACGACGAGCTCAACGTCGGCGGCTCCAAGGTGTCGGCCGGTGCCGTACGCGACCTGCTGCAGTCCCACCCAGCGATCGCCTGGGCGGCCGTACGCGGCCGGAAGGCGCCTCTGGTCGGCACCATGGTCGTCGCCGACGTGGTCGCCGACCAGGACTCGGGCGTGACCGCCGACGACCTGACCCGTTGGGCCGCCGAACGGCTGCCCGAGTACGCCGTGCCGCGGCGCATCAAGATGCTCGCCGAGATCCCGGCCAAGGAGACACTGAAGAGCGATGTCTGATTTCCAACCTGTCCCGCCCGCTTCTGTCGTGCTGGTCTCCGGCGCCTCGCGCGGCCTCGGTCTCGCCATCGTCACCGACCTGCTCGAGCGCGGGGTGAAGGTCGCCGCCTTCGCGCGCACGGTGACCTCCGAGCTCGAGGCGCTGGCCTCGAAGTACCCCGAGGACACCCACTTCGGCTCGGTCGACGTGACCGACGAGAAGGCTGCCCAGGCGTTCGTCAAGGAGGTCGAGGCGACGCTCGGCGTCATCGACGGGCTGGTCAACAACGCCGCGATCGGGCAGGACTCGCTGCACGTACACACCTCCTCCGACCGGATCGCGCAGATCATCGAGACCAACCTGACCGCGCCCCTGGTGCTGACCCGGTTCGTGCTGCGGCGCCTGATCGGCAAGGGCCTGAAGGGCCGGGTCGTCAACGTGACCTCGATCTGTGGCCAGCGTGGCTATCAGGGCCTGGTCGCCTACTCGGCCACCAAGGGCGGTCTCGACGCGGCGACCCGCTCGCTGGCCCGCGAGCTCGGTGGCCGGGTGCTGGTCAACTCGGTCGCTCCCGGGTTCTTCGCCTCGGAGATGTCCGCGGTGCTCGGTGCGAACCAGCTCGAGTCGATCGCGCGGCGTACGCCCTCGGGTGCGATGACCACCCCCGAGGACGTCGTGCCGACCGTGCGGATGCTGCTGCTCGAGCAGACCAACATCAACGGTCAGTCGATCGTCATCGACGGAGGCGGCTCGATCTGATGTCCCGTGGCCGGCTCCGTGTCGGCAGCGATGCCGAGCTCGCCGGATTCCGCGCCCGCAGCCACCTCCACGACGGCCGAGTGGTCGCCTGGGTGGGCTCCTACGATGTCCCGGTGGCGGTCGACGCCGAGGTGGAGCGTACGGTCCCGGCGGCCCTCGCCAGGCGGTTCGGCACCGACGGGTTCTGGGAACGATGGACCCGGGCGGAGTGCGTCGTGAAGCTCACCGGCCGCGGCGTCGTCGACATCGTGGCCCTGATGGCCGACGACCCTGATCGGGACGACCGAACCGGTCCCGAGGTGTCCCTGAGCACCGTACGTCTGCCGGGCGACATCGTGGTCTCGATCGGCAGACTCCCTGACGAAGGTTCCCTGAGGGGTATCGGCCGGAGTGCGGAAGACTGTTCGTTCGCCTGTAACCTCTGAGTTCGATCAGATTCGCGGGAGCGTCATTCGGGACGCGCTCCAACCGAGAGGGACTGTGCATGGGTCAGGGAATCGTCGACGTCTTGCGTCGCGCCGAACGAAGGATGCCTCAGGGTGTCCGTCGACTGGCTCGTGACGCCGGGCATCGCGTTCTCGGCCACGAGCGCGGTCCGCTCGTCTCGGTCGTGGTGACGGTGACCGACCAGGACAAGCAGTACCTGGCCGAGTCGCTGCTCTCCGTGCGAGAGCAGACCCACACGACCCTCGAGATCCTGATCGCACCCTACGGCCAGGCCAGCGTGGTGAGCGACCAGATCCTCGCCGACCTCCCCGACGACTACCGCCTGCGGCTGCTGGACAGCTCCGCGACGCAGGCCGAGGCCCGCGACCGTGGTGGTCGCGCGGCGCGCGGAGCCTACGTGTGCTTCCTGCTCGCCGCCGACCTCCTCACCCAGAACGCGATGCGTACGCTGGTGACCTCCCTGGAGGAGAGCGGGTCCGATCTCGCGGTCGGTCGCATCGAGAGCCGCCAGCGGCTCTCCCCGCCGGTGGTGCCCGCCTACGACCTTGTGCACGCGGAGAACCGTTCCGGCCTCACGCTCGACGAGTTCCCGGAGGCGCTGAGCGATGTCGGGGTGAGCAACCGGCTCTTCCGCACCTCGTTCTGGCGTCAGCAGGGCTTCAGCTTCGGCGGCCGTGGCGGTGCCGATGCGGTCGGCTTCGACGGCTACCTGAAGGCCAACCGCTTCGACGTGGTCACCGCGCCGGTGTGCGTGGACATGGACCGCGCCGACGGCACTCCGGTCGAGCAGCTCCACGACCAGACCCTGGGGATGGAGGAGTGGATCGCGCAGACCCGTTCGACCTGGGTCGCGATCGGCGAGCTGGCCTCCGACCTGCGCGACCACTGGGCGCTCGGCGGGCTCGCCGGCCGCGCCAACACCATCCTCGGTGACGTCGAGCGGATGAGCGCCGAGCAGTGGACCGCCCTGCGTGACCTCATCGTCGAGATCGAGCGCGACGTCTCTCCGGAGGTGTGGCTCAAGCTCCCGGTCGAGGTGCGGGCCCGGCTGACCTACCTCATCGCCGATCAACGCGAGGAGCTGACCGCGTTCGTCGCGTCGCGCTGGTTCGAGCGCGGCAACCTGCGCACCCGGGTCGTCGGTGGCCAGGTGCGTGGGATCTTCCCCGACACGGACCTGCCCGAGGCCGTGACCACGCTCAACGAGCACGAGACGCCGGCGCGGGTGCTGGTGCGGGACGTACGTCCGCTCGACTCCGACCGGGTCGTGGTCGACCTGGTGGCGCGGATCGAGCTCGTCGACCTCGCCGAGACGACCCCGTTCTTCACCGCCCGGCTGGTGCCCGACATGGTCGCCACCGCCGACGAGGACGGCGCGGCGAGCGACCCCGACACGGCGCTGCCCGACCCGATCGACCTGACCGTCACGCCACGGCGCGACGCGCAGGCCAACATGACCATCGGCCACAAGTACCAGGACTACCGCGCCGCTGGGTGCCGCACCGAGATCGACCTCACCCGGCTCACCGCCGGGCGCTGGCACCTCGAGGTCACCGTCGGCGTCGACGGCGTCGTCCGCACCACCAGCGAGGTTCAGATCGACACCCGCGGCCCCGCGGGCAACCTGGCGACGCGCTACCGGCCGCGGGTCCACACCTCCGCCGGCCTGTCGGTGGCTTGCGACCGCCACCTGGACCAGCTCAGCTTCCGCGCCGTCCCGACGACGGCGACCTCCCTGGAGAAGGCGGAGGTCGAGGGCCGCACCGTCTCCCTGACCCTTGCCGGCGAGCTGCCGCAGGCCGTGCGGGCGATCGGTGGCGGCGTACGCATCGAGGCGCCCGTCAAGGACGGCAAGGTCACCCTCAGCCTCCCCGCCCACGGTGCCGTCGAGCCCGGGGCGCCGGCCGCCTGGCGGCTGGACACTCTCCAGGACGGGACCTCCGGCCGGATCGTCTGGGCCGACCCGATCGGCTCGCCGTGGACAGGCGAACGCGGAGGCAGCGTGCTGGCGTCGCGAGACGGCCGCGGCTACGCCCAGATCATCGAGGTGGCCGACACCGTCGCGATCGACCGCGTCGAGCTCGGCGACGGCCAGATCACGGTGCGGGGCGAGTGGCTCAGCTCGATCCCGAAGCACGCCCGACTGACCCTCGCCGGATCGCGCCACAGCGAGACCGTCAAGATCGACACCGCTGCCGCCGAGTTCGAGGTCGTCTTCACGCTGCACTGGGACGAGTGGGGCCTGGGCGAGTCCGTCCTGCCCAGCGGCATCTACCAGTTCCAGCTCACCTGCGGAGCCAAGCGCAGCGGCAGCGTACGCCACACCACCGCGTTCCTCGAGCACCAGGCCGAGTTCCAGACCAGCGACGAGGTCCGGCTGCGTCCGGTCAACGGCAACGGCCCAGGAGTCACCCTGCAGCCGCCGATCCCCGTCGACCACGCCGGCAGCTACGCCCACAACCTCGCCCGCGAGCGCGTCCTGGCGGCCGAGGAGCCGCTCGACGAGTCCGCGGTCTATCTCTCGACCTACGCCGGCTCGACCGCCACCGACTCCCAGCTCGCGATCCACGAGCACCTGCGTCGCACCCGGCCGGACCTCACCCTCTACTGGGGCGTCGCCGACCACGCCTCCCGGGTCCCCGAGGGCGGCATCCCGGTCGTGCTGCAGAGCCCGGAGTGGTACCGCGTCATCGGCACCGCGAAATACCTCGTGCAGAACATCGACTTCGACCGCTGGTGGCGCAAGCGGGAGGGGCAGCGGTTCCTGCAGACCTTCCACGGCTACCCCGCCAAGTCGATGGGCCTGCGGATGTGGCGCGCGAAGATGTTCTCGCCGCTGCGCTGCGAGGCCGAGCTGGACCGTACGACCGCCGGGTGGGACCTGATCCTGACCCCGACGCCGGAGATGGACCGCTACTACCGCGAGGAGTACGCCTACGACGGCCCGATCCACAGCGAGGGCTATCCGCGCGACGACGCGCTGGTCCTCCCGTCGGCGGCGGAGGACCGCGAGCGTACGCGCAACCTGCTCGGCATCGGCTCCCACCAGAAGGTGGTCCTCTACGCTCCGACCTGGCGGGACCACCTGGCGCTCAACTACCGCTCGGCGAAGATGGTCGAGCACCTCGACGTGGTCGCGGCCAGCGAGGCGCTGGGCGACGAGTACGTCATCCTGCTGCGCGGTCACCGGTTCAACTCCAAGGGGAGCGAGCGGAGCGAGCGCACCGCCCGGATCATCGACGTCACCGACTACCCGGAGATCAACGACCTGATCCTGGCCTCCGACGCCGCGGTGCTCGACTACTCCAGCCTGCGCTTCGACTTCGCCCTCACCGGGCGGCCGATGGTGTTCCTGGTGCCCGACCTGTCCGACTACACCGGCGGCATCCGCGGCTTCCTCTACGACTACGCCGACACCGCCCCCGGGCCGATGCTCGACACCGCCGAGGAGGTCATCGCTGCCCTGTCCGACCTGGACCGGCTCGAGGCCGAGCACCGCGACCGGATCGCCGAGTTCAACGCCAAGTACCAGTACACCCAGGACGGCAAGGCGACCGAGCGGGTCGTCGAGGCCTTCTTCGACAAGGCCAGCTTCGACAAGGCCTGACGGTCACAAAAGCAGCGATGGCGCGTCCCCTTGCGGGGGCGCGCCATCGCTGCTTTCGAGGGCCTCAGGCCAGGATCACGGCATCCGGGCGAGCGCCGGCTTGGCCACGGCGGTCTTGCCGGGGATCGCGTTCCAGCGCTCGGGCAGGACCGCGCGGTGCGGGCCGACCTCGAGGAGGAGCACGTTGCGGTAGGTCATCCCGTACGTCTCGACATAGGGCGCCAGCGAGGTGAGCAGGTCCTGAGTGCGCCACTGAGCGGCGTCGAGGACGAGCACGTCGATGTCGAAGGCGTCGAAGTCGAAGGCGTGCCGCTGGTGGCCGTCCCGACGCAGCTCGGCCGCCTCGGTGGTGCGCTCGGCCTGCTTGTTGGCGGCGGCGTGGATCTGCTGGAAACCGCTGACCGCGCGGGTGCCGACGACGTCGGAGGCAGCCAGCAGGTTGCCCTCCAGGTCGGTGTCGGCGAGCCCGGCGATGTCCTCGGTCAGCACGGCCGAGACCGGGAGGATGACGAGCTTGTCGACGTCGGGGAGCAGATCCGCGACCACGAGGCGCTCGACCTGGCCGATCGGGAGCGTGCTGCCATCGGGCTGCTTGATCCCGTCGAAGCCGGACACGTCCAGGGCGCTGAGCGTGATCCCCGGCCGGGCGAGCTCGTCGAGCCGCAGGTCGGTGCCACCGGTCTGGACCCACAGGTGGACCGGACGGGACGAGTGGGCGGCGATGGACTTGATCAGTCGGCGCAGCTTCGGGCGCTGCTTCGGACGGGCCGAGACGGCGACGTGGATCGCGTCGGCCGGGACCTGCTCCGGGGTGCTGACCGGGTTGCTGCGTACGTCCTCGGCGATCGAGCTGACCAGCTCGCCCACCTTGCGGGCGGCGGCCCGGCGCTCACGGGCGATCTCGACCTCGGCGGCGTTCATCTCGCGCCACTGGGCGTAGACCTCCTCGACGCTGGCACCGGAGAAGATCTTGGTGAGGATCGTCTCGAGCCGGTCGTTCATGCTCTCCCGGATGCCGTCGAACTCGGCGGGGGTGAGCGGGTTGAGGCCGGCGAAGCGCGGGTCGGAGAGGTTCTTCGGGCGGAAGTCGATGTCGATGCCGATGCTGCGACCGGGGAGGTAGCAGTGCAGGCGGCTGGTGACCAGCTTGCGGTGGTCGCGACGGTAGCCCTCGAGCATCGTGATCGCGTCGTCGATGTTCTTCACGAACGGCCGGAAGCGGACCTCGTCGAGGCCGCCCTGGGCGTAGGTCGGGGCGCCCTCGGGGATGGTGCCGTCGAAGACGTCGACATAACCGACCGGCGCGTCCGGGCCGGGCAGCTCGGTGGCGTCGGGGAAGACGGTCGAGACCGTGGTGGTGAGGCAGCCGGAGAAGAAGGCGGGCACGCCGACGGAGAGCAGGATGTCGACGGTCGTCCAGTCGCGGCAGCCGACCGGGGCGTACTTCTTGAGGTACTCGATCGTCTCGTCGGTCATCATGGCGCGGGTGCTGCAGTGGAACGAGACGAAGATCGGGCGCAGGTTCTTGTGGAACGGCATCCCGTAGCGCATCTCGAAGATCGGGTGCATGTACCACCCGAAGCCGAGCATCCAGGTGTCCTTCGGGACCGGCTGGTACATCGACGCGTCGCGCTGGAGGGTCATCAGCTGGACCTTGGCGGACAGGCCCTCGCGGACGCGCTCGGGACGGACCCGTTCGCGCAGCCGGTTGGCCATCTCGTCGAGCTCGGACTCGCCGGTGAACTCGAGGTCGCGGTGACGGACCAGGTGACCGAGGGAGGCGACGGTCTGGACGTGGTCGCCGATGTTGGCCGAGGCGCGGGAGCGGCCGGGGTGGCCGTAGTCGACGACGGCGTAGGAGACGGTGCCCTCCGGTGCGGCCGGGGCGTCGGGCTCGTCGTTGTCGGCCGCGACCCACGGGCGAAGCCAGTCACGGCTCTCGACGACCCACTTGGTGTCGCCGTTGGTGCCGTCGCCGACGGCCTCGTCGAGCCGGGCATAGAGGCTGCGGGCCAGCTCCTGGTCGCCGAAGCCGAAGACCCGGCTGGTCATCGCGAGCCACGCGCGGCCCGAGACGTACGAAGCGCCGGACTCGGCGAGCTCGCGCAGGGTGGCGCGGGTCGCGTCGGGGTCGACGTGGAGGCCGGACATGACGTACTCGTCGGCGGCCTTGGCGGCCCACTCCTCGACCGAGATGCCCTGGAAGAGGGCCCAGGCGCGCTCGTAGAAACCGCCGCCGGCGGCGTTGATCGCACCGTCGAGATCAGCGGCGACGACGAGCGGCTCGACCTCGATGGAGATCGGCGCCGGCTTCCCCTCCACGTTCGCAGCCTGTGCCGCGCCCTCCGAGATGGACGGGACGCGAGCGGTCAGGCTCTGACGCAGGCGCTCGGGGAGCAGCTGGCGAGCGAGTCGTCGAGCTGGGCTGGCCATGGGACTCCTTCATTGATGGTTCGACGCAGTGTCGTCGGGCGGAGCCGCGATGTTCGCGGTCCGTTCACACGTTTCCCCCTATGATCCAGGCCGGATATCCTGCCCGAAGAATCGGCAATCCCCAAAGACGCCGACTAATCTCTGCGCATGCCGATCCCCAACCCCCACGAGCAGGTCGCGTTCCCCGAGGGCCGCTACCTCACGATGTGCAACGAGATCGCGACCAAGTTCGGCGGACAGACGCGGGCGATGATCATGCGCAACCGCCTGATCACGCAGCACACCGGGATCCCGACCACGCTGCTGACGACCGAGTCGAAGCCCGTCTACGACGAGGTTCGCGAGGTGCTGCGCGACTCCGGTCAGCTGGTCGAGGGCATGGACCTCCTCAACCTCTACGAGTGGTACCGGCTGAACACCCCGACCGACGCGCCAGACGAGTCCGTGGCCGCGCTCGGGGGCCAGTTGGGTGAGGTGGCCGGCACGACCACCTCGGACGTACTCCACCCTGACGGCACCGTCTACTACACCGCCCACTCGCAGTCGGGGAAGGACCTGGCGCGCGACTACCGTCGCGCCGACGGGTCGATCTACCTGCGGGCGCCGGGTCCGGGTGCCCCGGCCGCGTCCCGGGTGCCCTACATCCTCACCGACGCCGAGGGGCGTCCGATCCGGTCGTGGGAGACCGTCGGCGGCTGGCTGTGGCACTGGCTCGAGCTGCTCGCCGGCGACGCCGAGCGGGTCTTCTTCGTGACCGACTCCCGGTTCGCACTGCGTGACGTCATGCCCCGTCAGGACGACCGCTTCTACTTCCTCCACCTCATGCACAACAACCATGTCGTGAAGGAGCGCCGCTGGAACTCCCAGCTCTCGGGCAAGTACGCCCCGCTGCTCGACAACATCCACGAGTACGACGCGCTGGTGAACCTGACCCATCGTCAGTCCGAGCACATCGCGATGCGCTACGGCTCGACCTCGCACCGGTTCGTGGTGCCCAACCCGGTCGAGCTGCCGGAGCTGCCCGAGACGATGCCTCAGCGGGAGCCGGCGACGTTCGTCACCGTCGCCCGGCTCGAGCCGCAGAAGCGCCTCGAGCACGCCATCAAGGCCTTCGCGAAGGTGATCGAGAAGCGGCCGGAGGCCAAGTTCCAGATCTACGGTGACGGCAAGCTCTACAAGCCGCTCGCCGACCTGATCGAGACCCTCGACGTCGGCAAGAACGTCCAGCTCATGGGCCACGACCCGCGAGCCAAGGAAGCGCTGCTGCACGCCACCGGGTTCATCATGACCAGCGTCAACGAGGGCTACCCGCTGGCGACCCTCGAGTCGCTCTCCTTCGGCTGCCCGGTGATCAGCTACGACATCAACTACGGTCCGCGTGAGCAGATCAGCGACGGTGTCGACGGCTTCATCGTCGAGGCCGAGGACATGGACGCGGTCGCCGAGCGCTGCATCCAGATGATCGACGCCCCCGAGAAGGTCGCCGAGATGTCCCGCAAGGCCCTGGAGAAGGCGAGCAAGCACGACTGGCGCGCCTTCCTCGACGACTGGCGGGTCGCGTTCGAGGGCGCCGTCGCGCAGCGGCCGGGCCGGATCGAGAAGGCCCGTGCCCGGCTCGACGTCCACGCCCTCGGCTGGGCGCGGCCGATGCCCGAGGGCGTCGCCACCCGGCTGCCGGGTCCGGCCAGCCGGCTGGGTCGCACCCAGGCCAGCTCGGCCGCCTTCCGTGACTCTCGTACGCTCCGCTTCGACGCCCTGCTCACCGTGATGGGCGAGTGGCCGAAGGGCGTGATGGCGGACCGCACCGTCACCCTCGACGCCGTCTGCAACGAGACCGGCGAGGTCGCCGCGCTGCCGCTCGAGGTCTCGCCCGAGGGCCGCGGCGAGTTCCGGCTCGCCTCCAGGTTCGACCTCGCGGAGGTCTTCGAGGAGTTCTCGGACAAGGCGCGCAACCTCGACCTGCGGCTCCGCTTCACGGTCCACAACTGGAACTGGGAGACCAAGCTCGGCCGGCCCCGCGAGGTGCGCCCCAACTTCGAGGTGTCGTTCGGTCCGAACGACGTCCTTCACCTGCAGCGACGCTGACCTGGCGGCTCAGGATCTGGGTGTAGGAATACCCGGTTAACCGGGTATTCCTACACGTACGACGTGTAACTTCGGACGCCGCTCCATCCTGAAGCCGGGACGATCCTTGAAGTACTCGTCGACCGCGTCGCGGCACCCGCTGTAGTGGAAGTAGTCGTCGAGCACGATCCGTCCCCCCACGACCAGGTGGGGGACGATCCGCTCCAGGCAGGTCAATGTCGACTCGTACCAGTCACCGTCGAGGTGGGCGAAGGCGACCGGCTCGTCGACCTTCAGCGTGTCCTGGAACAGGCCCTGCACCAGCTCGACGTTGTGCTGCGCCGGATCGATCCCGTGCCTGGTGAATGAGTCGCTCACCTCGTCGTAGAGGTTGTCGCGATAGCCGTAGTAGGTCTCTCCGCCGATCCCCTTCGACGTGCCGCTGACGATCTTCTGGTAGCGCTTGTGCACGTCGTCACCGTCGCGCTCGGACGGCTCCGGGATCATCCCGAAGACGTCGTAGACCCTCATCGGCCGCTTCGGGTCCTTCGCCGCGGCCATCACGATCGCGGAGCCGCCTAGCGCCGCCCCGGTCTCGATGATCAGGCCGGGCCGGTCCTGGATATCGGCGTCGAGCACCTGGCGGGCGAGCACCTGCAGGTTCTCGGGCTTGAGGTAGGTCAGGTGCTCGGCGCGGACACCGTCGAGGACGGTGCGGACCTCGGCCGGAAGCGCGAGGTCGACCAGCGGGTCGCGCAGGGACTCGCGGGTGCGTACGGTCTCCGTCCGCAGCCTCTCGACCTCGGCCTGGAGCTCCGCCATGGTCGGCGCGGCCTTCGTCTGGGTCTTCGTCTCGGGCGCGGGCTGCTTCGATGCGGGTGGCGTCCCGTCGGCGGGCTTGCGCGCGACCACGACGTAGTTCTTCGGCATCCCGCGCTCGAAGCGGCGGCCGGAGACCTCCAGCCGCGCGTAGAGACGGCTGAGCCGGACCGCGAGCTTCCGGTTGAGGAGCACGATCGGGGCGACGTAGGCGAGCTTCCAGCGCAGACCGCGCCCGCGAAGCTCGCCGACGCTCGTGGGGAGGTTCTTCGCCATCATCTGGTAGCTGTAGGCGACGGTCCCGAAGTAGCCCTCGAGCCAGTTCATCCTGGCGATCTCGAAGCCTGCCTCCTCGAACATCTTCCGCAGCGAGAACTGGGTGTAGCGGAAGAAGTCGTAGGGCTTCTGGTGCTCGGCGAAGAAGAGGGGCGCGGAGAGGAAGATCCGCCCGCCCGGCTTGAGCACACGGTAGAGCTCGGCGATGGCCCTCTCCGGCTCGGGCACGTGCTCGAGGACCTGGTTGCAGATCACCCGGTCGAAGCTGCCGTCATCGACCGGGATGTCGGTGATGTCGCAGACGTAGTCCAGCGGTGCGTACGCCGAGCTCAGCTGAGCGAAGTCAGCAGCCTCGTACTGGGCGTGCTTGAACAGCTTCCGGTAGGGCGAGCGGCCCGCCCCGGCGTCCAGGACACGCATGCCACGCTTGGTGCCCTTGGCGAAGCGTGCCATCTCCTGGCGGAGACGCACTCGGGAGGGATTGATGTGTCGGGGCTGAACCGCAGCGCCGCGATTCTGCCGGCCTCGAGTCAGCATGGAGAGACATTAGCGCTGTTGAAGCGGAGTCTCCCGTAAACCACGCAGGACGGCGTCGCGTACCGGGTCATGGAGGCGGCGCTCGATGAGGTAGTGGAGCGCGATGGCCAGGACGAGAGCGGTCGAGACGGCAGCGGCCAGGACGACGTACTCGTCGTAGCGGCCGTGGAACTCGTCGATGATCCAGAACGCGAACTGCGCGTGGATCAGGTAGAGCGGGTAGGTCAGCGCCCCGAGCGTCGTCAAGAAGCGCGCCTCCACCCGACCCAGAGGGCCGGCCGAGACCAGCCAGACGAGTGCCGCGAACCCCACGATCGCCCAGCCGGTGATCACCGGTGAGACGGTGGCACCGACGAGCTCCGTGGCCCGGTCGGCGTACTCCGTCGCCTGGCGGATGCCCAGGATCACGTTGTAGGCCACCGCGAGCCAGGCGATGAACGAGTTGCCGAACCGGTAGATCAGGAACAGCGCCATGCCCATCGCGAAGAACGGGGCGTACTCGGCGAACAGGAGCGAGTTGAGCATGCCGGAGTCGGTCGCGCGGGCGATCTGGGCCAGCAGCGGCCACAGGAACACGACCGCGATCACGCGCTGCTTGGTGATCCCGACGAGCAGGAAGACGCCGATCAGCAGGTAGAACTTGAGCTCGATCCAGAGCGTCCAGAAGGCACCCTGGGCGCTGAGTACGTTCCAGGCGTCCTGGGTCATCGTCATGTTGATCAGGCCGCCGACGAACCCCTGGTCACGGCCTCCCTTCCAGTAGGCCTGGAGGATCAGCGTGATGATGACGGCGACCCAGTAGGCCGGGAACAGCCGGGCGACGCGGGACGAGACGAAACGGGGCAGGTCGCGGCCCCACGCGGTCATCAGGATCACGAAGCCGCTGATGATGAAGAAGAGCTCCACGCCGAGGTAGCCGTAGCGCGTGACGTGGTTGAGGGTCGGGAAGACCTCCCGGGGGTCGATACCCCAGTAAGGGGTCGCGATGCCGGTGAGGTGGTAGCCGACGACGACGGCTGCCGCGATGAACCGGAGCGCGTCGAGCGCGCCGAGCCGGGAGCGGCGTACGGCCTTCTTCTTGGGCTCGGGGGCGGGTGCGGCGGCAGGGGCCGTGTCCGCGGGCGCGGTCGGGGTGCTGGTCATCGGGTCAGTTCCCCGCCGCAGCGTCCAGGGCCTCCTGGATCGGGTCGATGCGGCGCAGGTCGATGACGTGGCCGGTGCTCGACGCGATCAGGGTGTCCAGCGACGCACGGGCAACCGCCTTCGACTCCAGCAGCGTGTGGGACGGCTCCTGGCCGAACGCCTTGGTGCGCATGGGGGTGCCGGTGCGCTCGGGGTTGATCGCGTTGACGCGTACGCCCTGGTCGGCCCACTCGTCGGCGAGGGCCTGGGTCAGGTTGACCGTGGCCGCCTTCGCGGAGGAGTAGAGCGCGTAGCCGCGGCGGCCGCGGGTGTAGGAGCTCGAGGTGAAGAAGAGGAGCGAGCCCTTCGCCCGGGCGAGGTAGGGGAAGAACTCCTGCGCGATCAGGACCGGCGCGATGTAGTTGATCTCGGTCGCGTTGTAGATCGTCTCCTCCGAGACCGTGGCGAGCTCGCCGCGCGGCAGCACACCAGCGGTGTTGACCACGAAGTCGATCGAGCCGAAACGCTTGCCGGCGTCGGCCGCCGCGGCGACGATGTCGGCCCGCTTGGCGACGTCGGTGCCGGTGGCTGAGCGGCTGTAGGAGGCGACGTTGGCGCCGTAGGACTCGGCCAGCTCCGCGATGTCGGCGCCGATTCCGTAGCTGCCGCCGAAGACGACCATGTTCTTGCCCTCGAGGGCGGCCCGGTAGTCGGCCTCGTCCTTCTGCGGGAACTGCTGGTGAGCGGTGAGCTGGAAGAGCTTGTCGGCGATGTAGACGTCGATCGGCTCGGTGACCTTCATGTTCTGCTCGTGACCGTCGACCACCCAGATCTTGGTATCGGGCAGGTACTTCAGCACCACGCTGCAGTCGTCGGTCGCCCGGAACTCAGGGTCCTGGTCGGCGATCTCGTAGGCCCGCTTCAGGGTCGAGGCGAGGAAGGCCTGCGGGGTCTGGCCGCGGCGCAGCCGCGAGCGGTCCGGGATCTGCGAGATCGTGTTGTCGTCGTTGAGCTCGATGATCGTGTCCGCGGACGGGATGGCCACGTCGACGGCCTGGTAGGTCACCAGCGCCTTGAAGCAGTCGGTGATCACGTCCTCGCTGAGCAGCGGACGTACGGCGTCGTGGAGGAGTACGTTGCAGTCCTCGCCCTCGGGGAGGGCGGCCAGGGCGAGCTTGGTCGTCTCGTTGCGGGTGTCGGCGCCCTCGAGGATCTTGGAGACCTTCGGGTAGCGGCCGTCGCGGGTCATTGCGTGCACGGCGTCGAGGTGGCCGGGAGCCATCAGGATGATGATCTCGTCGATCTGCGGGTGGCGGTCGAGCACGCCGAGGGTGTGCTCCATGATCGGCATCCCTGCGATCTTGATGAGCTGCTTCGGGATGTCGAGACCCACGCGGGAGCCCACACCGCCGGCAAGCAGCACGGCAACGTTACGAAGCACTGAACTCTGACCCTTTGATAGATGACGAGGAGCCGTGGATTCTTCCACGATGCGCGGGAATGACTCCAATGCTGGGTGCGAGGTGATACCGAGCCGTTGGTTGGGCGTGTGATCCGCGGCGGCCGTGCGCTGGTGTGATCGCAGTCACGGCATCTTGATGTTTCGGAAGGGTGACCGGCGGCGTACCTTTGTTTCGTCTTCGCTGAAGCGAAGACCGAAGCGTTACTGCTCGGTCACGGTGGCCGAGGAGACAGGCACAACGTCTGGTACCCATCCCGGCTCCGCTCACAAGGGGGAGTGGTCGGAGGGACTGGAACGAAAGGTCTACAACCATGAACCCACTCAGGGTGGGCGTCGTCGGCGCGGGTCGCGTCGGGGCCGTCCTTGCAGCCGCGCTGCAGTCCGCCGGTCACTCCATCGTGGCTGTCGCGGGAGAGTCAGACGCCTCTCGCGCACGCATCGCCTCGCTTCTCCCGGGCGTCCCGGTCGAGAAGCCGACAGCTGTCGCTCGCGCGTGCGACCTCCTTCTTCTCACCGTCCCCGACGACATGCTCGGCAACGTCGTCAAGACGATGACGGACGCCGGGGCCATCCGGCCCGGGATGTACGTCGCCCACACCTCCGGCCGCCACGGCCTGGCGATCCTCGAGCCGGCCGCCGCGATCGGCGCCCATGTGATGGCCGTCCACCCGGCGATGACCTTCTCCGGCACCTCGGTCGACCTCGCCCGCCTCACCGGATGCGTCTTCGGCCTGACCGCTGCCACTCCCGCCGACCGGGCCTTCGCCGAGGCGCTGGTCCAGGACCTCGGCGGCAAGCCGATGTGGGTCCCGGAGGAGATGCGGACGCTCTACCACGCGGGGCTCGCCCACGGCGCGAACCACCTGGTCACCCTGGTCACCGAGGCGATGGAGATCCTCGCCGCCGCCGGCGCCACCGACCCCGCGGGCACGCTGCGGCCGCTGCTGACGGCCGCCCTCGACAACGCCCTGGACCACGGCGACGCCGCGTTGACCGGCCCGATCGTCCGCGGCGACGCCGGCACGGTGGCGGCCCACCTCGACGACATCCGCACCAACGCTCCGCAGACCCTGGCGTCGTACGTCTCCATGGCGCGGGCCACGCTCGACCGGGCCGTCTCGGACGGGCGGCTGCTGCCCATCCGGGCGCTCAAGATCAAGAACCTGCTCGACACTGTGCCGATTGCCTCGAGCTCCGCTTCGGCCAAAGATCGTGCTGCCGTGCAGCCCCTGCCGCGTCCGATCCACACCTGGAACCAGTGATGAGCGAGTTGGCACCCACCCGCGAGGAGCTCGCCAAGCTCCTCGACCCCGCCCGCCGCGAGGGCACTCCCGTCGGGTTCGTGCCCACCATGGGCGCGCTCCACGAGGGCCACGCGTCGCTGATGCGCGTCGCCCGCGAGCGGGTCGGCGGCGGTCCCGTCGTCGTGTCGATCTTCGTCAACCCGCTGCAGTTCGGTGCGGGGGAGGACCTCGACCGCTACCCCCGCACGCTCGAGGCCGACCTCGAGGTCTGCGAGCGTGAGGGCGTCGACGTCGTCTTCGCGCCGTCGGTGGACGAGGTCTACCCGGGTGGCGACCCGCAGGTGACCGTCGCCCCCGGTGCGCTCGGGGACGTGCTCGAGGGCAAGACCCGGCCTGGCCACTTCGGCGGTGTGCTCACCGTCGTCGCGAAGCTGTTCGGGCTGGTCAAGCCGGATGTCGCGGTCTTCGGTCAGAAGGACTATCAGCAGCTCGCGCTGATCCGCCGGATGTCGGCCGACCTGTGCCTCGGCGTCGACGTCGTCGGTGCGCCGACGCAGCGCGAGACTGACGGCCTGGCCCTCTCCTCGCGCAACCGCTACCTCTCGCCCGAGCAGCGGGAGGAGGCGACGACGCTGTCGCGGGCGCTCTACGCCGCGCAGCGCGAGGCCGCCCACGGTGTCGAGGCCGCGCTCCAGGCGGCCCGCGCCGAGCTGCGCCGGGCGAAGGGCGTCGACCTGGACTATCTCGTGGTCACCGACCCGGCGCTCGGGCCTCTTCCCGACAACCCGGAGCCGGCCACCGAAGCCCGGATCCTCGTCGCCGCCCGCGTCGGCACCACTCGACTCATCGACAACATGAGCCTCACGATCGGAGCATCCCGATGACTCGTCTGCGCACCATGATGACCGGCAAGATCCACCGCGCCACGGTCACCCAGGCAGACCTGCACTACGTCGGCTCGGTCACCGTCGACGCCGACCTCCTCGACGCCGCGGACATCCTCCCCGGCGAGCTGGTCTCCATCGTCGACATCACCAACGGTGCCCGCCTGGAGACCTACACGATCGCGGGCGAGCGCGGCAGCGGCGTACTCGGCATCAACGGCGCCGCCGCCCACCTGGTCCACCCCGGCGACCTGGTCATCCTCATCGCGTACGCGCAGATGACCACCGAGGAGGCGAAGGCTTTCGAGCCGCACGTCGTCCACGTCGACGAGGCCAACCACATCGTCGCGCTCGGCTCCGACAGGAGCGAGCCGGTTCCAGGGACCGACCAGATGCGTGGACCGCTCGTTCTCACGCAGTAGCGTGCGCCTATGAACATTGAGCTGCTCTCCGCCCGTGACCCGGGCTGGACCGAGTGGGCAGACGTGATCGTGGTGGGCTCAGGGATCGCCGGGCTGACCGCGGCGCTGCGGCTCAAGGACCAGGTCGAGCGGGTCGCCGTCGTCACCAAGGACGAGCTCAAGGCCGGCTCGACGCAGTGGGCCCAGGGCGGCATCGCGGCGGCTCTCGGCGAGGGCGACACCCCTGCTCAGCACGAGGTCGACACGCTCGTGGCAGGCGCCGGGGCGTGCGACCTGGAGGCCGTACGCGTCCTGGTCGGTGAGGGTGCTGAGGCGGTCCGTGAGCTGATCGAGTGGGGTGCCGAGTTCGACAAGGATCCCTCCGGCAACCTCTCGCTCACCCGTGAGGGCGGCCATCGGCGAGACCGGATCGCGCACGCCGACGGCGACGCGACCGGTGCCGAGATCCAGCGCGCGCTGATGGAGGCCGTACGCCGCGCTCCCGAGATCCTGGTCTTCGAGCACGCGATGGTCGTCGACCTGCTGACGGCCGCCGACGGCGGCGTCGCCGGCCTGACCATCCACGTGATGGGCGAGGGCGATGCTGACGGCGTCGGCATCGTGCGTACCCGGGCTGTCGTGCTCGCCTCCGGCGGCCTCGGCCAGGTGTTCTCGCAGACCACCAACCCGGCCGTCGCGACCGCCGACGGGATGGCGATCGCGCTGCGGGCCGGGGCGACCCTGCGTGACCTCGAGTTCGTCCAGTTCCACCCTACGGTGATGTATCTGGGCGAGGACTCCCGCGGGCAGCAGCCGCTGATCTCCGAGGCCGTACGCGGCGAGGGCGCCTTCCTGGTCGACTGGGACGGCAAGCGGCTCATGGAGGGCGTGCACGAGCTCGGCGACCTGGCTCCGCGCGACATCGTCTCCAAGGCGATCATGAAGCGGATGCTGGAGACCGGACACCCCAACATGTGGCTCGACGCCCGTCACCTCGGTCGTGAGTTCTGGGAGAAGCGGTTCCCCAACATCCTCGCTTCGTGCGAGCAGCACGGCGTCGACCCGTCCGTCGACCTGATCCCGGTCGCCCCGGCGTGCCACTACGCCTCGGGCGGCGTACGCACCGACCTGTGGGGCCGCTCGGACGTCCCCGGGCTCTACGCCACCGGTGAGGTCGCCTGCAGCGGTGTCCACGGCGCCAACCGGCTCGCCTCCAACTCGCTGCTCGAGGGGCTGGTCTTCTCGCGCCGGATCGCCGAGGTCCTGCCCGGCGAGCTGCGGCAGCTGGAGAACCCGGCCCCAGGTCCCGGCACCGGGCGCGCGCTCGTCCCCGGCACCGCGCTCAAGCAGCTGCAGGAGACGATGACGACCAAGGTCGGAGTCCTCCGCAACGCGACCGGTCTCGCCGAGGCGATCGACGAGCTCGAGCAGCTCGGGGGCACCCCGGCGACCGAGATCGACCCGGCCGCCTGGGAGGCGACCAACCTGCTGACCGTCTCGCTCGCGCTGGCGACGTCCGCGCTGCTGCGCGAGGAGACCCGCGGCTCCCACTGGCGCGAGGACTTCGCCGAGCGCGACGACGCCGAGTTCGCCGGCCACTTCGACCTGAGACTCCGGGACGGCGAGACTGTCGCCATCTTCACCCCGGCCCCAGCGACCGACCCGTCCCAGACCGAACCAAACCAGTCAACCTTGGCAGGAGCCTGATGACCATCCGACGCGTGCCCTTCGACGAGATCCCGCAGCCGCTGCGCGACGAGCTGACCAACGCCGGCCTCGACGCCGGCGAGGTCTACGACGCCGTCGAGCTCGCTCTCGACGAGGACCTGCCCACGTCCGCTCCCGGTGAGATGCCCAGCGAGGACGTAACGTCCGTGGCCACCATCGCCCCCGACTCGACCGGGATCGGCGTCTTCGCCGCCCGGGAGGACGGCGTCGTGGCCGGCCTCGGCGTGGCCGAGCTCGTCTTCGCGTACGTCATGGGTGACTCGGTCACGGTCACCGAGCGCGTCAAGGACGGCTCGAAGGTGAAGGCCGGAGACGTCATCATGCGGATCGCCGGGCCGACCCGCGGGCTGCTGACCGCGGAGCGTACGGCGCTCAACTACGCCTCCCACCTCTCCGGCGTCGCCACCGGCGTCGCGGCCTGGACCGAGGCGCTGGAAGGGACCGGCGCGCAGGTCCTCGACACCCGCAAGACGCTGCCGGGCTTCCGGGCGCTGGAGAAATACGCCGTACGTTGTGGTGGCGGCGCCAACCACCGGATGTCGCTCTCCGACATGGCGCTGGTCAAGGACAACCACATCGTCGCCGCGGGTGGCGCGGTGCAGGCCTACGAGGCCGTGAAGTTCGCCTACCCGGACGTGCCGATCGAGGTCGAGGTGACCACCCTCGAGGAGCTCGAGGCGCTCCTCGACGCCGGTTGCGGCCGGATCATGCTCGACAACATGTCGACCGCGACGATGAAGGAGGCCGTCGAGATCACCGCCGGGCGTGCGGTGCTCGAGGCCTCCGGCGGGCTCACCCTGGACCGGGCCCGCGAGGTCGCCGAGACCGGTGTCGACTATCTCTCCGTCGGTGCGCTGACCCACTCGGTGAAGGTCTTCGACATCGGCTTCGACCTGTCCGAGGGCTGAGGCGTCCCGCCATGTCTTTGCTCGCCGTCAACATCGGCAACAGCCACACGGTCATCGGGCTGATCGCCGACGGCGTCGTGTCCGCGGACTGGCGGGTCTCCACGCTCGAGCACCGCACTGCCGACGAGTGGTGGGCGCTGCTGCGGGGAATTCTCGGCGACGCATTGGTGGCGAGCGTGGACGGCGTGGTCGTGTGCGCGACGGTGCCCTCGGTCCTGCACGAGTGGCGCGAGATGATCGCCCGCCATCTCGGCTCGGTCGAGAGCGTGGTGGTCGAGCCCGGCGTACGCTCCGGCATCCCGATCCTGATGGACAACCCGCGCGAGGTCGGCACCGACCGGATCGCCAACGCGGTCGCGGCGGTGGCTCTCCACGGCGGCCCCGCGATCGTGGTCGCCTTCGGTGGCACGGCGACGACCTTCGACGTGGTCAACGCCGCGGGACAGTACGTCGGTGGTGCGATCCTGCCGGGGATCGAGCTGTCGCTGGAGGCGCTGGGGCGGCGCGGTGCGCAGCTTCGCAAGGTCGAGCTCGCCCGTCCGCGGTCGGTGATCGCCAAGAACACGGTCGAGGCGCTGCAGTCCGGAATGGTCTTCGGGGTCGCCGCGCAGGTCGAAGGTCTGGTCGCTCGGATCATCGCCGAGCTGGGTGTCTCCGCCGAAGAAGTGACCGTGATTGCGACCGGCTATCTGGCTGAGTTCGTTCTCGACGAGAGTAAATGCTTCTCGTTGCATTCTCCGTGGCTGACGATGCAAGGACTGGAACTCATATTCCAGCGAAATGCCGTTCGTTAGTCTTTTCAGTATGCCGACCTGTTGATTCATCCGGATCGTATGTAATGCTATGGGCATCTCGCTTAACGGCGATGGCGATATTCGGCCCGTTTCCGGGTGAAGAAGAGCAGTGAAGGTAGGAACATGGCTAAGAAGGTTCAGATCATCCTCGAGGATGACATCGACGGCTCGGAAGCTGCGGAGACGGTGTCTTTTGCCCTGGACGGTACGTCCTACGAGATTGATCTCAGCGATGCCAATGCGGCAAAGCTTCGTGATTCTCTCGCGCTCTTCGTCGGCCACGCCCAGAAGGTGAGCGGCCGTCGCGGCAGCGCCAAGAAGGCGCCCGCCGCCGGTGGCTCGACCCCGAAGGTCATGCGCGAGTGGGGGAAGGCCAACGGTTACACCGTTCCCGACCGTGGTCGCATTCCGGCTGACGTCCGAGCGGCTTTCGAAGCGGCTCACTGACAAACCGGTCTCACCGCACCGAACGTCCGGCTGTCGCGCCCTCCGGGGCGCGGCAGCCGCCTTTGTGTGAGGTCGGCTGTGACCCGGCGTCTGTCCGGCGTACGGAACGCGTGTTCGCTCTCAGCGCACGGATCGCGTTGTGTTGTCGGGAACGCGTAGGCTGTCTGCGGGGTTGAATCTTGGTGACGCCCCAGAATTCTTAGGAGAGATGCGTACATGTTCGAGCGGTTCACTGACCGAGCCCGCCGGGTGGTCGTGCTGGCCCAGGAAGAGGCCCGCATGCTCTCCCACAACTACATCGGGACCGAGCACATCCTGCTCGGCCTGATCCACGAGGGAGAAGGCGTCGCTGCCAAGGCCCTCGAGTCCCTCGACATCTCGCTCGAGGCGGTGCGCAACCAGGTCGAGGAGATCATCGGCCAGGGCCAGCAGGCACCGTCCGGGCACATCCCGTTCACGCCGCGTGCCAAGAAGGTGCTCGAGCTGTCCCTGCGCGAGGCGCTGCAGCTCGGCCACTCCTACATCGGCACCGAACACATCCTGCTCGGTCTCATCCGTGAGGGCGAGGGCGTCGCCGCCCAGGTGCTGCAGAAGCTCGGCGCCGACCTCAACCGGGTCCGCCAGCAGGTCATCCAGCTGCTCTCGGGCTTCCAGGGCAAGGAGGGCCAGGCCGGCACCTCCGGGGCGACCGCGTCGACCGGCACGACCTCGACCGAGGCGCCCTCCTCCAGCCTCGTGCTCGACCAGTTCGGCCGCAACCTGACCCAGGACGCCCGCGAGGGCAAGCTCGACCCGATCATCGGTCGCGAAGGCCAGATCGAGCGCGTGATGCAGGTGCTGTCGCGGCGTACGAAGAACAACCCGGTCCTCATCGGCGAGCCCGGCGTCGGCAAGACGTCGATCGTCGAGGGCCTGGCCCAGGACATCGTCAAGGGCAACGTTCCCGAGACGCTCAAGGACAAGCAGATCTACACGCTCGACCTGGGCGCGCTCGTCGCCGGTTCGCGTTACCGCGGTGACTTCGAGGAGCGCCTCAAGAAGGTGCTCAAGGAGATCAAGACCCGCGGCGACATCGTGCTGTTCATCGACGAGATCCACACGCTCGTCGGTGCCGGTGCGGCCGAGGGCGCGATCGACGCGGCGAGCATCCTGAAGCCGATGCTGGCTCGTGGTGAGCTGCAGACCATCGGTGCGACGACGCTGGACGAATACCGGAAGTACCTGGAGAAGGACGCCGCTCTCGAGCGTCGTTTCCAGCCGATCCAGGTGCCGGAGCCGACGATCGCGGTCGCGATCGAGATGCTCAAGGGCATCCGCGACCGTTACGAGGCCCACCACCGGGTCACGATCACCGACGAGGCCCTGGTCGCTGCGGTCACCATGGCCGACCGCTACATCTCCGACCGGTTCCTGCCGGACAAGGCGATCGACCTGATCGACGAGGCCGGCTCGCGCCTGCGCATCCGCCGGATGACGGCCCCCGCCGACCTGCGGGAGTACGACGACAAGATCGCCGACGTGCGCCAGCGCAAGGAGGCCGCGATCGACGGCCAGGACTTCGAGGCCGCGGCCCGTCTGCGCGATGAGGAGAAGCAGCTCATCGCCAAGAAGGCCGAGCGTGAGAAGGCCTGGCGTGCCGGCGACATGGACGAGGTCGCCGAGGTGGATGAGGAGCTCATCGCCGAGGTCCTCGCCGTCGCGACCGGCATCCCGATCGTGCAGGTCAACGAGGAGGAGTCCGCTCGACTGCTGCGCATGGAGGACGAGCTCCACAAGCGCGTCATCGGCCAGGACCAGGCGGTCAAGGCGCTGTCCCGTGCCATCCGACGCACCCGTGCCGGCCTGAAGGACCCGAAGCGCCCCGGCGGTTCGTTCATCTTCGCCGGTCCCTCCGGTGTCGGTAAGACGTGGCTGTCCAAGACGCTCGCCGAGTTCCTCTTCGGTGACGAGGACGCGCTGATCCAGCTCGACATGTCGGAGTTCGGCGAGAAGCACACCGTCTCGCGGCTCTTCGGCTCGCCTCCGGGCTACGTCGGCTACGAGGAGGGTGGCCAGCTCACCGAGAAGGTGCGCCGCAAGCCGTTCTCCGTGGTCCTCTTCGACGAGGTCGAGAAGGCTCACCCGGACATCTTCAACTCGCTGCTGCAGATCCTGGAGGAAGGTCGCCTGACCGACTCCCAGGGCCGGGTGGTCGACTTCAAGAACACCGTCATCATCATGACCACCAACCTCGGCACGCGGGACATCGCGAAGTCGGTCAACCTGGGCTTCTCCCAGGCCAGCGACGTCGCGGGCTCCTACGAGCGGATGAAGTCCAAGGTCTCCGACGAGCTCAAGCAGCACTTCCGGCCTGAGTTCCTCAACCGTGTCGACGAGGTCATCGTGTTCCCGCCGCTGTCGCAGGAGCAGATCGTCGCGATGGTCGACAACATGATCGCCGCCGTCGAGATCCGTCTCAAGGACCGCGACATGGGCATCGAGCTCACCACGGCCGCGAAGAAGGTGCTCGCCGAGCGCGGCTTCGACCCGGTCCTGGGTGCTCGCCCGCTGCGACGCACGGTCCAGCGCGAGCTCGAGGACGTGCTCGCCGAGAAGATGCTCTACGGCGACATCGGCCCCGGCGAGATCGTGCTGGTCGACGTCGAGGGTGAGGGTCCTGCCGCGCAGTTCACCTTCAAGGGCCAGAAGCGCTCCGTCGTCCCGGACGTACCTCCGCTGGAGGGCGCGACCGTTTCCGATATCGAGCTCCCCGACCAGGACGAGCCGACGACGGTGGACAAGCCGAAGCCCGCCGAAGGCGAGTAACCCGAGACGTCACTTTCTGACGTCGAGAAGTCAGTTATCGACGCCGAGTGGTCAGAATTCTGGCCACTCGGCGTCGTTTCTCTTCCAGCGCTTCAAAAAGTGACCTTTCGCGGTCAGAAATCGACTTCTCGGCGGGGTTAGGGGAGGGCGAAGAAGTCTGCTTCCACCTCGGTGGCCAGGTTGTCTTTCAGGAGGCCTTCCAGAGCCCGTTGCCGTTGGGTTTCGTCGGACCAGACGACGTCGAGACGGCTGCGGTGGACGGGGGCGTCGGCGTCGCGGAGAACGGCCATCAGGCGGCCGCGGCATTGGCGGTCGGTGCCGGCCCAGGTCTGGACCTTGCGAGGCGGTCCGTCGTACGCCGGGTGGCCGGCGGCGCGCCAGGCGCACTGGTCCGCCACCGGACAGCGGGTGCAGGACGGGTTGGCCGCGGTGCAGACGAGGGCGCCGAGCTCCATGACCGCGACCGACCAGGTGGCCGCGGTCGGCTCGTCCTGCGGGAGTACGCCGGCGGCGAGCTCGCGCTCAGCCTTGTTGACCGACTGCGCGGGGAACTCGACGCCGCTCAGCGTCCGGGCGAAGACGCGGCGTACGTTCGTGTCGAGGACCACGTGGCGCTTGCCGTAGGCGAAGGTCGCGATCGCCGCCGCGGTGTAGTCGCCGACGCCCGGGAGCGCGATCAGCTCGTCGTACGTGTCCGGCACCTCGCCGCCGTGCTGCTCGACGATCGCGGTGGCGGCCGCGTGCAGCCGCAGCGCCCGACGGGGGTAGCCGAGGCGGCCCCAGGCGCGTACGGCCTCGCCCGTCGGCTCCGCGGCGAGGTCGGCCGGGGTCGGCCAGCGCTCCATCCAGGCCTCGTGGACCGGGAGTACGCGGGAGACCGGGGTCTGCTGGAGCATGAACTCGCTGACCATCACCGACCACGGTGTCGCGGTCGCGGAGCGCCACGGGAGGTCGCGGGCGTTGGCGTCGTACCAGTCCAGGACGGCGTCGTGGAGAACTGTCACACCCAGATTGTGCCGTGCGACAGGTATTGCCACGGAGTGGCACCCCGAAACCTGGGCACGGGATCATTACGGTGTCGCCTATGGCCCGCTCGAGAAGGACTGGAGGACGGCTGCCGGCCTCGGTCTACTGGCGCCGGCGGCTGGCGGTGCTCAGCATCGTCCTGCTCCTGATCGTCGGGATCTCGCGGTTCTTCCTCAGCGGTTCCGACGGCGCGGACGACACCGCGACCCCTGTGGCCGACGAGCCCACGGCGACCGTGACGGTCACCCCGACGCCCAGTGCGAAGCCGTCGAAGAAGGCGGGCAACGCGGGCGGCAACAACAAGCCCAAGAAGCCGAAGAGCAGCGCGCCGCCGGAGCCGACCGGCGAGTGCTCGCCCTCCGACATCGTCGTCGAGCCGGCCGTCACCGACGCCTACTCCTATGACAACGTGACCATCCCGCTGCAGCTGCGCACCGTGAAGGCGTCTGCCTGCACCTGGAAGCTGTCCGCGGACGCGCTGCAGGTGCGCATCTCGCAGAAGGGCGGCGACCTGGTCTGGTCGACGGTCGACTGCGCCAAGGCGGTGCCGACCAAGGAGATCGTCGTACGTCGCGACGTCGTCACCACGCTGCCCCTGACCTGGACCGGCCGCCGTGTCGTCGCCGGCGAGTGCACCGGCCACGGCCCGTGGGTGAAGCCGAACTTCTTCGTGATCGTCGCCTCCGCACTCGGTGGCGAGCCGTCATCGGCCACCTTCGGCCTCTACAAGCCGGGCACCGCCCTGTCGCGTACGGAACCCGACTCCCCGGTCAACTAACAGCCGAGGCGTCACTCCCGTCGGCCGAGATGGCACGGGCGTGCCGACTCGGCCGACGTAGCTGACGCCTCGGCCGACGCGGGTGACGCCTCGGCGAGGGGTCAGACGTAGCGTTCGAGGATGGTGGACTCGGCGAGGCGGGAGAGGCCCTCGCGTACGGAGCGGGCGCGGAGCTCGCCGACGCCCTCGACGGCCTGGAGGTCGTCGACGCTTGCGGAGAGGAGCTTCTGCAGGGTGCCGAAGTGGTCGACGAGGCGGTCGACGACGGCGGGTGGCAGACGGGGGACCTTCGCGAGGAGGCGGTAGCCGCGCGGGGCGACGGCGCCGTCGAGCGCGTCGGAGGTGGTCAGGCCCAGGACCCGGGCGGTGGCGGCGGGGTCGACGAGCTCGGCGGAGTTGAGCGCCTCGAGCTCGGCCAGCAGCTCCTCGGGGCTGCGGGCGCGGCGGCCGCGGGGGAGGTAGTCACGGATGACCATCTCGCGCTCAGCGTCGACGCCGGTGATGAGCTCCTCCAGCTGGAGGGACAGCAGCCGGCCGTCGGTGCCGAGCTCGAGCACGTAGTCCTCGATCTCGCGGGCGATGCGGGTGACCATCTCCAGGCGCTGGGCCACGACGGCCACGTCGCGCACGGTCACCAGGTCCTCGATCTCGAGCGCCGACAGGGTGGAGGCCACCTCATCGAGGCGCAGCTTGTAGCGCTCCAGGGTCGCCAGCGCCTGGTTGGCGCGGGAGAGGATCTGGCCGGAGTCCTCCAGGACGTGGCGGGTCTCCCCGACGTACGCAGCGATGATCTGCATCGACTGGGACACCGAGATCACCGGGTGACCGGTCTGCTTCGCGACCCGGTCGGCGGTGCGGTGCCGGGTGCCGGTCTCGGTCGAGGGGATGGTGTGGTCGGGCATCAGGTGGACTGCGGCCTGCACGATGCGGCTCAGCGAGTCGTCGACGATGATCGCCCCATCCATCTTGGCGAGCTCACGCAGGCCGGTGGAGGTGAACGGAACGTCGAGCGTGAAGCCACCGGTCGATATCCCATCGACCATCTTGTCGTAGCCGAGCACGATCAGTGCGCCGGTGCGGCCGCGGAGGATGCGCTCGAGCCCGTCACGCAGCGGTGTCCCGGGCGCGATCAGGGCAAGCGTCTCGCGCAGTCGGATGGAGTCCGCGGTGCGGTCGGCGGGCACGAGATTCCTTTCGGAGTGGGATGGGGCGATTCTAACCGTGGATCCAACCGTAATGCCGAGAACGTTCGGCCACGAGTCACCAAGCCGATCACACCAAGCGGAGGAATTCCAGCGCACCACTGATGCTGTGCACCTCAAAGACACGCATCCCGTCGACTTCACGCTCATTGGGACGGTTGGGCACCGGCGCTCCAGGATCGGCCGGAACGACGGCCACGGTGAACCCGAGCCGTGCCGCTTCGGAGAGCCGCTGGTCGAGATCGCGCACCCGGCGCAGCTCGCCGGCGAGACCGATCTCGCCGAGCGCCACCACTCCGCGCGGCGTCGGCGTGCCGGTGTGGCTCGACGCGACCGCGAGCGCCAGCGCCAGGTCGGCGGCCGGGTCGCTGATCCGGGCCCCGCCGACGGTCGAGGCGAACACGTCGCGACCGGAGAGACCGACCCTCGCGTGGCGCTGCAGGACGGCGAGGATCATCGCGAGTCGGGAGCCGTCCAACCCGGAGGTCGTACGCTTCGCCCGCTCCTCCGCGCCCAGCACGGTCAGCGCCTGGATCTCGGCGAGCAGCGGCCGGCGACCCTCCATCGTCACGGTGACGCACGTGCCGGGGACCGAGACGTGATGGGTCTCCACGAACAGGCCGGACGGGTCGGTGACCGCCACGATGCCTTCCGAGGACAGGTCGAAGCAGCCCACCTCGTCGACCGGGCCGAAGCGGTTCTTCATCGCCCGCACCATCCGGAACCGTGAGTCGCGCGCGCCCTCGAAGTGGAGGACCACGTCGACCAGATGCTCCAGCACCCGCGGTCCGGCGATCGCTCCGTCCTTCGTCACGTGGCCGACCACGACGGTCGTGATGTTGCGGGTCTTGGCCACCCGGATCAGGGCCGCCGCCACCTCGCGCACCTGGGTCACCCCACCGGGAACGCCCTCGACCCCGGAGGCGCCGATGGTCTGCACCGAGTCGACAACGATCAGCTCGGGCCGGCTCTCCTCGATGTGGGTCAGCACGGCACCGAGATCGGTCTCGGCGGCGAGGTAGAGCTCGTCCTGGATCGCGTTGGTCCGGTCGGCCCGCAGCCGCACCTGCGAGGCGGACTCCTCACCGGTCACGTACAGCGCGCGGCGTCCGTAGCGCGCCGTCTGCGCCGCCACCTCGAGCAGCAGCGTCGACTTCCCGACGCCCGGCTCGCCGGCCAGCAGGATCGCGGCGCCCGGCACCAGCCCGCCGCCGAGGACCCGGTCGAGCTCCGGCACTCCCGACGTACGCCGCTCCGACTCGGTCACCGACACCGTCCCGATCGGCACCGCCGCGGTTGAGACGGGGGTCGCCTGCGTACGTCCGATCGGGGCGGCCGCCTCGGCGACCGACCCCCATGCCTGGCACTCGCCGCAGCGACCGACCCACTTCGCGGTCTCCCAGCCACACTCGGAGCAGCGGTAGGTGGCGCGTTTGGACGAGCGAGCGGTAGCCATGCCCAGCAACTTAGAGCACACCACCGACATTCGAGCCTGCGTCGCCGCGAGGTACGAGCGGCGGCGCAACGCGAGAAGGTCGAGCGAGCGCAGCGGGTGAGCTTGCGAACCCGCGAAGCGGGTCGAGACCGACATAGGGGCGAACGCATCGGGACGGGTCAGCCTTCGTTACCATGGCTTGGAACGATCCAGAGTTCCACATCGGCATCAAGGGAGGCAGAGCGTGGCGGTGCCGCGTTCCGGCGGTCATATCTCGGCCGCTCCGCCGACCCTGGCGGACGTCGCGGAGCTGGCCGGCGTGTCCCGGCAGACGGTCTCCAACGCGGTCAACAACCCCGATCTGCTGCGCGCCGACACCCTGGCCAGGGTGCAGGACGCGATCGACAAGCTCGGCTATCAGCCCAACCGCGCCGCGCGCAGCCTGCGCACGCGAGCGAGCCACCTGATCGGCCTGCGGATGCCAGCCCTCCAGGAGGGCACGGCCAACGCGATGATGGACCGGTTCGTGCACAGCTTCGTCGAGGCCGCGGCCGAGACCGGCTACCACGTGCTCCTCTTCTACGGTGACCCCGCCGACCCGCTCGACGGCTACGACGAGCTGCTCAGGTCGACCGCGGTCGACGCGTTCGTCGTGACCGACACCCACCTCGGCGGTCAGCAGACGACCTGGCTGCAGTCGCGCCGGGCGCGTTTCGTCTCCTTCGGGCGCCCGTGGACCCAGCCCGACGCGAAGCATCCCTGGGTCGACGTCGACCTCGCCTACGGTGCCGAGATCGCCACCGAGCACCTGATCGAGCGCGGTCACTCCAAGATCGCCTGGATCGGCTGGCACAAGGACTCGCTCCTGGGTGAGGAGAGACGAAGCGGCTGGATCCACGCGATGCACACCCACGGCCTCTCGACCACCGGACTGGCCTCGCGCACCGAGGACTCGATCAGCTCGGGCAAGGCCGCCGCCGACGCGATCCTCGATGAGACCGAGCCCACCGCGCTCGTCTGCGCCTCCGACACGCTCGCGATGGGTGTGCTCCACGCGCTCTTCGAGCGGCGGCTGCGGCTCGGGGAGGACATCGCGGTCGTCGGCTTCGATGACTCCCAGGTCGCTCAGACGGTGCCGCCGGGCATCACCTCCGTACGTCCTCCGCTGGAGGAGGCCGCGCGCGAGCTGGTCAAGGCGCTCGAGGAACTGCTGGCCACCCCGTCCTACGCCGCGCCCGGCGTGATGCTGAAACCCGCCCTGACCGTTCGAGGGTCTTCTTAGTTCACCGCTTCCGAGCGACGATGGCGTCATGGGAACTGAGGACATCGTCGTCATCGGTGCTGGTCTCGCAGCGGTCAGCGCCATCGAAACCCTTCGTGACGAGGGGTACGCCGGCCGCCTGACCCTGGTCGGGAAGGAACCGGAGCTGCCCTACGAGCGGCCACAGCTCTCCAAGGACTTCCTGGCCGGCGCCAAGGAGTTCAAGCTCTTCCACGACGAGGCGTGGTACGCCGAGAAGGACGTCACCGTCCTCACCGGCACCACCGCGACCGCCCTGGATCTGGACAACGGGACCGTCACGCTCGACAACGGCGAGCAGCTGCCCTTCGGCACTCTGCTCCTGGCCACCGGCGCCGAGCCGAAGACGCCGCCGATCCCCGGCATCGAGCACGCGACGACGCTCCGCACCGTCGACGACGCCCGCCGCCTCAAGGACGCGATCGAGCCCGGCACCAGGGTCGTCACGGTCGGCGGCGGCTGGATCGGGCTCGAGGTCGCGGCGTCGGTGACCGCGCTCGGCGGGAAGGCGGTCGTGCTCGAGGCGGCCGCGCAGCCGCTCCTCAACGTCCTCGGACCGGTGCTCGCCGAGCACGTCGCCGACCTCCACACCCGTCACGGCGTCGAGATCCACACCGGGACGACCGTCGAGGCGATCGAGCCGGGAGTCGTACGCACCAGCGCCGGCGAGATCCCCGCCGACATCATCCTCGTCGCCGTCGGAGCGGCACCGGCCACGGCGCTGGCCGCTGACGCCGGCCTCGAGGTCGGTGATGGCATCGCGGTCGACGAGGGGCTGCGTACGTCTGATCCTCGGGTCTTCGCCGCAGGCGATGCCGCGCTCGCGAAGCACACCGTGCACGGCCCGCTGCGGGTCGAGCACTGGGACAACGCGATCCGGCAGGGCCGGCTGGCGGCCCGGTCGATGCTGGGCAAGGGCGGCGCCTACGACTGGCAGCCCTACTTCTTCACCGACCAGTTCGAGTTCTCGATGGAGTACGTCGGCCGCTCCGCGCCCGAGGACGAGGTGCTGCTCCGCGGCAACACCGACGGTGACGAGTTCATCGCCTACTGGCGGCGCGGTGCGACCGTGACCGCCGGGATGAACGTCGGGATCTGGGACGTCAACGACAAGCTCCGCGAGCTGGTCGGGACCGATGCCGATCCCGACCAGCTCACCGAGTCACCCTGAGAGGATCAGAAGCACTGCGAGGCGCTGTGGAAGACGCTCGACTGGATGCCGAGGTGGATGTGGTCGCTGTGGTCGGGGTAGCCCGGCCCGAGCACCTGCGGGAACGACTGGCGTGAGGCACGCGCGATGCCGCACATGGTTGTCGCGCTGCTCCCGGGCACCAGATCCATGGCTCGGCCGTAGAGGTGATTGCTGTTGGAGGCGCCGCCGACGGCGTCGTTGCACGCTCTCGAGCGGTAGGCCGAGGTCACCCGCAGCGGGTTGTCGCCGAGCCGGTGCCGGATCGCCTCGGCTCGCCACATCGCCTGCATCAGGTTGGCCTTGACCTGCGCGACCGTCACTCCGGAGATCGGCGTCGGCCAGCCTCCGTAGCAGACGTCGTCGACCTCGCTCCACGCGAAGTGGACCGGCGTGCAGTCGTCGTCCTGGAGCGCGTAGATCTTGTTGAACGTGTTCGCGCCGGCGACGCCGTCGGCGGAGAGCCCGTAGGCGGCCTGGAAGTTGCGGACCGCGGTCGTCGTCGCCGGGCCGTAGGACCCGTCGATCGAGAAAACCGTGCCGGAGGCTGCCCATCCGGCGACCCGGATCTGCAGCTGGGTGACCGCGCCGCCCGAGGACCCCTGCTGCAGGGTGCCGCTCCAGGTGTAGCAGGCGTCGGCGTGAGCCGGCGCGGCCGTGACGCTGACCGCGGCGAGGGACGCCGCGACCGTGAGAAGGAGGGTGCCAATGACCGTGCCGAGCCGACGCCCGAGACGTGGGAAATGGTGCATGGTGAAACTCCTTTCCTTGGGGGGAGCCTCAATGGTCACGCTTTTTCCACGGCCGCGTGCGGTGATTCAGAAACGCTTCCACCAGAGATTCACCGCGTAGTCGACATACGTCCCCTGGTGTTCTTCCAGGATCGCGGCCGCGGTGGTGGCGTCGAACTCGATGCGTACGACCGCCTCCAGGTCCGCGCGCGAGCCGAAGGACCAGTCCATGTCGACGGGGAGGCGCGTCCAGCCGTGCCTCGACCAGAACCGTTCCTGCTCCTCCGGCGGTGGGACCTTCGGGTAGCCGCGGCGGAACCACGCACCGAAGCTCGACCGGGAGCCGTCGTTGTCGATCACCATCGCCACGCCGCCACGGCGCATCACCCGGTCGAGCTCACCGAGCCCCGGCTCGGACCCAGGGCCGAAGAAGTAGGCCCAGCGGGCGTGCATGACGTCGACGGATGCCGGCGGCAGCGGCAGCCGCTGCGCGATCCCGTTGTGGACGGTGACGTTCGAGAGTCGCTTCGTACGCCGCCTGGCCAACGTCACGAGATCCGGATGGGGCTCGATGCCGGTGGCGGTGCGGGCGGTCTCGGCGAACTTCGGCAGGTAGAAACCGGTCCCGCAGCCCAGGTCGAGGACGTCGCGCCCCGCCCAGGGTCCGGTCTCGGCCATGGCCGTCCAGAGCCGACCGTGCGGGTCGAGCGCACGGTTCTCGATCTCGTACGTCGCGGTGTGGTTCCAGATGTTGGGGGACGGGATCGCTCCCGTCGCCCCCGGCAGGTCGAGCCTGGTCAGATCCGGACCTCGCCGCGGGGGGTGACGAACTGCGCGGCCAGGAGGCCGGGGGTGCCGTGCTCGGCGACCCAGTCGATGTGGACGTTCTCGGCGGGCTTGCCAGTCCACGGGTCGACGCGTTCCTTCAGCTCGTCACCGAGGTAGTCCTTGACCCGCTCGGGGTCGCCGGAGATCTCCAGGCACGTGAGGGTGATGTCGGAGCCGGCGTTGCCGGGGTGGAGGTCGGGGGTCTCCCACTTGATGAAGTAGGGCAGCTGCGGGTCGGCGATCAGGCCGTTGATGCCGATCTGCTGCCAGTGGAGCTCGCGGCCGTCGGGGAGGTGACGGTTGCCGGGAACCGCCTTGCGGCCGAGCCGCTCCTCGATCGGGGTCATGTCGTCGACGCCGACCACGAAGCCGATCCAGCCGCCGCCGAGAGCGGAGCGGGCCTTGACGGCCTGTCCGAACGGGGCCTTGTCGCTGGCCGGGTGCTCGAGTGCCTCGACGACCTCGAGGTAGAGGCCGCCGCGCATCGGGAGGATGTAGTTGCGGGTGCCGAAGCGGGGGTGGACGCCGCCGTCGACGAACTCCTGGCCGAGCAGCTCACCGAGCTGCTTGGCGGTCTGTACCAAGCCATCGGGTCCTGCAGCGTACGAAACATGGTCCAGGCGCATGTAACGATTCTGAACTCTCGCTGAGAGAGAGACCAATCCAGGGTCACTATCTCTTGATGTCGAGATACACCCTGGGGTTCAGCACCGCTCAGCGCGGGCTGGCGGGATGGAGCGCCAGCGCGGACCTCGACCGGACGTGTGCCTCGCAGTGACGGACGAGCTCGGCGTACGCCGCCTTGCCCATCAGCTCTGTCAGCTCGGCCTGGTTGGTGAGGTAGACGGGCTCGACGGCGACGTGTGCCTCGGTGTTGCCGGAGCAGTACCAGTCCAGGTCGTGGCCGCCCGGACCCCAGCCGCGCCGGTCGTACTCGGTGATCGTCACCTCGGTGTAGGTCGTCCCGTCGGTCAGCTCGACATCGCGGAACGTACGCCGGATCGGCAGCTGCCAGCACACGTCCGGCTTCGTCTCGAAGTGCTCGCGCCCCTCGGCCGCGGCCAGGATGTGGAGCGCGCACCCCGATCCGCCGGCGAAGTCCGGTCGGTTGGCCAGGACGCACGACTCCTGGCCGCGAAACTCCGTTACCCGGGTCTTCCGCTCGCCTTCGTCGTCGAGCTCGACCCAGTCGTCGGTCTTCACCTCACGCCCCGGGTGCTGCTCCCACAGGTCAGGGGTCAGCTTCCGCACGAACTCAGCCGTCCGGGCCTCGTCCTCCTCGTCGGCGAAGTGCGCCCCCAGCGTGCAGCACCCCACGTCCGGCGAGCTCTTGAACATCCCCGGGCAGCCGTTGCCGAAGATGCACGAGTACGCCGACGTCAACCAGGTCAGGTCGCAGCGCATCCGCTCGTCCGGGTCGTCGGGGTTCACGAACTCCACCCACGCACGCGGGAAATCCAGGGGTACCTCAGGCACCTGCCAAGCCTACGCGGTCGATCTATGTCCGACGCTTCACCGAGCGCTCCACGGACGCAGCTTCTCGGGGTTGCGTACGGCCCAGATGCGGGTGATGCGGCCGTCGGCGACGTCGAAGGCGTAGACGGAGACGGTGGCGCCGTCCAGCTCTCCGACCAAGCCGGGTTGGCCGTTGACCGAGCATTCGCGCAGGGTCACCGCCGGGCCGCGGGCGGCGATGTCCATCCAGGCGCCGGCGATCTGCTCGGCGCCGCTGATCGGTTCGAGGAAGGCCAGGGCCAGGCCGCCGCCGTCGGCGGTGGCGATCGCTTGAGGATCGAGCAGCCCGACGAGGGCCTCGATGTCGCGGGACTCCCAGGCCTGCTTGAAGCCGCGGACCAGGTCGGCGCGCTCGGTGGTCGACGGGTCCCGGGAGGTGTCGATGCGGCGGCGGGCGCTGGAGGCGAGCTGACGGCAGGCCGCCGGGGTGCGTCCGACGACGTCGGCGATCTCGGCGAACGTGTAGCGGAAGATGTCGTGCAGGACGAAGGAGACCCGCTCGGCGGGGGTCATCGAGTCCAGCACCACCAGGAAGGCCATGCTGATCGACTCGTCGAGGGTGACCCGGTCCGCGGGGTCGGCCGGGGCCGACTCGGTGCCGTCGAGCCAGCCGCCGGGCACCGGCTCCGGGATCCAGTCGCCCACGTAGTGCTCCCGCCGGGCCCTTGCGGAGCCGAGCAGATCCAGGCAGATCCGGCTGGCGACCGTCGTCATCCAGGCGCCGGGAGAGGCGATCGCCTCGCGTTGCTGCTCGGACAGGGCGTACCAGCGGGTGTAGGTCTCCTGCGCCACGTCCTCGGCCTCGGCGAGCGAGCCGAGCAGGCGGTAGGCGAGATTGATCAGCTGGCGGCGCTCGCTGATCACCTCGGCGAAGTGCGGGTCGGTCATGGCGGCTCCTTCGTCTGCAGGTCTACAACCGATCCGACGAAACAGCGACCCGATCTGTGAGACCGCCTGACATTCCGTACGTCTCCTTCGTCGGAGGGGCAGCAGACCCATCACGGAGAACAAGGAGTCCGGACATGATCAGCATCGGCATCATCCTCGGCAGCACCCGCCCCAACCGCAACGGCCCACAGGTCGCCCAGTGGGTCCATGATCGGGCATCGCACCGCGACGACGCGACCTTCGAGCTGATCGATCTGCTTGACCACCCGCTCCCGCACCTGGACGAGCCGGTGCCGCCGATGTTCGGGCCGTCGGCCAACCAGCACACCCGCGACTGGGCCGCGCGGATCGCCCCGTTCGACGGGTTCGTGATCGTGACGCCGGAGTACAACGGCGGTATGCCCGGGGTCTTGAAGAACGCCATCGACCACGCCTGTGCGGAGTGGACGAACAAGGCGGTCGGCTTCGTCTCGTACGGAGTCAGCGGTGGCGCTCGGTCGGTCGCCCAGCTGCGTACGGTCTGCGGGACGCTGGGCATGGCCGACGTGAGCCGCCCGGTGGAGCTCTCCTTGTTCACCGACTTCGAGAACCACACCACCTTCGTGCCCGGGGAACGTCACGCGGCCGCGCTGACCGCGATGCTGGATCAGGTCGTCTCGTGGAGCGCCGCGCTCGCGCCGCTGCGCGAGGACAGTCTGGTCGGGGCCGAGGCAGGTCGGTCATGAGTGCGCACGAAGAGGTCGCGATCCGGCGGCAGATCGAGAAGGTCGTCGAAGGACTGCGGGCCAAGGACCTCGACGCCCTGCGAGAGCCGTACGTCTCCGATGTCGTCTCCTTCGACGTCGAACCGCCGCTCCAGCACGTCGGGATCGAGGCGAAGCTCGCCAACTGGACGAGGGTCTTCGAGGTCTTCGAGACCGTGGACTACGAGCTGCGGGACCTGGCGCTCACCATCGGCGGCGACGCGGCGTACGGGCATGCCTTCGGTCGTCTCAGCGGGACGATGAGGAACGGCGTAGCCACGGCCGGTATGTGGGTCCGGGTCACCTACGGGCTGCGCAGGATCGACGGCACCTGGAGGATCGCGCACGACCAGGTCTCGGTCCCGTTCGACATCCTCAGCGGCAAGGGCGTGGTCGATCTCGAGCCCTGACCGGCGCCCATCTCGGCGATTCCGGGTGGCCGGGGTTGGCGGCGTAAACTTGTAGGTACGGAGCCACCGCTCCGTATCCATTGTGTGTATCACCTCGCGCTGGCCCCGCCGGCGGACCAAGGCGGCACAGAGCCGCGGTTCGCAGCGGGAGGTTCGAAAGAGATGTCAGTGCAGGGCGAGCAGAGTCTGGTGCGCGCCGTCGGAGGGACGTACTTCCCACTCGCGCTGGTCGCGCGGATGCCGTACGCGATGATGGTCGTCGGTGTGCTGACGCTGGTCGTCGCCGGCCGCGACTCGCTGGCGCTCGGCGGTCTGAACTCCGCGATGGTCGGGATCGGAGCCGCGTCGTGCGGCCCGCTCCTCGGCGCCGCGGTCGACCGGTTCGGTCAGCGGCGCGTGCTGCTGGTGGTCGGCGCCGCGAGCAGCGCGATGCTGGCCGCGATGGCCTGGGTCGTCTACAGCCCGCTGCCCGACGCGGCCGTGCTGGCGGTGGCCTTCCTGGTCGGTGCGACCGCCCCGCAGATCGCGCCGCTGTCGCGTTCCCGGCTGATGGCGATCATCTCCGCGTGCATCGTCCCTGGACGTCGCGTGCGGGTGATCAACTCGACCATGGCCTACGAGTCGGCGGCCGACGAGATCGTCTTCATCGTCGGTCCCGTCGTCGCGGGCGTCCTCGCCGTGACGGTCGACCCGTGGGCGCCGGTCGTCGCCGCGGCGGTGCTCACCCTGATCTTCGTCTCCGCCTTCGCCCTCCACCCGAGCGCCGCGACCGCACAGGCCTCGTCCGGCCGTACGCCGGCTGCCGGCTCCGTGCGCGAGCTCGCCCGTCCGCGCGTGGTCGTCGTCGTGGTCGGCATCCTCGGCGTCGGGCTCTTCTTCGGCTCGATGCTCACCTCGCTGACCGCGTTCATGGCCGACCACGGGCGCCCCGAGGAGGCCGGCCTGGTCTACGCCGCGATGGGCGTCGGCTCGGCCGCGCTGGCGCTGGGCGTCGCCGTCTTCCCGGTCGGCTTCACCTCGGCCGCGCGCTGGCTGGTCTTCGGCGTCCTGATGCTCGCCGGCGCCCTCGCGTTGCTGGGCGTGTCGTCGGTGACCGGGATGGTCGTCGCACTGCTCGTCATCGGTCTCGGAATCGGGCCGACGCTGGTCACCCAGTACGGCCTCGGCGCCCGCCGCAGCCCGGTCGGCCGGTCGGCCACCGTGATGACCATGCTCGGCTCCGCGGTCATCCTCGGACAGTCCCTGGCCTCCGCCGTCACCGGCGGCGTCGCCGAACGCTGGGGCACCGAGGCGGCCCTGGCCCTGCCGGCCGCCGCCGCGCTCGTGGTCGTGCTCGCCGGGCTGGTCAACGCCCGGATCGGGGAGGGGGCTGTGCCCGCTGCGGCTCCCAGCCCCGAGCGCGCGGTGGCCACCGCCGACCGCTGATTTCGGTCGGAGGGCAACCTTTGGAACACCGCCTGCGCGCGGCGAAGTAGCGTAGACCCATGCGTCTGGGCGTACTCGACATCGGATCGAACACGGGACACCTGCTCGTGGTCGACGCCCACGGCGGGGCGGCCCCGTCACCGGCGTACTCGTTCAAGCAGCCGTTGCGGCTGGCTGAGCACCTCGACGAGGCCGGCGAGGTGACCGAGGACGGCATCGAGGCGCTGACCGCGTTCACCCGTGAGTCGGTGGCGGTGGGGGAGGAGAAGGGCGTCTCGGAGATGCTGGCGTTCGCGACCTCGGCGGTGCGCGATGCCGGCAACTCGCAGCAGGTGCTCGACCGCGTACATGCCGAGACCGGGGTCGAGATCGAGGTCCTTCCCGGCGACGACGAGGCGCGGCTGACCTTCCTGGCCGTACGCCGCTGGTTCGGCTGGTCCGCCGGACGGCTCGCCGTCTTCGACATCGGCGGCGGTTCGCTGGAGATCGCGGCCGGCCTGGACGAGCAGCCGAACGTCGCCTGGTCGCTGCCGCTGGGCGCCGGCCGGCTCGCGCGCAGCTACTTCGGTGACCGCCCGACGGAGGAGGAGCTGCGGGAGCTGCGCCGGTCGATCCGGGCCTCGATCGCCGACGACGCGGGCAAGATACTGCGCGACGGTCAGCCGGACATGGCGGTGGCGACCTCGAAGACGTTCCGCTCGCTGGCACGCATCTGCGGTGCCGCGCCGAGCGGTGAGGGGCTGCGGGTACGCCGCGAGCTGCGGCTGGCCGAGCTGCGCGACTGGATCCCGAAGCTGCTGGAGATGTCGCTCGAGGAGCTCTCCGAGCTGCCCGGGGTCAGCCCGTCGCGGGCCCATCAGATCGTGCCTGGCGCGCTGGTCGCCGAGGCGTGCCTCGACATCTTCGACGTGCCCGCCTTCGAGATCTGTCCGTGGGCTCTCCGGGAGGGTCTGATCCTCGACCGACTCGACCACCTGTCCTTCATCGGAAGTTCTGATTCCGGAAGGTCCGACTAGGAGGCCCGCGATGATCTCGCTGTCGACGTCCTCGACCTACCCCGAGTCGACCGCCCGCGGCTTCGCCTATGCGGCCGAGGTGGGATACGACGGGGTCGAGGTCATGGTCGGCATCGACGCGCTGTCGCAGCAGACCCATGCGGTCAAGCAGCTCGCCGAGCACCACGGCCTACCCATCGTCGCGATCCACGCGCCGACCCTGCTGTTCACCCAGCAGGTCTGGGGCTTCGAGCCCTGGGGCAAGCTCGAGCGGTCGGCCGAGATGGCCGTAGAGGTCGGTGCGGGAGTGGTCGTCGTACATCCGCCGTTCCGCTGGCAGCGCGAGTACGCGGCCGGGTTCGTGGACGGGATCGCCACGCTGGAGCGCTCGACCGGGCTGCGGTTCGCGGTGGAGAACATGTACCCGTGGCGGGCGGCCAAGCGCGCCACGCAGATGTACCTACCTCACTGGGACCCCTCGACCGAGGACTACGCCAACACCACCATCGATCTCTCCCACGCCGCGATCGCTGGCGACGACGTGATCGAGATGGCGAAGCGGCTCGGGTCGCGGCTGCGGCACATCCACCTCACTGACGGCACCGGCTCGGCGAAGGACGAGCATCTCGTGCCCGGGCGGGGCCGGATGGGTGCCGACCGCTTCCTGCGCCATCTGGCTGCCACGGGGTTCGACGGCGAGATCGTCCTCGAGATCAGCACCCGACGCGCCCACTCCCGCGCCGAGCGCGTCGCGGCCCTCCGCGAGTCGCTCGAGTTCGCGCGGAAGCACTTCCAGGTCTGACTTCACCCGTCGGTCGAGCCGGATTCGTGAGGGACGAACGAATCCGGCTCGAGACCAACAGGGTCACGTCGAGCAGTGAAGGGACCGTGTTGGTCTCGACACGCCTCCGGCTAGCGGCTCCGGCGGCTCGACCAGTGGCGAGGGTCAGTCGTGGGCGGCGAGCCAGGACCAGGTGAGCGAGATCAGGGCGAGGACGAGGACGGCGGTGGCGACGCCCCACCAGCCGACGACGTACGCATAGCCGAGCAGCCAGCCGAAGAGGCTCGAGCCGCCGTAGTAGAAGAGGTTGTAGAGGGCGCTGGCCTGGGCCTTGCCGACCCGGGCTCGCGCGCCGACCCAGCCCGAAGCGACGCCGTGGGCGCCGAAGAAGCCGGTGGTGAGGACGAACAGGCCGGTCAGGACCATCGCGAGGTTGTCGGGGAAGGTCATCGCGACGCCGACGATCGTGATGACGACGCAGGTCAGCATGACCTTTCGCCGCCCGTGGGTGGCGGCCAGCCGGCCCGCGACCGACGAGGAGACGGTGCCGCCGAGATAGGCGAAGAAGATCTGGCTCGAGATCGCCACCGGGAGCCCGAAGGGCTCGCGTTCGAGGCGGAACCCCAGATAGTTGTACGTCGCCACGAACCCGCCCATCAGCAGCGCCGCCTGCCCGTAGAGGACGAGCATGCCCGGGTCGCGGAGGTTGGCGAGCACCCCCTCGCGTACGGACGTGGTCGGCTTGCCGACCGGGCGGACCCAGCCCTGGGCGCGCGGGATCAGGGTGATGGCGATGATCGCGGCGATCGCCGAGAGGACGCCGCCGGCGGTGACGCCCAGGCGCCAGCCGCCGAGGTCGGCGAACGGGCCGGTGATGACCCGGCCGAGGAGGCCGCCGACGGTGGTGCCTGAGATGTAGATGGCAGCGGCGAGGCTGACGTGGCGTACGTGGATCTCTTCGGCCAGATAGGCGACCGCGAGGGCGGGTACGCCGCCGAGCGCGAGGCCCTCGAGGCTGCGCAGGACGAGGAGTGTGGTGAAGCCGGGGGCGAGCGGGGTGAGCAGGCCGAGGACGAGCGACATCGAGAGCGCGATCTTCATCGCCGGCGCCCGGCCGATGCGATCGGCGACCCACGACCAGCCGAGGACGCTGACCGCGAGGCCGAGGGTCGCGGTGGAGACGGTGAGCGCGGCCGAGGCCTCGTTGACCTCGAGCGCGTGCGCGACGGTGGGGAGGATGCCCTGGGTGGAGTACATCTGCCCGAAGGTCGCGATCCCGGCTGCGAAGAGGCCGATCAATATCCGCCGGTAGCCGCTGCTGCTGGCATCGTGCCCGACCCAGGGGCGGGTCAGGGAGGCATCGACGGACATCGTTCTCACGGTAAAGCAGGTGTTGTGGGTGGGTGAAGCCGCGGCGTACGTGAGATATCTCTACTCTGGGGGCGATGTCAGCGCTGACGGATCGGCTGTCCGATCGACTCTCGACGCGTCTCGTCGGTGTCGACGTGGCGCGGTGCCTGGCATTGCTGGGGATGATGGCGACGCACGTGCTCGACCCGGTCGACGCCTCCGGGGAGCTGACCAGGATCCAGGCCGTCGCCGGTGGCCGGTCCGCGGCGCTCTTCGCGGTGCTCGCCGGGGTCAGTCTGGCGCTGATGACCGGACGTCAGGAGCCGGTGCGGGGGCAGGTGCTCGCATCCCGGTCGCTGGGACTCGTCGCGCGGGCTGTGCTGATCGCCGCGCTCGGGCTGGTGCTCGGGTCGCTCGGCACCAACATCGCGATCATCCTGACCTACTACGGAGTGCTGTTCCTGCTCGCCATCCCGTTCCTCGGGTTGAGGGCGCGGTGGTTGTGGCTGCTCGGTGTGCTCTGGATCGTCGTCGGGCCGCTGTTGTCGCAGGTCATCCGGCCGATGCTGCCCCCGCGGCAGTTCTCCAGCCCGGATCCGGGCCAGCTGCTGGAGCCGGGCCGGCTGCTCGCCGAGCTGCTCTTCACCGGTTACTACCCGGCCGTCCCGTGGCTGGCCTACGTGCTGATCGGGATGGCCATCGGCCGTGTCGATCTCCGTAATCGGCTGGTGGTCGACATGATCTGGACCAGCGGAGTCATCATCTCCGTCTCGGCCACCTGGCTGTCGGGGAGGCTGACCCGGCTGCCGTCGGTGGCCGAGGTGCTGCTGCGTACGTATCCGGAGCTGGACATCGACGGGGCGCTGACCGCGATGAGCCACGGTCTCTACGGGCAGACGCCGGTCGACGGTGGCTGGCAGTGGCTGCTGGTCGTCGCGCCGCACTCGTCCACCCCGTTCGACCTGGCGCAGACGATCGGCACCTCGATGTTCGTCATCGGCGCCTGCCAGATGATCGCGCTGCGGCTGCCGGACCGGTGGCGCGCCGGGATGGCGGTGCTGTTCGGCGCCGGCACGATGACCCTCACCCTCTACACGCTGCACGTGGTGATGATGACCGATGCCGTCTGGCCGCCGGAGACGCCCGACACGTACGTCTTCCACGTGCTCGTCGTGATGACGATCGGCGCCCTCGTCACCGCGTGGGGTCGTCCGGGTCCGCTCGAATGGCTCGTCGGCCGTCCCGCGGCCTGGTTGCGCCGAACCGAGCCTCGCCCCGAGCTGCCGTCGTCGGGTTAGCGTGCTCCCATGAGCTCCACGGCACCGCGGCGAGGGCGCAGGCCCGGTTCGCCGGACACACGGGCGGCGATCCTGGCGGCGGCTCGGCAGCGCTTCGCGCAGCAGGGGTACGCCGCGACCTCCGTCCGCGGGATCGCGACCACCGCCGGGGTCGACTCTGCGCTGGTGCACCACTACTTCGGCACCAAGGAGGACCTCTTCGTCGCCTCGCTGGAGCTGCGGGTCGATCCACGCGACGTCGTGCCCGTGGTCGCCGCCGGGGGCCGCGACGGCGTGGGGGAGCGGCTCGTACGTCTCCTGCTGAGCGTCTGGGACGACGAGGAGTCCCGGCTCCCGCTGATGGCGTTGATGCGCAACGCTTTCGAGCCGGAGGGGAAGGCTCTGGTGCCGGATGCCTTCGGCCGGCTGATCCTGGCTCCGGTCAGCGAGGCACTCGAGCTCGATGAACCCGAGCGGCGGATCACGTTGGTGGCCTCGCAGCTGATCGGGCTCGTCGCGCTGCGCTACATCGCTCGGATCGAGCCGCTCGCCTCGGCTCCGGTGGACACGCTGGTGGCGACATACGCGCCGGTGGTCCAGGGCTATCTGACCGGGCCTTTGCCGTAGTCCTCTTGCGTGCTGCGCCCCGTCGTGCCACATTTCATCATGTGATGAATAACGTGGTGGAGGCATCCGGTCTCCGAGTCGTGCGCGGGAAGCGCGAGGTCCTCCATGGCCTCGACTTCTCCATCCGGGCGGGTGAGGTCACCGGGCTGCTCGGGCCGTCCGGGTGCGGCAAGACGACGCTGATGCGGGCCATGGTCGGTGTGCAGGCGAAGGTCACCGGGACCCTCACCGTCCTCGGCCGTCCGGCGGGCTCGGCCGCGCTGCGCCCGCGGATCGGCTACGTCACCCAGGCGGCCAGCGTCTACGACGACCTGACGGTCACCGAGAACCTGAGGTTCTTCACCCGGGTGCTCGGTGCGCCGATGTCGTCGGTCTCCGAAGCCATCGAGACGGTCGACCTCGTCGACCACAAGGACCAGGTCGTACGCGATCTCTCCGGTGGCCAGCGCTCGCGGGTCGGGCTCGCCGCCGCGCTGCTCGGGTCGCCGGACCTGCTGGTGCTCGACGAGCCGACCGTCGGGCTCGATCCGGTGCTCCGCGAGCAGCTGTGGGGCACCTTCCGCGATCTGGCGGCCGCGGGTGCGGCGGTCATCGTCTCCAGCCACGTGATGGACGAGGCCGATCGCTGTGACCGGCTGCTGCTGATGCGCGACGGTGCCTTCCTCGCCGACGGCAGCCCTGCCGAGATCAAGCAGAAGGCGAGCGCCGACGACATCGAGCACGCCTTCCTGACCCTGGTGAAGGCGGCAGCACGATGAGCCTGCGACGTACCCTGGCCGTGACCGGGCGGGTCCTCGCCCAGATCCGGCGCGACCACCGCACCCTGGTGATGCTGGTGATCCTCCCGACCCTGCTGATGACCCTGCTGTGGTGGATGTACGAGGAGTCGCCCGCGCCGATCTTCGACCGGATCGGTCCGGCCCTGCTGGCGATCTTCCCGTTCATCGTGATGTTCCTGGTCACCTCGGTGACCACGCTGCGCGAACGCTCCTCCGGGACGCTCGAGAGGCTGCTGGCGATGCCGCTGGGCAAGGGCGACTTCCTGCTGGGCTACGCGCTGGCGTTCGGGTTGCTCGCCGCGGTCCAGTCCGGCGTGGCCGTCGGGGTCAGCGTGGGTCTGCTCGGGCTGGAGATCAGCGGCTCGGTCGCTCTGCTCGTGGTCGTCGCGATCGTCGACGCCGTCCTCGGCACCGCGCTCGGGCTGCTCGTCTCGGCCTTCGCCACCACCGAGTTCCAGGCCGTGCAGTTCATGCCGGCGATCGTGGTCCCGCAGATCCTGCTCTGCGGCCTGCTCGTACCGCGCGAGTCGCTGCCGGCGGTCCTGGAGGCCATCTCCAACCTCCTGCCGCTCTCGTACGCCGTCGACGCGATGACCCACCTGGTCACCTCCACCGACACCAGCGAGGTCTGGGCCGACCTGGCTGTCGTCGCCGGGTTCGTCGTGGCCGGCCTCGCCCTCGGCTCGGCGACGCTGCGGCGGCGTACCCCCTGACCGCCGAGGCGTCACTTCTGCAGGCCGAGACGTCACTTCCGTCGGTCGAGTTGGCATCGAGATGCCAACTCGACCGACGCGGGGGACGCCTCGGCGGGTTGTGAGGCGGTGAGCGGAAGTTGACGGAAGGGGTACGGAGAGCCGATCGGCGCGAAACCTTGACACCGGAATGTAGAGGTCGCCAGTCCCCGACCCGAAACGGTGTGAGTACGCGTGACCGACACCCACTGTCCTTACTGCAGCTTGCAGTGCGGGATGACCCTTTCACGCAAAGGGCCCCGCCTCGAGGTCAGTGAGAGATCGTTCCCGGTGAACGAGGGTGCGTTGTGCCGCAAGGGGTGGACGGCGGCGGGGCTGCGCGGGAGCCGTGAGCGGCTCACCACGCCGATGGTGCGCGACCGGGCGACGGGGGAGTGGAGCGCGGCGACCTGGGACGAGGCCCTCGACCTGGTCGCATCGAAGCTCGCCGACCTGCGGGAGACCCACGGCGCCGACGCCAACGCCGTCTTCGGTGGCGGCGGGCTGACCAACGAGAAGGCGTACCAGCTCGGGAAGTTCGCCCGGGTCGCCCTCGGCACCTCCCAGATCGACTACAACGGCCGCTGGTGCATGTCCTCGGCGGCCTCGGCCGGCAACCAGGCATTCGGTGTCGACCGCGGTCTGCCGTTCCCGCTGGCCGACATCGAGAAGACCGACGTCTGTGTGCTCGTCGGCTCCAACCTCGCCGAGACGATGCCGCCGGCGGCCCGCCACCTCGACCGGCTGCGTGAGAACGGCGGCAAGGTCGTCGTCATCGACCCGCGGCTGACCCCGACCGGCGAGCGCGCCGACCTCTTCCTCCAGCCGGTCCCCGGCACCGACCTGCCCCTCGCGCTCGGGGTCCTCCACCTGCTCGACGCCGCCGGCGCGGTGGACGAGGACTACATCGCCGAGCGGACCACAGGCTTCGAGGACGTACGCCGCTCCGTGGCCGCCTGGTGGCCGGAGATGGTCGAGCGGGTCAGCGGCGTCGAGGCCGCGCAGCTGCGCGAGCTCGCCGACCTGCTCGCCGGCGCCGGGAAGGTGATGGTCCTGACCGCGCGCGGCGCCGAACAGCACGCCCAGGGCACCGCCACCGTCCTGGCCTGGCTCAACGTGGCCCTCGCGCTCGGCATGCCCGGAAAGGCGTACGCCGGCTACGGCTGCCTGACCGGCCAGGGCAACGGCCAAGGTGGCCGCGAGCACGGCCAGAAGGCCGACCAGCTTCCCGGCTACCGGATGATCGACGACCCCGCCGCCCGGGCGCACGTCGCCGCGGTCTGGGGCATCGACCCCGAGACCCTCCCCGGCAAGGGCCGCTCCGCCTACGAGCTCCTCGACGCGCTCGGCACCCCCGACGGCCCCAAGAGCCTCATCGTCTTCGGCTCCAACATCGTCGTCTCCGCCCCCAACGCCACCCACGTCACGTCGCGACTGGCGGACCTCGACCTGCTGGTCGTCGCCGACATGGTGATGAGCGAGACCGCCGCGCTGGCGGACGTGGTCCTGCCGGTGACCCAGTGGGCCGAGGAGACCGGCACCATGACCAACCTCGAGGGCCGGGTCATCCTGCGCAACCAGGCGATCAGCGCCCCCGACGGCGTCAAGAACGACCTGGACATCATCACCGGTCTCGCCACCCGCCTCGGTGCCGCTTCGACCTGGTCGACCGACCCCGAGGAGATCTTCACCGAGCTCCGCGCCGCCTCGAAGGGCGGCAAGGCCGACTACAGCGGCATCACCTACGACCGCATCCGCGACGAGGACGGCGTCTTCTGGCCCTGCCCGGAGGAGAGCGAGGGCACCCCGCGCCTCTTCGCCGACTCCTTCTTCCACGCCGACGGCCGCGCCCGCTTCATCGACGTCGCCCACCGTGGCCCGGCCGAGCAGCCGAGCGCCGACTACCCGCTCCACCTGACCACCGGCCGGGTGCTCGCGCAGTACCAGTCCGGTGCCCAGACCCGACTGATCAAGGACCTCCCCGATGAGGGCGCCTTCGTCGAGCTCCACCCGCTGCTGGCCGACCGGGTCGGGGCCCATGACGGCGACCCCGTCGTCGTACGCACCCCGCGCGGCGAGATGAAGGCGCCCGCGCGGATCGTGACCACGATCCGCCCGGACACGGTCTTCGTACCGTTCCACTGGGTCGGCGCCAACAAGCTCACCAACGACGCCCTCGACCCCTCCAGCCGGATGCCGGAGTTCAAGGTCTGCGCCGCGGCGGTGACGGCATGAGCGAGCCCGTGAGTGAGCCCGTGAGCGAGAAGCGGATCGTCATCATCGGTGGCGGCATGGCCGCGGCGCGGCTGGTCGAGGGACTGGTCGCGCGCGGCCTCGGCCCGCAGACGACCGTGCTCGCGGAGGAGCAGCACGCTCCGTACAACCGGATCCTTCTCTCCGCCGTGCTCGAGGGCACCCACCGTCCCGGGGCGCTCGCGCTGCGCGAGAAGCAGTGGTACGCCGACAGGGGAGTCGACCTCCGCCTGGACAGCCTCGTCGTGGACATCCACCGTGACCGCCACGAGGTCGAGCTCGCCGACCGGACGACGGTTCCCTACGACGCCGTCGTGCTGGCGACCGGGGCGATCCCGACCCTGCCGCCGATCCGCGGCGTGGTGCGGATGGACGGCTCGCTGGACCCGCGGGTGCAGGCGTTCCGCAGTCTCGACGACTGCGCGCGCCTGCTGGACACCCTCCACGACCACCCGCGCAGCGCCGTGATCGTCGGCGGTGGCCTGCTCGGTCTCCAGGTCGCCCGCGCCCTGGCGGTCCGCGGCATCGAGACGGAGATCGTCGAGGGCCGCGACCACCTGCTCAGCAGCCAGGTCGACGCGTCGGCCGGCAAGGTGCTCAAGCGGTCGATGGCCAAGCTCGGCACCCAGGTCTACCTCGGCGCCCGCGCGACCAGGCTGACCGACGAGGGGCTCAAGCTCGACAACGGCTACACCCTCGAGACCGACCTGGTGGTGCTCACCGCCGGCGGCCGGCCGCGCGCCAACCTGGCCCGCCGCGCCGAGCTCACCGTCAACCGCGGCATCGTCGTCGACGACCAGCTGCGCAGCGTCGACGACCCGGACGTCTACGCGATCGGCGACTGCGCCGAGCACAACGCGACCGTGACCGGCTTCGTCTCGCCCGCGTGGGAGCAGGCCGGCGTCCTCGCCGACGTCCTGGCCGGCGGCCCCGCGACCTATCAGGGACACCGCGTCGTCGCCCGGCTGCGCGCCACCGACCTCGACGTCTGCGTCCTCGGCGAGCCCCAGAACGAGACGGGCGAGGTGGTCGAGATCGCCAACCCGGTCAAGGGCACGCACCGCAAGCTGGTCGTACGCGACGGCCGCATCGTCGCCGGCGCCCTCGTCGGTGACCTGAGCCGGGTCGGTCTGATCACCCAGGCCTTCGACCGGCAGACGGTGCTCGGCGAGCACGAGGCCGGCCAGCTGCTGCTGCCGGAGCCGTCCAACGGTCCCCGTCCGGAGCTCCCCGACGACGCGGAGGTCTGCGCCTGCGCCGGTGTCAGCGCCGGCCGGATCCGGGCGTGCCGGTCCCTCGAGGACGTACGCGACACCACCCGCGCCACCACCGGATGCGGTGGCTGCGCGCCGACCGTACGCCAGCTCCTGGCCACTCGCCCCAGCGGCACTCAGCTCAATGCAACGAAGCTCAGTCTGGAAGGAACTACGTCATGAGCCCTCACCTCCGCAAGAAGGTCGTCGTCGTCGGCCACGGCATGGTCGGTCACCGCTTCGTGACCGCCGCGATCGAGCGCGGTCTCACCGAGACCCACGACATCGTGGTCTTCGGGGAGGAGCCGCGTCCGGCGTACGACCGCGTCGCCCTCACCAGCTTCTTCGAGGTCGGCGCCGAGGCACTCTCCTTCCTGCCCTCCGGCGTCTACGAGGACCCGCGGGTCACCCTGCGCACCAGCACGAGCGTCGTCGAGATCGACCCCGCCGCCCAGACGGTGATGCTCGCCGACGGCGAGGAGATGGCGTACGACGAGCTGGTGCTCGCCACCGGAGCGGCCCCGTTCGTGCCGCCGGTGCCGGGTTCGGAGCTGGGGAACGTCTTCGTCTACCGCACGATCGAGGACCTCGAGGCGATCCGCGAGGCCGCGAAGACCGCGAAGACCGGAGCCGTGATCGGCGGTGGCCTGCTCGGGCTGGAGGCCGCCAACGCGCTGCACCAGCTCGGCGTCGAGACCCACGTGGTCGAGCTCGCGCCTCGGCTGATGGCCGTGCAGGTCGACGACGCCGGCGGTAACACGCTCAAGCGTCACATCGAGAAGCTCGGCCTCACCGTGCACACCGGGGTGATGACGGAATCGATCTCGCCGGACTCCGTCGCTGAGATCTCGGTCGTGGACGAGGACGAGAGCGGCGTGCTCGACGGCAAGGTCAGCGCCCTGAAGTTCAAGGACGTCGAGGAGCCGCTGCCGATCGACATGCTCGTCTTCTCGGCCGGCATCCGGCCGCGCGACGCGCTCGCCCGCGCCGCCGGCCTGGACCTGGCCGAGCGCGGCGGCGTCCTGGTCGACGAGCAGTGCCGCTCCTCCGACCCGCACGTGTGGGCGGTCGGCGAGTGCGCCGCGCCCGGCGGCAAGATGTACGGCCTCGTGGCCCCCGGCTACGACATGGCCGAGGTCGTCGCCGACGCGCTGCTCGGCGGTGCCGGCACCTTCACCGGCGCCGACATGTCGACCAAGCTCAAGCTGCTCGGTGTCGACGTCGCGAGCTTCGGTGACGCGCACGGCACCACCGACGAGTGCCTCGAGCTGACCTACTCCGACGCGGTTGCCGGCGTCTACAAGAAGCTCGTGATCAGCGAGGACGGCACCCGCCTCCTCGGCGGCGTGCTGGTCGGCGACGCCTCCGCGTACGGCCTGCTGCGTCCCATGGTCGCCTCAGGCATGGTCCTTCCGGAGAACCCGGAGGAGCTGATCCTCCCCCAGTCCAGTGGCGGTGGGGGAGGAATTCAGCTTCCTCCCGAGGCGCAGATCTGCTCCTGCAACAACGTCACCCGCGGTGACATCGAGGCGGCCGTCGACAACGGCTGCGAGAGCGCGGCGGACGTCACCAAGGAGACCAAGGCCGGGAGCACCTGTGGTTCCTGCAAGGTGCAGGTGAAGAAGATCGTCGAGGACTACTTCACCGCCCAGGGCAAGACCGTCGACACCAGCCTGTGCGAGCACTTCAAGATGACCCGCGCCGAGCTCTTCGACGTCGTCCTGATCCACGGCTACAAGACCTTCGACCAGATCATCGAGGCCCACGGCACCGGCCGCGGCTGCGACCTGTGCAAGCCCGCCGTCGCGAGCATCCTGGCGAGCCAGCTCAACGGGCACGTGCTGGCCAAGGAGAACCGCAAGCTCCAGGACACCAACGACGCCTACCTGGCCAACCTCCAGAAGAACGGCTCCTACTCGGTCGTCCCGCGCATCCCCGGCGGCGAGATCACCCCCGAGGGGCTGATCGTGATCGGTGAGGTCGCCAAGGAGTTCGGCCTCTACACCAAGATCACCGGCGGCCAGCGCATCGACATGTTCGGTGCCCGGATGGAGGACCTGCCCGCGATCTGGAAGCGACTGGTCGACGCCGGGTTCGAGTCGGGCCACGCGTACGGGAAGTCTCTGCGGACCGTGAAGTCCTGCGTCGGTTCGACCTGGTGCCGCTACGGCGTCCAGGACTCCGTCGGCCTCGCGATCATGCTGGAGACCCGCTACCGCGGGCTGCGCTCGCCGCACAAGCTCAAGGGTGGCGTCTCCGGGTGCGCCCGCGAGTGCGCGGAGGCCCGCGGCAAGGACTTCGGTGTCATCGCCACCGAGAAGGGCTGGAACCTGTACGTCGGGGGCAACGGCGGAGCCATCCCGGCCCACGCCCAGCTGCTCGCCGGTGACCTGAGCACCGAGGAGCTGGTCAGCTACCTCGACCGCTTCCTCATGTACTACGTACGCACCGCCGACCGCCTCCAGCGCACCTCGACCTGGATCGACTCCCTCGACGGCGGCCTGGACCGGGTCCGCGAGGTCGTGGTCGACGACGTCCTCGGCCTGGGCACCGAGCTCGAGGCCGCGATGGCCACGCACGTCGACGGCTACTTCGACGAGTGGAAGGCGACGATCGAGGACCCGGAGAAGCTGAAGCGGTTCGTCTCCTTCGTCAACGCCCCGGACATCCCGGACCCCAACATCTCCTTCGGGTCCACCCGTGGCCAGATCGTCCCGGAGGTGGGCGAGGAGCCGGCCGCTGTCGGTCGAAGCGGAGCCCGAGACAATCAGACCGGCCCGGTCTCGCTCGGTTCCTCGATCCCTGTCGGAATGCCCACCCTTGAGGAGACGCGATGACCGAGACCCAGACCCAGACCGTGACGTACATCGCCGTCTGTCGCCTCGACGACATCGACCCGGAGACGGGCATCGCCGCGCTGGTGCGCGGTGAGGCCGTCGCCGTCTTCCGGACCCTCGACGACCGGGTCTTCGCGCTGTCGAACTTCGACCCGTACGGCCACGCCTCGGTGCTCGCCCGCGGGATCGTCGGGACGCGTGGCGAGGTGCCGTTCGTGGCCTCGCCGCTGCTCAAGCAGCCGTTCTCGCTCGAGAGCGGTCAGTGCCTCGACGATCCGTCGGTGTCGGTCGCGACCTACGAGGTCGACGTCGTCGACGGAGAGATCCGGGTCGGCGCCCGGCGATGACGAACGCGGCACAAATGATCCAGGGGACCTACGATTCCGATGTGGACAGTCGCGCGCTGAGCGGCTTCCGCGTCGGCGTGACCGCGGCGCGGAAGGCCGAGGAGCAGATCAACCTGCTCGAGAGGCGGGGAGCACACGTGGTGTGGGCCCCCGCGCTCTCCGTCGACCCCAACCGGGTCGACGCCGGCGCGCTGCGTGCGGTGACCGAGCAGATCATCGGCCAGAAGATCGACATGTTCCTGGCCACGACCGGCATCGGGACCCGCGCCTGGTTCGACGCCGCGGAGGAGTGGGGACTGCTCGACCGTCTCCTGGAGACGCTCGGCGGCGCCGAGATCCTGGCCCGCGGACCGAAGTCGGTCGGGGCGATCCGTCGGCGCGGGCTGCGGGAGCTGTGGGCGCCGGAGTCGGAGGAGTTCGACGACGTCCTGGAGCACCTGCGCGGCCGCGACCTGACCGGCAAGCGGATCGTGGTGCAGGAGCACGGGCAGTCGCTGTCGATGGTCGCGCACGCGCTGACCCGGCAGGGCGCCGAGGTCATCAACGTGGTCGTCTACCGGGTCGAGTCGGCAGCGGACCCCGAACCGATGTTCCGGCTGGTCGAGACGTTGACCGACGGTGAGCTGGACGCGGTCACCTTCACGTCCGCGCCGGCTGTGGCCGCGTTCATGCAGGCCGCCGGCTCGGTCGGCCTGCGCGACGAGGTCGTGGCGGCGTTCCAGGCCGATGTGGTCGCTGCCTGCGTCGGTCCGGTGACCGCCGCCGCCTTCGAGATGTGGGGCGTACCCACCATGTTCCCCGAGCGCTCCCGCACCGCGGCCATGGTCAAGATGCTCGAGACCGAGCTGCCGCTGCGGCGCGAGGGCCTCCTCATCGAGCTCGCCGGTGGCCACCAGCTGCTGCTCCACGGCGACGCGGTGATCCTCGACGGCGCCGAGGTGAAGCTCTCCCCGGCGCCCGCCGCCGTCCTGGGCGCTCTCGTCGCCAACCCCGGCATCGTCGTCTCCCGGCAGGCCCTGCTCGCCATGCTCCCCTCCGGCACCGCCGGCTCCGAGCACGCGGTCGAGATGGCGGTCGCCCGGCTCCGCTCGGCGCTCGGCACCAAGACCATCCAGACCGTCGTGAAGCGCGGCTACCGGCTGGCGGTGGGCTCATGAGGCTCGTCGTCGTCGCCCACGGCACCCGGCAGCTGCTCGGCAACGCGGTCGCCTCGATCATCGCCAAGCGCGCCGGTCGCGTACTGGGGATGGAGTCGAAGGCTGCGTACGTCGAGCTCTGCGAGCCGCTGCTCACCGACGTCCTGGCCGACGCTCAGCCGTCGGTCGTGGTCCCGCTGCTGCTCTCGACCGGCTACCACATCAAGGTCGACCTGCCGCAGGCCGCCGAGGGGCTGCCGGTGGCGATGGGCCGCGCGCTCGGACCGGACCCGCTGCTCGCCTCCGCGCAGGTCTCCCGGCTGGTCGCCGCCGGCGCGGTCCCCGGCCAGCCCGTCGTCCTGGTCGCCGCCGGCTCCAACGACCCGTCTGCCCGGGCCGACATCGCGGAGGCCGGTCTGATGCTGGAGAAGGCCTGGGGTGGTCCGGTCAGGGTCGCCACCGTCTCCGGCTCCGGCGCCCCGCCCATCGACCACGTCGTACGCCCCGGCGACGCCGTCTCGCCCTACCTGCTCGCCCCCGGCTTCTTCTCCGACCTCGTCCGCTCGCGCGCCTCGGCCGCGGGAGCCGAGATCGTCGCCGACGTCATCGGCCCGCATCCCGACGTGATCGAGCTGGTCGTACGTCGCGCCGCGGCCCTTCTCGCGGAGGAGCGCTCCGCGCAGGCCGGTTGACCGCTGGTCGAGGGTGGCTCAGGTCGTGTAGTCGGCGTTGATGCGGATGTAGCCGTCGGTGAGGTCGCAGCCGTAGACGGTGAACTCACCCGAGGCGATGCCGAGGTCGACCTCGATCGAGACTTCATCGCCAGACAGATAAGTCGACAAATCTGCCAATAGATTTGCAGAGACCTGGGCGGGGTAGGTCTCGGTGCCGCCGAAGGCGATGCGTACGTGCTCGGGGGAGATGTCGGTCTCCTCACGGAGCTTGCCGATGGCCATCGCGACGCGGCCCCAGTTGGGGTCTGCACCGTGGACGGCGGTCTTGACCAGGGGGGAGTTGACGATGGCCTTGCCGACTCGCTTGGCCTGGGCGTCGTCGCGGGCGCCGCTGACCGAGACCGTGATCAGCTTGGAGGCGCCCTCTCCGTCGGAGGCGATCTTCTTCACCAGCGCCAGCGCGGCGTCGTAGAGCGCGGCCTCGAACTCACCCATGTCGACCGTCCCGGCCGTGCCGGAGGCGAAGATCGCGGCCGTGTCGGAGGTCGAGGTGTCGGTGTCGATCGAGACGGCGTTGTAGGTGCGGTCGACGACCCGGCGGAAGGCCGCGTCGAGCTCGGCTGCGGGCACCGCGGCGTCGGTGAAGAAGTAGGTCAGCATCGTGGCCATGTCGGGCTCGAGCATCCCGACGCCCTTCGCGATCCCGGTGATCGTCGCGTTGCCGACGGACCGGGTCTCGATCTTGGCGATCGTGTCGGTCGTCATGATCGCCGCCGCAGCGGCGTCGAAGTCGGCGTCACCGGCGGTCCCGACGAGCTTCTCGAGCGCGGGCGTGAGGACGTCCATCGGGTACTGCACGCCGATCACGCCCGTCGACGCGACCAGCAGCTCCTCGGGGCGGGCGCCGACGACCTCGGCGGCCAGGCGGCGTACCTCCAGGGCGTTGGCCTCACCCGTCGGCCCGGTCGCGACGTTGGCGTTCTTCGAGATGGTGACCATGCCGCGGTACGCGGAGAGGTCGGAGGCTCGGGAGAGCAGCACCGAGGCGCCGGCGAAGCGGGATCGGGTGAAGACCGCAGCGCTCGTGACCGGGCCCGAGGGGGCGGCGACGACGGCGAAGTCGTCAGCGCCCTCCTTGAGTCCGAGGTTGGCGGTGACTCCGACGAATCCGGCTGGTTGAGGCATGCGGACAGCCTAGGCTCTGCCCGATCTCCGGGTCAGCGCGTCTCGGGTCCTATGTCCGCAACCACGCGAACGCGGCGGCTTCCAGGATCATCCAGGACCGAAGTACGCGGCCCACGAACGTGATCGCGACGAAGAGCATCAGGTTGGCCTTGAGCGTGCCGTAGACCACCGCCAGGATCGCCAGCGGCGGAAGCCCGCTGAGTGCGGCCACCGCGAGCAGCCCGCCGGCGTAGGCGGGCCGGCCCTGCGTACGCCGCTCCCACTTCTCCATCCGCTTCTGCCACTTCTCGCAGGACATCTTCTTGCGGACGATGGGGAGCGAGGTGGTGCCGTGGCCGGCGTAGTACCAGACGACCTTGGAGCTGGTCTGGCCGATTCCCGCCACCAGGGCGAGCACCAGGGCGGAGAAGGTCAGGTTCGAGGCGGCCACCGCGAGGTAGGTCTCGAAGTTGATGACGGGGAAGAGTCCTCCGGCGAAGGAGGCGGCGAAGGTCCCGAGAATGAGGTCCATCAGGCGACCTCTGGACCGCTCAGGAATTGAAACAATTCAACGTCTTTGTGTTGGGGGATCACTCGCGAAACCTTAGATGTAATCCGTGTCACCATGCGACATCGGCGTCACATCCACATTACGGACCGCTCGCCGAAATGAGGCGTTTCTCACTTAAACATGGGGGTCACAAGGGTCTCAGGACCGGCTATCGGAACATCGCCTGCAGTTGGATCGATCAATTGTCCAGGCCCGTGATCGATGACCCACTCTGGTGCACGGTACCCCGGTTGGAGCCCTCTTCAACTGGGGTAACGTGCCTGCAATCGGCGAAACTTTTGAAGGGTGTCGGAATGGTTGACGTGGACAAGGTCCTCGATGAGGCGGGGCTGACGAATCCTCATGTGCGGGAGTATGTCTCCTACTGGGCAGGGGTGACCGGAGCCGAGCAGATCGAGGTTGTCAGCGCAGCCGACGACGAGCGGCTCCTCCAGGAGTCACTGGCAGCGGGCGAGCTTCTCCCGGTGACGGGCGGCCGCTACTACAGCCGTTCCTACAGCAAGGACACCGCGCGCTCCGAGGAGCGCACCGTGGTCGCCACCTCCAACCCGGAGGACAAGGGCGTCTACAACAACTGGAAGCCGGCCGACGAGACCGTCAAGACGCTCACCGAGCGGATGACCGGCGCCTCGGCGGGCAAGACGATGTACGTCATCCCCTACCTGATGGCTCCGGCCGGCTCGCCGCTCGAGGCGTACGCCGCGGGTGTCGAGCTCACCGACAGCCGACCGGTCGTGCAGCAGATGATCCGGATGGCCCGCGTCGGCATCGACTACATCAACAACCTCGCGGACCCGAACTCCTTCGTCCGTGCGGTGCACGTGACCGGCGACCTGCCCAACCTCGGGCAGGGGACCGACAAGGACCAGCGTCTCTTCGCGACGGTCGCCGATCAGCGTACGATCCTCCACTTCGGCTCCTCCTACGGCGGCAACGCGCTGCTGGGCAAGATCGCCCACGGCCTGCGCCAGGCCTGCTACGACGGCCGCGCCTCCGGCAAGTTCCTGGCCGAGCAGTTCCTGCTGCTGGGCATCAAGGACAAGGAGACCGGCGAGGAGTTCCACGTCGTCGGTGGCTTCCCGTCCGCCTCCGGCAAGACCAACCTCTCGATGACGCTCTCGCCCGACGCCCTCGGTGAGCGTTACGAGGTCACCTTCTACGGCGACGACATCGCCTGGATCTGGGTCGGCGAGGACGGCAAGCTCTACGCCTTCAACCCGGAGAACGGCGTCTTCGGCGTCGCCAAGGACACCAACGAGAAGACCAACCCGGGCGCCATCAAGGCGATCCTGCCGGGCTCGGGTGCGATCTTCACCAACGTCGCCTACAACGAGAAGACCCAGGAGGTCTGGTGGGAGGGGCTCACCAAGCACCACCCGGACGACCTCGACGGCTGGATCGACTGGAAGGGCGAGCGCATCGCCGACCGGATCGACGACGAGCTGGGCGACCCGTGGGCCCACCCCAACTCCCGCTTCACCGCGCCGATCTCGCAGGTGCCCAACGCGGCGCCCGACTACGACAGCCCGGCCGGCGTGCCGGTCGACGCGATCATCTTCGGTGGCCGCACCCGTGACCGCGAGCCGCTGATCCGCGCGATCACCGACGTCGCCGAGGGCGTCTACGACGGTCTCACCCTGGGTGCCGAGGCGACCGCCGCGGCCGACGGCCTCGAGGGCGTGCTCCGCTACGACCCGATGTCGATGCGTCCGTTCCTCGCCTACGAGGAGGGCGACTACGCCCGCCACTGGCTGAAGATCATCGGCGAGGCCACCGACAAGCCGGTCTTCGCCCACGTCAACTGGTTCCAGCGTGACTCCGAGGACGGCCACTTCCTGTGGCCCGGCTACCGCGAGAACGTGCGCGCGCTGCTGTGGCTGCTGCAGTTCAAGAAGGGTGAGGTCAAGGGCCAGCAGAGCCCCGTCGGCGTCATCCCGACCGAGGACGAGCTCGACCTGCGCGGCCTCGACCTGCCGCAGAGGGACCTCGACCGGATCCTCTCCCTCGACCTGAACCGCTGGAAGCAGGAGATGGGCTTCCGCGAGGAGCACCTCAAGCAGTTCAAGCTGCCTGAGGAGATCTGGGAGGCGCACAAGCGCGTCGCTGCTGCCATCGACGAGGCCGCTCAGGCCTGATCGAGACCACAGCCGGGGGCGGCGTACGGAATTTCTTTCCGTACGCCGCCCCTGTTGTTTCCGTCTGCGTTCGTTTCCTACGGGAAGATGAACTTTGTTCGTATCTGGAACAGATGCCCGGCCAGACATTTACGTAGCCGATGTCCCGCACCTAAGGTTCCTGCCCGTGACGATCCCCTTGAGCCAGCCGCTCCGTGCGGCCTCGATCACCGAGGCGTACGCACGGTTCTGGAAGAAGTACGCGACATTCTCGGGTCGCGCCAGCCGCACTGAGCTGCTCTGGCCGATGCTCGTGAACCTTCTGATGCTCATCGTCCTCGTCCTCGCGCGAGACGAGGTGGTGAGCCTCGTGATCGGTCTCTACGGTCTGGTGGCGTTCGTGCCGACCATCGCGCTCGGTGCGCGGCGGCTGCACGACATCAACCGCTCCGGGTGGTGGCAGCTGGTCCTGGTCGTACCGGTGATCGGTGACATCGTCCTCGCGGTGCTGTGGCTGAAGTTCCCGAGCCCCGAGGGCGTCAAGTACGACCTGGCCGCATGAGGCGTAAAATTCCCCTAGTGGTTCTCGGGGTTGTCCCCGAATGGCAGGCTATTGGCATGAAGTCCCTCGCAGGAGCCGCAGCGAAGCGGCTCGCCTACGAGACCGTTGGGTGGCTGCTCGTGGTCGCCGGTATCGCCGCGATGGTGTTGCCGGGGCCGGGGCTGCTGATGCTCTTCGGGGGGCTGGCCGTGCTCTCCCGCCAGTACGCCTGGGCTCGCCGCTATGTCGAGCCGGTCCGCCTCCGCGCCATGCGCGGTGTCGCCGAGGGCGTCGAGACCTGGCCGCGCATCGTGGCCTCGACGCTGGGGGCCCTCTCCATCGGTGCTGTCGGCGTCGTCTTCCTGATCAGCCCGCCCGCGCCGCACTGGTGGCCCCTCGAGGCAACCTTCTGGCTGCTCGGTGGCGCGTGGACCGGCGTCACACTGTTGGGGTCGTGCATCATCGCCCTCGCCATCCTGGGCTACTCCTACCACCGCTTCCACGGCCACCCCGAAGCTCGCCACCAGCTCGACGAGGACATCGAGCACACCGGCGAGATGAACAAGGTCGCCTGACGGTAGTCAGTCGGAACTCATCCGGAAGTCGTACGCAGGCGGCACCGGCTCGCCGGGATGGACGGCAAGCCAGAGCGTGTCCAGGGCGGTCTCGCCCTCGCGCAGGTTGTCGACCGTGATGCCCGCGTCGAGGAGTCGGCGGACCCCGTCGAGGTCGCCCACGGCAAGCGCGGCCTGCGCGGTGCACAGTCGGATCCGACCGTGGTCACGTTCCGGGTCGGCAAGGGCGGCGATCACCTCGAGCGCTTCGGTGGGGCGGTCGGAGGCGATCAGCGCCTGGAGCAGCTCGATGGTGAGTTCGCGCAGGTCGGGACGGAGACGGTGGGCCTCGAGCAGGGGGTCCGCAGCAGGCGGGTCCGCGGGATCTGCGAGGTCTGCGAGATGCGCGAGCGCGCGCAGGGCCCATGGGTTGGGGTGGTCGGCGACCGACCGTTCCAGGATTTTGCGCGCTCCGGGGCGATCGTCGTCGGCCAGCAGGAGCAGGCCGAGGTGATACCACGCATGCCAGTCGTCGGCCGAGGCCTCCAGCAGCTCTCGCCAGTGCGCACCGATGACCGGAGCCGCGGGCGGGTCGCTGATCGGCAGCCGGCCGTGCTCCAGCAGATCGAGCCAGGGCTTCTGATCTTCGCCGCACGCCGCGAACGGACGCAGTGGGTCCGCCGGCAGAGCGCCGGCCGCGACCTCGAGCGCGCCCCACCCGGACCCGTGGGCGAGCAGGTCCGCGGGTCCCGCGAGGCGCCCGGCCACGCTGAGCGCGTCATCCAGCTCGGTCTGTGGCACGAGCATCTCGACCGCCTCATCCACGGCCGCCCGGGCCGATTCCCACGAGCCGTGCACCTGTGTCGGGTCGACCTCGAGTAGGCCGAATGCCTCGGTCCACTCCCAGGTCTCTCCTCCGGGCAGCGCGAGGTGCTCGAGCTGCGTACGCGCCAGGCCGGCCTGGATCTCGATGTAGGCAGCGTCCGGTCCGGACAGCCACTCCTGCCACCGTTGCCCGCCCGCACCGGTGCCCCACTGGAAGAGCTTGCGGCCGACGAGTCGGTCGGTGGAGGTCTGGACGAGCCCACGGCCGTCGCCGTCGAGCGCGGCGATCCAACGGCGTTCGCCGTCGGGAACGTCCATGAAGAAGTCGGCTGCCCGGGCGAACCTCGCCGGATAGCTCTGGTCGCCGCCCGCCGTCTCCGGAAAGTCGATCAGCCTCAGCTGCTCCGCGTAGTCGAAGTGGAAGGCCCGCTCGGCCGGCGCGACGACGCGTACGTCCGGACGCTGGGGCACCGCGATGTTCGTCCACCAGTAGACCGGCGTCGGGGTCGGTGCCGGGTTGTGGAGCGAGACGTGGACCAGCAGCACCGGCGATCCGGCGGGCAACCAGGCGTCGATCATGACCACGACCCGCCGCATCCGCTCCAGCTCGTACATCCGTAGGACCGGTGTCCCGTCCGGTGCGGTCAGGCTCACCGCGTGCAGCGGGGAGCAGGTGAGTGGCCAGTGCCCCGTGGCACCGAGGTTCCACTCCACCCCGCCTGCCACCCAGGCGTCGCGCAACGCCAGGTTGGCGGGCTGCAGGATGGGGTTGCGGTGCAGCAGCTCCTGGCCCGAGGGCCGATGCACCAACGACCACAGCCTCCCGCCGTAGCCGGGCAGAAAGGTGGCGGAGAGCAGCTCGTTCTCCACCACCAGACTCGGCAGATCGCGCGCCTCGCGTCGGCGCGTGTAGGAGTCCTGAGCCGTGTACGGCAGCAGCGTGCTCGGCCGGCCGTACTCGAGGTTGGCCGCCATGTCTGGATAGGGCGCGGCGCCGGAATCAAACGCTGGCCGCGGTACGCCGTGCAGCAACGGCAGCGGTCCATCGATCGGGTCCTCAGCGCCCTCGATCGAGAGCCGATCCATCCTCAGCGTGGTCATCGCGACCATCCAACCAGGCTGAGGACGCTGCCACCCGGACAATGCGAACCGCCGACCTCAGCCACGGTTTGTGTTCCGTGGCTGAACTCGGCGGTTCGGCTGCGAGCGCAGGTGTTGCTAGGGCTTGCGGCCGTTCTTGTCGGCGCCGGAGTCATCACCCTGTGGCGCGTTCGGGGTCCAGCCGCGGGCCGCGTTGGGATCCAGGACGTCGCTGGCCGTCTCGGTCCAGTCGTCGCTGTAGTCGGCCTGCCAGTCCTGGTCCTGGCCGTTCCTCTTGTCGTCCTTCTTGCCGCCCCGGCCGCCGGCACCGCCGGCTCCTGCGCGTCCGCCACGGCTGCCCGCTCCCGTCGGACCGCCTCGGGCGCCACGCCCACCAGCGCCGCGGGCACCTGCCCCGGCGCCGGCGCCACGGGCGCCAGCCCCGGCTCCGCGTGCTCCCGCGCCAGCACCCGCGCGGGCGCCGGCAGCGCCGGCCCTGGCGGATGCGGACCTCGACGTGGCGCTTGCCGTCGCTGCCTTGGCAGCCGCTCCGGACGCGAACTTATTGGCAAGCGCCTTGGCCACACCAGCACCGAGCAGAGCCCCGCCGCCACCGATCGCCAGGGCGGTCATCCCGCCGCTTCCACCCGCCATCGGCGCGAGGCCGTCAGCCGTCTCGACCATCGCGTACGACGTCGAGGGCGCGGGAGTGCCGTCAGCGTTGATCCACTGGGTGCCGTTCCACTCAGGCTTGTTCTCCGCCTGGTGCGCTTCGATGTTCGCCTTCTCCTGAGCGATCAGCTCGTGCCCCCAGCCATCGGGGTACAGAGTGCCGGAGTTGTACTTCGCCATCTGGGCGCGGGATGCGGCGATGGCGCTATACGAACCAGGGGATGAGGGAGCCTTGGGAGCACTGTCGTTTGGAGTGCCAGGCTCCTCGGTCAGGGCGCGAACAGGGGGCTGGGAAGTGTAGTTCTGCTGATCGACAACTTGGATCTGCTTGGCGGCGGCCTGTTCAGCGTCGGCGATCGTCGCCTCTTGGGCGTTGTACGCGTTGCGGTCGGCCTGCAGGGCCTTCTGGTTCTGAACTGCCTTAACCGAGTCGATGCCGGGGCCGGACTGCGCGTACTTCGACGCTGAGGCGTCAGGCGCGGAAACGGGCTCGAAAGAGAGCGTCTGTTCCAGCTTCTCGTGAGTCTTCTGTGCGTTCCGTGTCGTGGTCTGCGCCTGAGAGAGAGCATCTATGGCAGCGGTGAGTTGTTGAACCTTGTTCGTCAGCTTCGTAGCCGCAGTCCTGAACGCGTCCTGAGCCGCCGTGGCGGTATAGGAAGTCTCCTCGAACGCCTCTGGCACTCGCTTTTCAGCGAGGTGGAGGTCGCGCGCGAGTTCCTCAAAAGTGCGCTTTGCAGTCTCCCAGTCGGTCAGCCGTGCTTCGACTTCCTCGGGATTGGCGTTGACAACGTACTCCTTCAGGATGTTCATCATCCTGCCTCTGGGGCCCATAGGTCATCCCTCCTCGTCCTGGCCGAACTTCGACCGCGTGGCCGCTTCCTCTAGCGCCCCGAGGTCAGGGAAGAACGGGAGGTTGATGTCAGGCAGATTCAGCCTGGCATCCCTCGCCAGATTGTCGAAGAATGGCTGGCTGATCAGGTCTACCGCAGCTGTCATGTGGTTCTGGAAAGCCGTCCTGGCTTCCTCGTCGGCGTCCTCGACGGCGCGTACGGCGTCATCGAGCCCATCGACGAAGGCGACCATGGCCTTCGACGTTTCCGAGAGGGCCGAGTTGATTCGCTCCGTGGCCAGGTTCATGAGAGTTTCGAGGGCCTCCCCAGTCTGGCTGCCGCCCAAGGCGCCAGCGCCCGGTTTGTCGACGTGAATCTTGTCGACCTTGACGGTGTCGTCGATGAGAACCTGTTTGATCTTATTGACGAGGGGCTTGTTGACCCCGGTTGAGCGCGACCCAGTCATCGCAAGCCTCCCGAGTGTGTCCGGATGTTGCTCCAAGTAAACAGCAGACCCCATGGGGTGTCGACCGGAACTGGACTACGTCCGGGAGCCGATACGCTCTCCGGCATGAGCCGATCTCGGACGTACCCCCAGTTTAAGTCGATGGCCGCTCTTGCTGCTCTTGTTGCTCTCGCGGCGGGTCTGTCAGCCTGCGGCAGCGACGAACCAACCGGCACTGTGCCGACCGCAAGCGGTTCCGCTTCACCGAGCGATTCCGCCTCAGCCGAGCCCGCCTCGGATTGGAAGACTGCCGAACTGGAGGGGATGCAGTTCAAGGCGCCACCGGACTGGGCCGTGAGTTTGGAGGATGGCGTTAGTTACGTCATGAGTTCGCCGAAGGATGAGCTTGGTTATCGGGCTGGGCGCGGCATCTTCAATGCTGGCTCGGCGCTTGCTCTCTCCACCGACGAACTCGCCGAGACGAGCCGTGACAGCGTCATCGGCGATTACTCGAAGGTTGAGCGGTTGCAGGACGTGAAGTTCGGCGGGACCACGTTCTTCCACATTCGCGGATCTGGCGAGGCGCAGACCTACGACCTCTACGGCGCCCTCCTTGGCGACATCGAGGTGTCCGTTGCCTGGTCCTTCAACCCTGATCTGGCTACCCGCGAGCAGATCGATACCTGGATCAACCAGGTGATGCCCACGTTCAAGTCCGAGGGCTGAACGAGTTCAGCCCTCGGGTGCTGCCTAGTACCTGCCGGGATGACTACGCTTCAGGCATGACTCCATCTCGGACGGGTCACAGCAATGCTCGATTCGTTGCCATCGCTGTGTCCGCGGTGACCGTCGTCGCCCTCTCCGGTTGCGGCAGCGCGAAGGATCCGTCGGGTTCGTCGAACCCTTCCTGGCCTGCATCGGTCGAGTCAATCGAAACCGCGTCACCTGCTGCTGAACCGCAGGCCATCGAAGTGAACGGAGCTCACATTCGGGTGCCCTCGGACTGGGAGGTGACGGCTCCGTCCAAGACCGAGCGTGCCACGCTCAACACTCCCGTGGATTCTTCGGGCACTTCGTACGGAACAGGGACCTTCAACGCGGACATCACACTCGCCGGGGACACCGAGGAGCTAGCCGAGGGGCGACTCAAGGTCGCAGGGTCTGACGCGAAGCGTCTCGAGGACGTGAAGTTTGGTGGACAGACGTTCTTCCATATTCGCGAGCTTCATGGTGGCGTCGACTCTCTCGACACGTACGGGACTGTGATCGATGGCTCAGAGGTGACGGTCGCGTGGGCGTTCAACGCCGAACTCGCAACCCGCGAGCAAATCGACGGGTACATCAACCAGGTGATGCCGAGCTTCAAATTCGTAGGCTGAGCCAGCAACAACTCGACGCGACTCGAGGCCAGCCTGAGCGCAGTAGGTGAGTACCTGTCTGGCTCTGTGGAGTCGTGAGGTCCCCTGTCGGTACCTCCCGATAGGTTGCGGTCTGTGGTCGTACATCTGCACCGCGCGCCGCGGACCGATCTGCTCGCCGACTCGCTCGGTGAGCTGTTGTCGGTGCCGTTGGGGGATCCGTTCGCGACGGAGGTCGTGGTGGTGCCGGCGCGGGGGGTGGAGCGGTGGTTGTCGCAGCGGCTCTCGCATCGGCTGGGGGCTGCTGAGGGGCGAGGGGACGGGATCTGTGCGGGGGTCGACTTCCGGTCTCCCTGGTCGCTGTTCGCTGAGGTTGCGGGCACGGGGGATGAGGATCCCTGGGCGCCGGAGTCGCTGACCTGGCCGGTGCTGGCGGCGATCGACGCATCGCTGGACGAGCCCTGGGCCAAGCCCCTCGCGATGCACCTGGGGCACGGGGATACGACGGAGGAAGGCGTACGTCGGCGGGGGCGGCGGCTGGCATTGGCCCGGCGGCTGGCGCGGTTGTTCGCTGGGTACGCGGACCAGCGGCCTGCGGTGGTCGCCGACTGGAGTGCGGGGCTGGACACGGACGGGCTCGGGGGGAAGATCGCCGACGATCTGGCGTGGCAGCCGCCGTTGTGGCGGGCCGTCGCCGGGCTGGTCGGGGGGCCGACGCCGGTGGAGCGGCAGGCGGCGACGGTCGCTCGGCTGAAGCAGAAGCCCCAGGAGTTCGAGCTGCCGGAGCGGGTCTCGTTGTTCGGGCACACCCGGCTCTCGGTGACCGACATCGAGCTCGTCGCGGCGCTGGGGGAGCACCGGGAGGTGCACCTGTGGCTGCCGCACCCCTCCGCGGCCCTGTGGGAGGCGCTCGCAGGGCTGGACGGGACGGTCGCGCGGACGGCGGACAGGTCGCACGACGCGGTCGGGCATCCGTTGCTGGCGACGCTGGGGCGGGATACGCGGGAGCTGCAGCGAGGTCTGGCGGGGCTCGCTTCTGAGAGCGACTGTGCTGGTTTCGACACGCCTTCGCTGAGCGGCTCCGGCGGCTCAACCAACGGCGGGCTGCTGGGATGGCTGCAGGAGGACATCCGGGGCAACACGGTCGGCGAGAATGCCGGACGGGTGATCGAGCCCGAAGACCGCTCGATCCAGGTGCATGCCTGCCACGGCGAGGCGCGGCAGGTGGAGGTGCTGCGTGAGGTGCTGCTGGGGCTGCTCGAGGACGACCCGACGCTGGAGCCGCGGGACGTCCTGGTGATGTGCCCCGACATCGAGACCTTCGCGCCGCTGATCGAGGCCGGGTTCGGGCTGGGGGAGATGACTGGCGAGACCGGACACCCCGCTCACCGGCTGCGGGTGAAGCTGGCGGACCGGTCGTTGACGCGTACGAACCCACTGCTGGACGTGGCCACCCGGCTGCTCGACCTGGCCGGCGGCCGGGCGGGAGTGAGCGACGTACTCGATCTTGCTCATCTCGACCCGGTGCGACGCCGGTTCGGGCTCAACGACGACGCCCTGGAGCAGCTCGAGGACTGGGCCAAGGACGCCGGGATCAGGTGGGGCTTCGACGCGGAGCACCGCGAGCCCTTCGGGCTGGAGTCGTACGTCGCGAACACCTGGCGCTTCGGGATGGACCGGATCCTCACCGGGGTCGCGATGTCCGAGGACTCGGCGACCTGGCTGGACACGACCCTGCCGTTGGACGACGTGGGAAGTGGCAGCGTCGAGCTGGCCGGGAGGTTCGCCGAGCTCGTCGATCGGCTGGAGCAGGTGACCGACGAGCTGGCCGGGGTGCATCCGCTGAGGCACTGGCTGAAGGTGATCGAGGAGGGTGTCGCCGCGCTGACGTCGGTCTCGACCAACGACGAATGGCAATCGGGCCAGGTGACCAGGGAGCTGTCCCGGGTGCGCGACGCTGCCGCAGGGCAGGAGGTCGACGAGCTCCGACTGCCCGACGTACGGGCGCTGTTGGGGGCACGACTGGCCGGCCGCGCGACGCGGGCGAACTTCCGCACCGGCACGCTGACGGTGTCCACGCTGGTGCCGATGCGGTCGGTGCCCCATCGCGTGGTCTGCCTGCTCGGCATGGACGACGGAGTGTTCCCGAGGGTCGGGATCACCGACGGCGACGACCTGCTGGCCCGCGACCCGCAGACCGGGGAGCGCGACCTGCGCAGCGAGGACCGGCAGCTGTTCCTCGACGCGCTGCTGGCGGCGACCGAGACGCTGGTGGTGACCTACACGGGCGCCAACGAGTACTCGGGCCAGCCCCGGCCGCCCGCGGTGCCGCTGGGGGAGCTGCTGGACACGCTGGACGCGACCGCCGTCTCTGCGGATGGCAGGCCGGTCAAGGAGGTCGTGACGACCAGGCACCCGCTGCAGCCGTTCGACCCGCGCAACCTGACGCCCGGGGTGCTGGTCCCCGGACACTCCTTCTCCTTCGACAAGGCCGCCGAGGCCGGCGCTCTCGCCGCGGTGTCCGACCGCGTCGAGCCGCCGGAGTTCCTGCCCGGCCCGCTGACACCGGCGACAGCTGGAGACCTGACGCTCGAGGAGCTGCTGGCCTTCTACCGCGCGCCGGTGCGCGCGTTCTTCCGCGACCGGCTGGACCTCGCGCTGCCGCGTGATGACGACCCGCTCTCCGACGGTCTACCGGTCGAGCTCGATGGCCTGGGGCAGTGGTCGGTGGGCGACCGGCTGCTCCACGACCTGCTTGCCGGGATGTCGGAGGAACAGGCGACCCAGCAGGAGTGGCGCCGCGGCGTACTGCCTCCGAAGTGGCTGGGCTGGCGCATCCTCACCGACGTGATCACCAAGGCGAAGCCGATCGCGGCCGAGGCGCTGCGGGTGCGGCAGGCGGGCATCTCCACGGGGCAGGCGCGGGCCGTCGACGTCGAGGTCGACCTCGGTGACGGTCGACGCCTGACCGGCACCGTCCCGCAGGTCTACGGCGACCGGCTCGCTCCGGTGACGTACTCGCGCCTGGGTGCCAAGCAGCGGATCGAGTCGTGGGTGCAGCTGGTCGCGCTGGCCGCCTCCGACGAGGACCGCGCCTGGAGCGCCTGGACGCTGGGCCGTCCGGGCAACTCCCGGTCGCGTACGCCGTACGGGCTCTCCCAGCTCGGGCCGCTCGACCACACCGCGGTCGATGTGCTGCGTGACCTGGTGCGATTGCGCGACCGGGGGCTCGCCGCACCGCTGCCGCTGCCACTGAAGACCTCGCTCACCTACGCGCGCCAGCGGCGGACCCAGGCTGGCATCGACGACGCGCTCTACAAGGCCGGCTGGGACTGGAACGACGGACGGTTCGAGGGCGAGGAGTCCGATGTGGAGCAGGTGAGGGCCTGGGGCAAGGGGTCCGGGATCCCTGGGCTGGGTGACCCGCCGGAGGCCGGCGAGGAGTTCGACGGGGAGACGACCCGCTTCGGCGCGCTCGCGATGCGTGTCTGGTCGCCGTTGCTCACCGCCGAGCAGGGGAGCTGGTGATGGACGGATTCAACCTGACCGGTCCCCTCCCGACGGGCACCACGCTGATCGAGGCCTCGGCCGGCACCGGGAAGACCTTCACCATCGGCGCCCTGGTCACTCGCTACGTCGTCGAGGGCGAGGCGACGCTCGACGAGATCCTGGCGATCACCTTCGGTCGCGCCGCCTCCCAGGAGCTGCGCGACCGGGTGCGCTCCCACCTGGTCGAGGCCGAGCGAGCCTTCGCGGCCGCCGTCGCCGGCCAGCGTCCGACCCCGCTCGACGCCCACCTAGAGCTGCTGCTGGACGTGCCCGATGAGGAGATAGGCGTACGCCACGAGCGTGTGCGCGACGCACTCGCCTCCTTCGACGGGGCGACGATCGCGACGACCCACCAGTTCTGCCAGCTCGTGCTGCGCTCGCTGGGAGTGGCCGGCGACACCGACGCCGGTGCCGAGCTGGTCGAGTCGCTCGACGAGCTGGTCGTGGAGGTCGTCGACGACCTCTATCTGAAGTGGTTCGGCGAGGCCCGGGAGCGACCGCCCTTCGACCGCGACGACGCGCTGGGACTGGCGCGCACCGCGGTCGAGGACCCGCAGTCGGTGCTGGCCCCGGCGCCTGCCGAGGACCCGGTCGCGGGAGCGCGGGTGCGGTTCGCCGAGGCGGTCCGGGCCGAGGTCGACCGGCGCAAGCAGATGCGCGGTGTCCTGTCCTACGACGACCTGCTCTCCCGCCTCGCGGTCGCGCTCGAGGACACCTCGGCGCCGGCCCGGGCTCGGATGCGGCAGCGGTGGCGGATCGTGCTGGTCGACGAGTTCCAGGACACCGACCCGGTGCAGTGGCAGGTGCTCTCCCGGGCCTTCGAGGGCCACGCCACGCTCGTGCTCATCGGCGACCCGAAGCAGGCGATCTACGCCTTCCGCGGCGGTGACGTCTTCACCTATCTGACCGCCGCCCGAGCGGCCGAGACGCAGGCGACGCTCGACACCAACTGGCGTAGCGACGCCCCGCTGGTCGAGCGGCTCCAAGTGGTCCTGCGAGGCGCGGCGTTGGGCTCTCCGGAGATCGTCGTCCATGACGTGAAGGCCCATCACGCCGGCTCGCGGCTGGCCGGTGCCCCGCATCCGGCGCCGTTCCGGATCCGCCGCGTCGCCCGCAAAGGGTTCAAGCTCACCCGCGGCAAGATGATCACCGCCGGTGACGCGCGCACCCACATCGCCCGGGACCTCGCCGGAGACATCGCCGAGCTGCTCGGCTCCGGGGCAACGTGGTGCGATTCTCCGGTCAAGGCCGGGGACGTCGCAGTCATCGTCGCGGTGCGCTCCCACGGGCTACTGGTCCAGCGCGTGCTGCAGGAGCACGGCATCTCGGCCGTGATGGCCGGCGGCGGCGACGTCTTCCTGACTCCCGCCGGAGAGGACTGGCTCGCGCTGCTGCAGGCGCTCGACTCACCCCACCGGACGCCGCTGGTGAGGGCGGCCGGGCTGAGCGTGTTCTTCGGTTACACCGCGACCGAGCTCGACGCGGGCGGCGAGGCGCTGACCTCGCGCATCGCCGACACGCTGCGTGGCTGGGCGTTGCTGCTGCGTGGCCGAGGCGTCGCCGCGCTGATCGAGGCGGCGGAGGAGCGCGGTCTCACCGCGCGCGTGCTGCGGCGCACCGACGGGGACCGGCTACTCACCGACGTACGTCATCTGGGGCAGCTGCTCCACGACATCTCGGTGCGCGACTCGCTCGGGCTGCCGGCGCTGCTCGCCTGGTTCCGCGACGAGCGTCGGCGCTCTGCCGCCGCCGAGCGGCCGCGGCGGCTCGACTCGGACGCCGCGGCGGTGCAGATCGTGACGGTGCACGGGTCCAAGGGCCTGCAGTACCCGATCGTCTATCTGCCCTTCGCCTACGACTTCTTCGTCCGCGACCCGGAGGTCGCCCGGTTCCACGACGCCTCGGGGCAGCGGACGATCGACGTCTCCCGGACCGGCGCGCAGTGGGCCCAGCACCTGGCCAGACACCAGGCCGAGGAGCTGGGGGAGGAGCTGCGAGATCTGTACGTCGCGCTGACCCGGGCTCAGTCCCAGGTCGTCGCGTGGTGGGCGCCGACGGCCAACACGGCCACCGGCGGACTGCACCGGCTGCTGTTCGGGCGAGGTCCTGGCCAACCGGCGGTTCCTGACGACGTCGCTGTGCCGAACGACGAGGACGCGGCAAGTCTGCTGAGCAATGTCGCGCGCCACGCCGGTCCAGTGGCCGAAGAAGCGGTGCCGGTCACGGCAGCGCCGACGGTGCGAGAGGCGCCGCCCGGCATGCTCGCCGCGCGGCCGTTCACCCGTGAGGTCGACGCCGAGTGGCGGCGTACGTCCTACTCGGGGCTCATCCGGGTCGACGAGGGCGTCGCGGCGACCTCGGAGCCGGAGGTCGAGGGCAAGGACGACGAGCCCATCGCCGAGGACGTCGATCTCGTCGAGACGCCCGCGGAGGAGGATCACCTCTCGCCGATGGCCGAGCTGCCCAAGGGCGCCGGCTTCGGGTCGCTCGTCCACGCTGTCCTGGAGCACACCGACCCGCAGGCCCCTGACCTCGGCGAAGAGGTGCTGACCAGGACCCGCGAGCAGCTGCGCTGGTGGCCGGTGCCGGCCTCGGCCGAGGATCTCGCGACCGGGATCCTGCCGCTCAACCTGACCCCGCTCGGCCCGCTGGCCGACGGGCTGACGCTGGCCGAGATCCCGCTGCGTGACCGGCTGCGCGAGCTCGACTTCGAGATCCCGCTCGGGGGAGGGGACACCCGCGGGTCGGATGATCCCGACGCACGCCTGCGCGACCTCGCGCCGCTCCTGCGTGCTCACCTTCAGGCGGACGACCCGATGGTCACGTACGCCGACCGGCTGGAGGCTCCGCCGCTCGGCGACCAGTCGCTGCGGGGCTACCTGACCGGTTCGGTGGACGTGGTGCTGAGACTGCCGAGCGGACGATTCGTGGTGGTCGACTACAAGACCAACTTCCTGGGCGTGGAGGCGATGGACTACACCCAGCCGAAGCTCGCCGAGGCGATGCTGCACTCCCACTACCCGCTGCAGGCGCTGCTCTACTCCGCGGTGGTGCACCGCTTCCTGCGCTGGCGCCTGCCCGGATACGACCCCGAGAAGCATCTCGGAGGCGTGCTCTATCTCTACGTGCGCGGGATGCTCGGCCCGGACACGCCCGTCGTCGACGGCATCCCGACCGGCGTCTTCACCTGGCAGCCGCCCGCGTCCCTGGCGGTCGCGCTGTCCGACCTGCTGGACGGAACTCTTCCGGATGGAGTGGCCTCATGATCGAGCGGTGGGAGTCCGAGGACCCCTTCGACGCACGGCTGGCCAGGTCCGCCACCGGCCTGCTCGCGTCGTTCAACCGCGAGGGTGTGCTGACCGCGGCCGACGTACATGTCGCGACCCGCGCCTCCGCGCTCGCCGGGGAAGAGCGCGACGAGGTGCGACTGGCGGTGGCGCTGGCGGTCCGCGCGGTCCGGCACGGGTCGGTGTGCGTCGACCTGGCCGCGCTGCGGGAGACCGAGGAGACGCTGCCGTGGCCGGCTGCTGCCGGCTGGCTGGAAACCGTCGCCGACAGCCCACTGGCGGCGCAGTCCCTGGTGCAGGTCGAGGACGGCCTGCTCTACCTGGACCGCTATCACCGCGAAGAGGGGCAGGTACGCGACGACCTGCTCGCCCGCCTGGCCTCGCCGCGTCCCGTGGCCGACGAGACCCTGCTGGAGGCGACCGCGGCCCGGCTCTTCCCGGGCGCGGGCTACGCCGAGCAGCGATCCGCCGCGCTCGCCGCCGCCCGGCAGTCGACGACGGTGCTCACCGGAGGTCCCGGCACCGGCAAGACGACGACCGTGGCCGGGCTGCTGGCGCTGCTCACCGAGCAGTCCTCGACCCCGTTGCGGGTCGCGCTGACCGCCCCGACGGGCAAGGCCGCCGCCCGCCTGCAGGAGGCCGTCGAGGGCGCCCAGCGGGCGCCGCAGTTCACCGCCGCCGACCGCAGCCGCCTCGCAGGTCTCACCGCGTCGACCCTTCACCGGCTGCTCGGCTGGCGACCCGGCTCGTCGACCCGGTTCAAGCACCACCGCACCAACCGGCTGCCGCACGACGTGATCGTCGTCGACGAGACGAGCATGGTCTCGCTGACGATGATGGCCCGGCTCCTCGAGGCCGTACGCCCGGAGGCGCGGCTGATCCTCGTCGGCGACCCCGACCAGCTCGCGAGCGTCGAGGCCGGGGCGGTGCTCTCCGACCTCGTCGCCGGACTCGCCGTGCGCTCGCCTGACGCTGTCGCCGCACTCCGCATCACTCACCGCTTCGGTGGCGCGATCGGCGCCCTCGCCGAGGCGCTGCGGGTCGGCGACGCGGATGCGGCGCTCGACGTACTGAAGTCCGGCGACCCCGCGGTCGAGCTCGTCGACCCTGCCGACGAGGCCCGGGTGGCCGAGGTCGAGCGCGGCCTGGTCACGCACGCCGCCGCCCTCCATGAGGCGGCGCTCGCGGGCGACGCGGAACGCTGCGTACAGATGCTCGACGAGTCGCGCCTCCTCTGCGCCCACCGCGACGGCCCCTGGGGTGTCGCCCACTGGAACCGGCAGGTCGAGCGCGGACTCGCCGAGACCACCGGTGAGCCGCTCGGCATCGGCTGGGGTCACGAGTGGTATCCGGGCCGGCCGGTCCTCGTCACCGCCAACGACTACGGCCTCGGTCTCTTCAACGGCGACACCGGGGTCACCTACACCGACGCCGGCGGCGACCTCCGCGTCGCGATCGCGGGCGGCGCGACGTACGCCCCCTCACGGCTCGGCGACATCGAGACCCTGCACGCGATGACCGTCCACAAGTCCCAGGGCAGCCAGGCCAGGTCCGTCACCGTCCTGCTCCCGCCAGACGACTCACCCCTGCTCACCCGCGAGCTCTTCTACACCGCGGTGACCCGGGCCCAGGAGCGCGTACGCATCGTCGGCACCCCCGACGCCGTCACCGCCGCGATCACCCGCCGAGCCCAGCGCGCCTCCGGCCTCCGCCAGCGCCTCGGGCACTGAGCTGGGTCAGGACCGCGCGATGGAGGTGGCGAGGGAGGCGAGGTGACCGAGCCTGGCCAGCTCGGAGTCGAGGAAGTCGGGACCGCCGCGGCGGCCGATGATGACGATCTCGTTGCCGTCGATGCGAGCGCCGGCGAACATGTTCTCGTCCTCACCCTCGACCTCGATCCGCTCGGGGCGGTCGAGCTCGATGAAGGGGACGTTCTCGGGTGAGCCGTCGGTGGCGCGGCTGATGCCCTTGACGCGGTGGACGCGGATGGCCCAGTCGGCCCGGAAGGTCAGGGGCAGCACGTCCACGAGCCGGTCGAGCGCCTCGAGTGCGTTCTCGGTGAGGTCCTCGACGGCCTCGAGGTCGAGGAAGAGGTTGCCGCCGGCGGCGTAGCGGGAGATCCAGACGACGTGCACACCGTCGAGCTCGTTGCACGCCGACACGATGGAGTCCGGCATCGTCCCCGGTTGGGTCTCGAGGAGCACATCGTCGACAGCTCTTCCGTCGACCTTGTTCTTCTCGACGATCTCGATCGCCTCGATGTCGCCACCGGCTTCACCGATGGCGGAGGCGAGGCGACCGAGGGAACCCGGGATGTCGGGCAGCTCGACGCGTAGCAGGAACGGCATGTTCACAGACCCTAGCGTCGCGAACCGACAGCCGTGGCACTGTCCCGGTTACGCACCCGTCAATTGGCGAGCTATTCGCCGGCCGGCTCCAGCAGGAAGAGCGGGAAGATCCGGGACGTGTTGGGCTGGTATTCGCCGTACGTCGGCCAGGTCTTCACGGCGTAGTCCCACCACTCGTCGCGCTCGGCACCGGAGAGCTCGCGGGCGACGTACGCCTTCTTGGTGCCGCCGTCCTGGAGCACCATGTCGGGGTACTTCCGGAAGTTGGCCACCCAGGCGGGGTTCTTGTCGCTGCCGCCCATCGAGGCGACCGCGAGGTAGCGGCCGTCGCGCTCGACGCGCATCAGCGGGGTCTTGCGGATCGCGCCGGTCTTCGCGCCGCGGTTGGTGATCAGGATGATCGGCTTGCCGTCGCGCTCGAGGACGTTGGCCTCGGCGCCGTCGGAGGCTTCGAACGCGGCCACCTGCTCGCGCACCCAGTCGGCCGTGCTCGGGACATATTCACCTTGCAGTTCGGTCATGCTCACTACAACAGCCGGGGACGCGGGCTATTCCGACCCCGGATAGCCTCACCCTCATGAGCGCCATCGAAGGAGTCTCCGACACGTTCGACCCGAGCCGCTGGGACGAGGTCCCCGGCTTCGAGGATCTGACCGACCTGACCTATCACCGGGCCAAGGAGCACGGCACCGTACGCATCGCCTTCGACCGCCCCGACGTACTCAACGCCTTCCGCCCGCACACCGTCGACGAGCTCCTCCGCGTGCTGGAGCACGCCCGGACCTCGGCCGACGTCGGCTGCGTCCTGCTCACCGGCAACGGCCCCTCGGTCAAGAACGGCAAGCACTCCTTCTGCACCGGCGGCGACCAGCGCATCCGCGGCAAGGCCGGCTACCAGTACGAGGAGACCGAGGCGTACGCCGCCGGCCGGACCGGCGCGGAGGAGCCCACCCCGATCGACAAGGCCAAGCTCGCCCGGCTGCACATCCTCGAGTGCCAGCGACTGATCCGCTTCATGCCCAAGGTCGTCATCTGCGTCGTTCCCGGCTGGACCGCCGGCGGCGGCCACTCCCTCCACGTGGTGTGCGACCTGACGCTCGCCAGCGCCGAGCACGGGCGCTTCAAGCAGACCGACGCCGACGTCGGCTCCTTCGATGGTGGCTACGGATCCGCCTACCTCGCCCGCCAGGTCGGCCAGAAGTTCGCCCGCGAGATCTTCTTCCTCGCCGAGGAGTACTCGGCCGAGGACGGCGTACGCATGGGCACGGTCAACCGCGCCGTCCCGCACGCCGAGCTCGAAGAGGTCGCCCTTGAGTGGGGCCGCAAGATCAACGGCAAGTCGCCCACGGCCCAGCGGATGCTGAAGTACGCCTTCAACCTGCTCGACGACGGCCTCGTCGGCCAGCAGATGTTCGCCGGTGAGACCACGCGCCTGGCGTACATGACCGACGAGGCCCAGGAGGGCCGCGACCAGTTCCTTGAGAAGCGCGAGCCCGACTGGTCGCCCTACCCCTGGTACTACTGACCTGCGCAACCACGCGGCGCTAGCCGCCGGTCGGCCCCCGACGCGTCACACAGGCTGCGTGATGCCAAAGGCGGGCGCGTCAGGTCACATGGACTGATGAGCTCGATCGAGACCCAGGCACGTAAGCCCCACCACCTCACCCTGGTGGAGCGGGCTTCGGCAGGCCGAGGGGCGCGAGCGAAGGTCCCGCGTTCGGTGCATGGCGAGTGGCAACCGGCGCCCGACCGGGCCGACCCTGTCGACCTCCTCGAGGAGCAGGGAAGCAGTCGGCTGCAAGAGCTCCTGCCGCTCCGCTACGGCCGGATGCTGGTGGACCCGTTCACGTTCTACCGTGGTTCCGCCTACCTGATGGCGGCAGATCTGGCGAGTGCGCCGCGCACGGACCTGACGGTCCAGCTGTGCGGCGACGCGCACCTGTCGAACTTCGGAGCGTTCGCAGCACCGGACCGACGCCTGGTCTTCGACCTCAACGACTTCGACGAGACCTTGCCGGGCCCTTTCGAGTGGGACGTCAAGCGAATGGTGGCGAGCTTCGCGGTCGCGGGGCGTGACCGTGAGTTCGACGATGCCGAGCGCAGAGCCGTCAACCTGGCTGCCGCATCGTCGTACCGGGAGGCGATGCAGGATCTGGCGCAGATGCGCAAGCTCGACGTGTGGTACGCCCGCTTGGATGTGGACGAGCTGGACGCCCTGCTGAGCTCGCAGTTCACGGCCAAGCAGGTCAAGCGCTTCCGCAAGAACATGGCCAAGGCCCGGTCGACGAACAGCTTGAAGGCCTTCTCCAAGCTCGTGGAGATCGTGGATGGACGTCCGCGCCTGATCAACGATCCTCCGATGATCGCCAGGATGCAGGAACTGATGCCCGACAAGGAGTTTCATGAGGTCGAAGACACGCTCCATGCCATCCTGCACATCTACCGCCGGACTCTGCAGGGGGACCACCGGCACCTGCTCGAGGGGTTTCGCTTCACCGACGCCGCACGCAAGGTGGTCGGGGTGGGCAGCGTAGGCACTCGCTCCTGGATCGTGCTGCTGGTCGGCAACGACGACAAGGATCCGCTGTTCCTCCAGGCCAAGGAGGCCCAGGCATCCGTCTTGGAGCCCTTCCTCGGCAAGAGCGCGTACACCAGTCACGGTCAGCGGGTCGTCGAGGGGCAGCGACTGATGCAGTCCGCGAGCGACGTGATGCTCGGCTGGGTGACGGCGAGCGGGGCCGACGGCGTCGAGCGAGACTTCTTCGTCCGGCAGCTGTGGGACGGCAAGGGTTCGGCGATCGTGGAGGCGATGAATCCCGCTGCCATGACCGGGTACGCCCGGATGTGTGGGTGGACGCTGGCAAGGGCCCACGCCCGCTCGGGTGACCCGGTCGCCATCGCGAGCTACCTCGGCTCTGGTGATCGGTTCGATCGGGCGGTCTCGACGTTCGCCGAGGCCTACGCCGACCAGAACGAGCGGGACTACGCAGCGCTGCGTCGTGCGGTCGCCGACGGGCGGATCATGGCTCAGCGGGGCTGAGGGCCTCATCACCGCCGGACGCGTCGACCGAGCAATCCGGGTTCGGTCGCGAACACCTGGCCCACCAGCGCGGTCGTGAGGAAGCAGAAGGAGGCGACGTAGAGCCAGGTCAGGTAGGTGAAGGCGACGCCGATGGATCCGTACCGGTCGGCGCTTGCCTCGAGCGCCCCTGGGAGCCATGCCTGGGTGGCGGGGCGAACGGTGATCATCAGGAGAGCGAACAGCAGCGCACCCGGCATCAGCATCCGGGCGCGAACGGCGCCGGCGAGCAGTGCCCAGGGGATGAACACTGCGACCACGACGTCCCAGGCGAACGAGACCACCCGTGGCCACAGCTCCCGAGGGGGGAGGGAGCCGAGGGGCTCGCCAGCAGCACGGACGACGACCAGGGAGAGCGCGAAGACCAGGACGACGGCAAGCCACCGCCAGGCTGACCTCAGTCTGGTCGGTGGGCGCGGAAGTCCCCAGATCGCAGCGAAGGCGCGGGTCAGCGCGCGAGACAGGCTGGTCGCCGAGACGAGCACGAAGATGGTCCCGACGATGCCGAACGCTGCACCACCACTGTCGACGGCGCCCTCGAGTACCTGCCGGGACTGCTCCGGCATCTCGATCGCGTCGGTGAAACTGTCGCTGTTCGAGCCCAGGGTGGCGATCAGGATGAGTACCGGGAGTACGGAGGTGAAGAACTGGGCCGCGATGGTCATCGACCGGTCGAACACCTCGATCCGGCGGAGCCCCGCGGCCGCCCGCAGGAACATTCGTCCCGGCCGTCTGTCGAGCAGCCATCCCAGCCGCCGCTGCAACCCGAACGGCAGACGCCCCAGGGCGGCCTCGGCGCGGGCCCGGGCCGGATCGTCGGCCGGATCGGCGGCTGGGCCGGTCTGGCTCTCCGAGGACGGTGTTCCGTCGTTCGAGTCCATGCCGATCTCATTCTGGCGTTCCCTCAGGCTGAAGCTCGGCCGGGCGGGACTGCTCCGGCCCCGGCTCTGTGTCCGGCTTCCCTGAGATCAGGGGCAGGGCCCACCTGCCGCGCGGGTCGGCCTCCACCAAGAGGGCTTTGGTGAGCAGAGTGCACGGGACGGCGAGCAGTGCGCCGACCGGTCCGATCACCCAGGTCCAGAACACCAGCGAGAGGAACGTCAACGTTGGCGAGAGACCGACCGAGTCGCCCACCACACGAGGCTGGATGATGGATTGGATCACGAAGTTGATCACGCAGTAGACGACGATGACAGTGACCATCAGGCCCGGCCCGCCGTCGAGCAACGCGATGAGGGCCGGCGGGATGACGCCGATGATGAAGCCGATGTTCGGGATGAAGTTGGTGACGAATGCAAGCACCGCCCACACGAAGGCTCCGGGGACGTCCAGCAGGTACAGGGCGACCCCGTCGATGACGGCGACGACCAGCCCGAAGCTTGCCGAGACACCCATGTAGTTGCGGGTGCCGTGGGCGAAGTTGTCCAGTGCGGCGACCGGGTCGGGAAACCGGTCACCCAACGCCCTCAGGCTGCGGCGCGTGGAGTCGGTGTCGAAGGCTATGAACAGCAGCACCGTGATCAGGAAGAACAGATCGGTGACCAGGCCGAGGGTGCCGGAGAGCACCGACATGGCCACGTCGATGATCTGGCCCGGGTCGAACGCGTTCACCACCGCGTCGATCTGCTCCTGCTTGACCCCCGCGTCCCGCAAGGTGTTCCCCACGTTCGCGACACCGTCGGCGATCTGATCGGCGTACGTGGGCACCAGGGCGGCCAGTTGGGCGACCGACACCATCAGGGCCACCGCGAAGACCGAGAGTAGAAGGACTGCCGAGGCCAGCATGAGCAACGAGATCGCCCACCCGGGAAGCCGTCCCCGTTCCAGCCACAGGCGGATCGGGTGCAACGTGATCGTGATGACCACAGCCATGAAGACCGGCCCGATGATGTCGGCGATGGATCTCATCCCGGCCAGCGCGATCGTCAGCGCGGCGACACCCAGCAGCAAGGTCCAGGCGAACGATCGGGCCGGAAGTCCGCTAGGGGCGGTGGTGGCGGCGTGCTTCATGGGGATCTCCTGTCCCGGCCGGGTGCTCCTGCTCGAGCGCGTCGGTGTCATATCCGAGCGCCATCGCCAGCCGGGGAGCGGCTGCGACCACGCGTGCCGCACCGATGACGGGAAGGACACCGATCAGCACGTCGACGACCTCAGCAGCGCTCGCGCCGGCATCGACGGCTGCATCTGCGGCGGCACCGTAGGAGGGGACCTCACCCCCGACCGCAACCAGTGCGGCCAGTCGGACGAGGGCCAGAGTTCGGGCATCCAGCATGGGTTCGAGCCACGCTTCGTCGGCCGCGTAGGTGGGGTCTTCGGGCCAGTCCGTCTGGTTGATGGCCAAGCGGTGGAGTCGATCGGCGTAGTGCACTCCGGACCGTCCTTCCGGCTCGCTCTGAGTTGACCGCGACCCTTCGATTCGCCGTCCGTACGCCTCATTCACCCCCACCACGATTCAGTCCGCATCATGCAGATCTGGTGAAGCGCCCTCGCCGAAAGACCGAGGGCTCCGGTCGACGATGTTCACGTCTTCTGTGTGACGAAGGTGGACCCGTCCCCGCGAATGATGGGTCCCACATCGTTCAGGGGCCGCCCCATCGAAGGAGCCACCATGAAGCTCATCCCCATCGCTGCTCTGACTCTGGCGCTGGCCACGTCGCTGACCGGGTGCGGCGAGGACCAAGCCGCTGTGTGCAGCTCCGTCGACGACCTCCAGACGTCCGTCGACGAGGTGCGGGACATCGACGTGTCCTCCTCGGGCGCGTTGGGCGACCTGGAGAGCGGACTCGAGGCAGTCGGGTCGGATCTGTCCGACGTCAAGTCCGACGCGAAGACCGAGTTCTCCAGCCAGATCGACACGGTCCAGGCCAGCTTCGACGCGCTCACCGAGAGTGTCGACGCGGCCAAGGCGAGCGCTTCCGCCGCCACTCTGAGCGCCGCCGCGACCGCGCTCTCCACGTTTGGCAGCGACGTACGGACTCTCATCACGGACGTCCAGGAAACCTGCTGAGCACTCGCCCTGGGCTGGCCACAGCGTCAGTCTTCACGCATGTTGGGTGAGGACGCGCGGCCGGGCGGGCACCAGACTTCCGAGCATGGCCACATGGATCGCCGTTTCCCTCTACCTGATCGACCTTGCGTTGAAGATCGTCGCGTTGGGTGTGGTGCCCAAGAACCGGCGACCGTCCAGCGGCATGGCCTGGCTGCTCCTGATCCTGGTCCTGCCGCTCTTCGGGTGGGTGATCTTCCTCGTCCTGGGGCGAACCAAGCTCGGGCGCCGTCGCAACGAACAGCAGGCCGAGGTCAACGCGCGCGTGGCGGAGCGAACGGCGCACGTGCCCACGCTCGAGAGCGACTTCCCCGGACCGGCGTACGTACGTTCGGTGGCAACGCTGAGCCGCAACCTGGGCGCGCAGCCGGTGACGCCCGGCAACCGGGTCGACCTCTTCTCGGTCTATACCGAGTCCATCGCGGCGATGACCGCCGAGATCGACAAGGCCTCCACCTGGGTGCACGTCGAGTTCTACATCACCGCGTGGGACGACGTGACCGGCCCCTTCTACGAGGCGCTGGCGCGGGCCGTCGATCGCGGGGTGAAGGTCCGCCTGCTCTTCGACCACCTCGGATCCAAGGGCATCCCGGGGTACAAGGAGTTCACCGCCCGGCTGGACGCATCCGGCATCGAGTGGCACCCGATGCTGCCGATCGCACCGTTCAAGCGCCGACCGGACCTGCGCAACCACCGCAAGATCCTGGTGATCGACGGGATGGTGGCGTTCGCCGGCTCGCAGAACCTGATCGAGCCCGGATACAACAAGCCCGCGAACCACAAGCTGGGCCGTGAGTGGAAGGAGCTGGTGGCCCGCGTCGAAGGACCGGCGGTCAGCGCTCTCAACCTGCTCTTCTGCACCGACTGGTACAGCGAGACGGAGGTCAAGCTGACCGACGAGCTCGGCACGGTACCGACCCCGGCCGGCGAGATCGAGGCGCAGGTGATCCCGAGCGGGCCCGGCTTCTCGACGGAGAACAACCTGCGCGTGTTCACGCTGTTGCTGTACTCGGCACAACGCCGGCTGTCGATCACCAGTCCCTACTTCGTGCCGGACGAGTCGCTGCTGTACGCCATCACCACGGCCGCACAGCGAGGCGTCGAGGTCGAGCTGTTCGTGAGCGAGGCCGGGGACCAGTTCATGGTCTACCACGCCCAGTGCTCCTACTACGAGGCGCTGCTGCGTGCGGGGGTGCGGATCTACCTGTATCCGGCGCCGGCGATCCTGCACTCGAAGTTCTTCAGCGTCGACGACGACGTCGCGGTTCTGGGATCGAGCAACATGGACATGCGCTCGTTCGGGCTGAACTATGAGGTCTCGTTGATGCTTCTCGGGCCCGAGGTCGTCGCCGAGATGCGCAAGGTCGAGGACCACTACCGGTCGATCTCCAAGGAGCTGCTCCTCGAAGACTGGCTGACACGTTCCCGCGGCGCGGCGTACTTGGACAACGTGATGAGGCTGACCGCGGCGCTGCAGTAGGTCTCGCCGAGCGAGCGCGCCGCTTCAGCTGGGCGAGCCTGTCACCACTTCAGCTCGATCTCGAGCTCGCGCTCGTCGTCCCCGATCTCGACCTCCAGCTTGAAGTCGACCTCGTCGGGGACGTGCACCTTGAAGCGCAGCCCTCCTCTTTCGAACTCGACCTCGTTGTTGCTCGCGAGCGCGTCGGCCAGGGCGTGCAGGCGAGCCGCGGCGTCCTCACGACGCAGCCTCGCCCGTTCCGTGACTTCCATCAGGTCCATCTCGATCTCCTTGCTGTGAGGTTGAGGGGTGCTGATCTCGGCCGAGCGCGATTCGTGCCAGCTCGACAGATGGCACCCTCGCAACCTACCCAACGACGTGAAAGTCCGGCGTCATACGGAACGCGTGAATCCCGCTCGCCCCATGAACGCCGGCGGAGTCGTGGCTGAGCACCGAGGTGGTTCAGACCGAGCGGACCATCGGGGCCGCGCGCAGGTGCCGACCGTCCTGCACGGCGTCCAGCAGCGCCTCGGCCAGATCGCCCGTCGTGACGTGGCTTCGTGGACCCATCCTGAGGGTGCCGACCTCGGTCCGACCGGTCCGGTCCCCGGCACGGACGATCGGGGTTCGCACCATCGTCCAGTCGAGGTCGTCGCACGCCTGCAGCATGAGCCCCAGGCGACGCTGGCTCCGCACGTGGCTGGGGCTGCGCAGACGTACGACCGTGTCGATGAGGATCGCGCCGGCGTTGCGTGGGTCTCCGGGGAAGGGGATGTTGAAGCCTTCCATGAAGACGATCCGGCTGATGCCCTCGTCGCGCATCGCGGCGAGCACGTTACGGGCGCCGAGGTCGATCGAATCGTTGTCACCCCACCCGCCGAGGGTCGACACGACGGCTGCGCAGCCGGCCACAGTCCGGGCGACCGCCTCCGGGTCGAGTACGTCGCCCACCACGACGTCGACGCCCGCAGGAACGTCTCGGTTCGAGGACCTCATCAGTGCCCGGACGTCGTGACCGCGTTCGACAGCCAGGGCGAGCGCCGGGGCGCCGACGAACCCGCTGCCACCGAACATCGCGAGCTTCATGACGGCACCCCCGGGGCGAAGGTCGCGAGGAGCTCCTCGAGGGCCCGCTGATCGGGCATGGCGAAGGACGGTGCGCTGGGCGCTTGGCTGATCGTGACGAACATGGTGTCCGTGTGCGCGAGCACCGGAGGCAGGTGAGTGCAGAAGATGGCAGACGGTTCGGGCGATCGAAGTGGCTCGATCGTCCGGCGATAGCGAGCCTCGTCGACGTTGGCGACCCACGGACTGTCCATCGTCGCCCAGAGCAGCTGCCCCTCGCGTACGTCTCCGGCGTCGCGTACGTCCGCGCAGGTCGCCAGCTCGGCGGTCGGCACCGGTGAGCCGAAGCAGTCGGAGGTGAAGATCGCGCCGGTGCTCTCGTCGACGAATCCGGTCGTGACCGGGCTGTCGAAGAGGGGAGGGCGGAAGGCTCGGATGGTCCGGTCGCCCACCTCGATCGCCTGACCCGGGTTGAGCAGGTAGACCCGGTCGAGCGGGACCTCCCACTCGCAGCCGAGGATCCCGACGCCGCCGAAGGTGGTGATCAGGCGCGCGTTCGGAGCCGCGTCGAGCAACGCCCGTACGCCTCCGGTGTGGTCGCGGTCGGGGTGGGTGATCCAGACCCACCGTACGTCGGCGGGATCGATGACCATGGCGAGGTCGTCCAGGAAGTGCTTGTCGGGAGTGCTGAGCCCGGTGTCGACGACGACCGGTTCCTGCGCATGCAGCACGAACGCGTTCACGGGCAGGAATCCCAGCCCCGGAACCATGGCGCAATCGGCCAGTTGGCTCACGTCGTGCGAGATCTTGTGAATGTCCATGCTGTCGACGCTAGGCAGCACCCTGACCACGCGATATACCAGCAATCTGGCATTCAGCTGACCCCTCGCGGGGAGTAGCTTCGATCAGGTGAACCAGCGCACCCGTCAGCGGTCGCAGGACAGGATCGAGCGCCTGAGCAGGCAGGGGCTCGATCTGGTGGCGCTGTGGCGAGAGTGCCGCGAGCCGATCGCCGACGTGATCCCGCACTACTGGGCGCCGTGCTTCTACACGCTGGATCCCGCGTCGCTGTTGATCACCAGCCACTTCGACGAGATGCTGCCGGTGCTCCCGGCCGACTTCCTCGACAACGAATACCGCGCCGACGGCGTACACAAGCTCAGCGATGTCGCGAAGTCCGACCAAGGGGTCTCGACGCTCTACGAGATCACCGACGGCGACCCGTCGTCGACGGCGCGGTGGAAGTCGAACATGGAGCTCGGCGGCGACCAAGAGATCATCGTCTCGCTGCGGACCCGTGCTGGTGTCGTCTGGGGTTCGCTTGCCCTCTACCGCGAACCTGGCCGGCCGATGTTCGGCGGCGCCGACAAGGAGTTCCTGCGGGCGATAGCTCCCAGCCTCGCGGAGGCGGCGCGCAACGCGCTCCTGCTGGGCGAGGCCTCCGACCCCGACTCCACCGGGGCTCCGGGTCTGGTCGTGCTGAACTCGTCGCTCGGTATCGACTCGGCGACCGAAGGGGTCGAGCGATGGCTCGCGGATCTCCCTCGCCCCGCCCCGCGGGCCGTGCCGGTCGCGGTGGCCGCCGTCGCGGCGCGGGCGTTGCGCTCGGTCGACTCCCCGGGAGAGTCGGGTGAGGTGGCGACCTCGCGCGTCCTCAGCGAGTCGGGCACCTGGATCGTGCTGCACGGCGCCGTTCTCGCGACGCGCCCGGACCCACAGGTGGCCGTCATCGTCGAGCCCGCTCACCCCGCGCGGATCGCGACGCTCCTGATGTCTGCGTACGGGATGACGGATCGCGAGAAGGAGCTCACCCAGCTCGTGCTGAAGGGGCTCTCGACGGTCGAGATCGCCCAGACGCTGGTCATCTCGCCCCACACGGTCCAGCAGCACCTCAAGCACGTCTTCGAGAAGACAGGCGTACGCAGCCGCCGCGATCTGGTCGCCAAGGTGTTCTTCAGCCACTACGAGGGGCGGCTGCGTGACAACGAGCAGCGCGCCGCGTCCCGGCTTCCGCTGCGCGGCGGTCCGATGCCGGGATCATCGGTCGACCATGATCACGGGCCTTCCAGGACGTCGATGTCATAGACCTCCAGCCAGGTCAGGCAGACCTCGAGCCTGGTCGCGCGCGCGGCCAGGCGCTCGCCGATCCGGTCCTCGACACGGCCAATGCGGTAGCGAACCGTGTTCGGATGGATGTAGAGCGCCTCGGCCGTCGCCTCCACGCTCATTCCGCTCCGAAGGTGGGTGAGCGCGGTGCGGCGCAGGTCCTCGTCGCCGCGGGCGCCGGTCATCAGCGGCGCCAGCTCCCTTCGGACCATCGCTCGGGCGAGCTCGCCGTCTCCGACCAGTCCCACGAGCTCCACGTCGGCGTAGCCATGGGCCCTCGTGCGGGACCGGCGGCCGATCCGCTGCGTCGCGACTGCCTGGAGGTGGCTGTCACGGAAACCTGTCGGTCCATGGCAGGCCCGTCCGAGCGCGAAGTGGAGCTCGGCCTCCTCGAGGAGCGGGATGACGGCCCCGAGGTCGACGGTCGGCTCTTCGGCGGTGGCGACCCACCCCCATAGCTCCCGGCTCCCGGCCAGCGTGGTCAGTGGCCGCGGCAGACCGAGGCGCTCGCAGATCTGCAGCGCGAGGTCGAAGAGCGGCGCGCCGCCGTCGGAGGTCGACGGCGCGGAGAGGACGAAGGCGGTCTGCCAGGAGGTGAGCTTGTGGCCGAGCACGCGTTCGCCGTCGGCCGTCGGAGCAGCGCCGGCGACCAGGGCCTCGATGGCCTCGGAACGACGTGCCTGGGCTCCCTCCACCAGTGAGGCACGCTCGCGGGTGTAGTGCCCGATGAGCTGCTCGACCGCATCGTCGATCCACTGCTCGGCGCGCAGCCACAGAGCCAGCAGCGCCTCGTCGCGGGCCAGACCATCGGGCAGATGGTCCGGCTCCGTGTTCTCCGCGACGTAGCTGAACACGGTCTTGTTGGCCACGCGATAGACCTTGAGCAGCACACTGATGTCGAGGTGCCGACGCGCGATGGACAGGCTGAACGCGATGGCCGCCGACGGCAGCGCGAGGCGATAGTCGTCGGCGAGACTGACCAGGAAGTTGCGCCAGTGCTCCCGGGTCGAGGCGTGCAGCTCCTCGACGAGAACCGGGTCGGTGGCGATCTCGGGGATCGCGCTCACGATGTCGTCGTCGACGCGTTGGACGAAGGCGTCCACCATTCCCGGGCGGAGGGAGTTCTGGGCGAAGTCCTGCAGCCACCTCTCGACAGGTGCTGATGTCGTCATCGTCGGGCTGCCTTTGGGGTGTCGAACATGCTCGCGTGAGTCGGTCTCCCGGATCCTGGATCCGCTTTGGAGTCTCCCACAAACGCGAGCCGTGAATGTGGTAGCCGTCACAAGCGCCGGACGGACGCGTGCGACCACCATGGTGAGCGCCCGAGTACGCCGGGCCCGACGAGAGGATCGCCATGCAGGAGTTCGACTACATCGTGGTGGGCAGTGGCTCAGGCGGAGCGGTGCTCGCCGGTCGCCTCAGTGAGGACCCGCGCACTTCGGTGCTGGTGCTGGAGGCAGGCGGGCGAAGCCGTCCGAACCTGAACGTGCAGATCCCGGCGGCGTTCGCGAAGCAGTTCCACACGAAGATCGACTGGGACTACGCCTCCGAGCCCGAGCCGCATCTCGACGGCCGCCGGATCTACCAGCCGCGCGGCAAGATGCTCGGTGGCTCCAGCGGCATGAACGCGATGATGTACGTCCGGGGCAACCGGGCCGACTACGACGGCTGGGCCAAGTCCGGCGCCACCGGCTGGTCCTATGACGAGATCCTCCCGCTCTACCGCCGGATGGAGACCAACAGCCGCGGTGGTAGCGAGTTCCACGGCGACTCCGGCCCGCAGTACGTCGAGGACGCTCCCGATCCTCGTGCGGTGTCAGCGCGATTCGTCGACGCCATGGCCGAGGTCGGTATGCCCCGGATCGACGACTTCAACGGAGCCGAGCAGGTGGGCGCGTCGATGTTCCAGCGGTTCACCCGCCGCGGGCAGCGCTGGACGACGTACGACGGCTATCTGGCTCCGCGTCGCAAGCAGCCCAACCTGACCATCACCCCGAACGCCTTGGTGCACCGGGTCCTGATCGAGCACGGCCGCGCCACCGGCGTGCTCGTCAGCATCGGAGGCCGGCTGCAGACGATCCGCGCGGCTCGTGAGGTGGTGCTCGCCGCCGGCGCCTACAACACGCCGCAGCTGCTGATGCTCTCCGGCATCGGCCCGGCCGATCACCTCGCCGAGCACGGCATCGCGCCGGTCGTCGACAACGCCCACGTCGGCGCGCACCTGATGGACCACCCGATGCTCCTGATGAACTGGGAGACGACGGATCGGGACAACCTCGCCCACGCCGAGAAGCCCGGCGAGCTCCTGAAGTACGTCACCCGTCGGAAGGGCATGCTCACCTCGAACGTCGGGGAGGCCGGAAGCTTCTTCCACACGAGCGTCGACGACGTCGCGCCACAGATGGAGATGATCACGGCCCCGGTCTACTTCTTCCAGCACGGCGCGGCGTCCCATGACAGGCCGGCGATCGCGATCGGGTTGTCCATGGTCGGCGCGAGATCCGAGGGGGCGGTCCGGCTGCGGTCCGCGGACCCTGCGGCGGCGCCGAGGATCTGCAACAACTACTTCGCCGACCCGCGTGACATGCAGTCGATGATCGACGGCATCGAGCGGGCGCGCGAGGTCATGGCGAGCCGGACCATGCGCGGGACCGTCGGCAAGGAGATCCACCCCGGCCCGTCGTACGGCACGAGCCGGACCGACCTCGAACGAGCCGTGCGCGCGGAGGTCGAGCACACCTACCACCCCAGCTGCACCGCCCGGATCGGCATCGAGGGCGAGGGCGTGCTGGACGCTTCCCTGCGGGTTCAGGGCGTCACCGGCCTGCGAGTCGCCGATGCGTCGGCGATGCCGCGGGTCACCCATGGCAACACCCACGCGCCCACCATGCTGATCGGCGAGAAGGCCGCCGATCTCATCAAGAGCGGAGCCTGAGATGTCCACCCAGACCATTCCTCAGCGGGCTGACGAGATCGCGGCTGTCGCGCAGGCCGGCGCCACAGCGTGGTCCGGCGTCAGCCTGGCCGGGCGTCGCGCGCTGCTGCAGCAGTTCGTCGGCCTCGTCGACGAGCACGCCACCGAATGGGTTCGGATCGCCACCGAGATCAAGGGCCTCACGCCGGGCACTCCGCCGGTCGGGGAGGAGTGGATCTCCGGGCCCTGGGCCACGCTCTACTACGCCGGACACCTCGCGCAGACGCTGGCGACGATGGAGCAGGGTGGTACGCCGACGGACGGCTTCGACATCCGCCCCGTTCCCGGCGACCGGGTCGCCGTCGAGGTGCTCCCGCACTCGGTCTGGGACCGACTGCTGCTCTCCGGCTTCTCCGCCGAGGTGTGGTGCGAGCCCGGGGTCTCCGCCGACGAGGTGCGCGCGACCGCCGGCCTCGGCCTGCGCGACCCCGAGGCGGTGCGCGGCACGTGCGTCGTCCTCGGCGCCGGCAACATCTTCTCGATCGCCCCGCTCGACGCGCTCTACGTGCTCTACGCCGACAACCGCTCCGTCGCGCTCAAGCTCAACCCGGTCACCGACCGGCTGTTGCCGGTGTTCGAGGCGATCTTCGCCCCGTTCATCGAGCTGGGCGTGGTGCAGATCTTCACCAGCGACCTCGAGCTCGGCTCGGCACTCATCGCCCATGACGGCTTCGACGCGGTCCACATGACCGGCTCCGAGGCGACCCACGACGCAATCGTCTGGGGTCCGGGTGCGGAGGGCGCGGCCAACAAGGCGGCCGGCACGCCGTTGCTGCGCAAGCCGATCACCAGCGAGCTGGGCGGGGTCGCGCCGGTCATCGTCACGCCCGGCCGATGGTCGAAGCGTGACCTGGAGTTCCAGGCGCGTCACGTCGCCACCATGCGGCTGCACAACTCCGGGGCCAACTGTGTCGCGGGCCAGGTGGTCGTCGTCAGCAAGGACTGGAAGCAGAAGGACGACTTCCTCGCCGCGTTGCGGCGCGCGCTCGCCGATGCGCCCGTACGTCCCGCCTGGTATCCCGGCACCGGGCCCCGGATCGACGCCGCCCGGGGTGGCGCCACGCCGTTCGAGGCGCTCGGCGGCACGCCGGAGCGCACCCTGCTCCCGGCCCTCGAACCGTTCGAGGACGAGGCGGCGTACTCGATGGAGTTCTTCGGCCCGGTCCTGGGCGTCACCGAGATACCTGGCACGGGGGCGGAGTTCCTCACCCACGCCATCGACTTCGCCAACGACCGGCTGCGCGGCACCCTCGGTGCCAACATCGTCATCCACCCACGCGACCTCGACGCGGTGGGCGTCGACCGGTTCGAGCAGCTGCTCGCGGACCTCTGCTACGGCACGATCGCCGTGAACGCGTGGACCGCAGTCGGCTACCTCTCACCGTTCGCGACCTGGGGAGCGTTCCCCGGTCACACCCCGGACGACATCCAGTCCGGTCACGGGGTCGTACACAACGGACTCCTCCTCGCGCGCCCCGAGCGCACCGTGGTGCGCGGGCCGTTCCGCCCGTTCCCTCGCTCGTGGGCGAGCGGGAGCGCGGCGCTCACACCGGTCCCGCCGTGGTTCGTGCACAACCGCACGGCGGAGACGACCGGGGAGCGGCTGGTCCGTTTCTCGGCCGCGCCGCGCTGGCGGAAGCTCCCCGGGGTCTTCGCGTCGGCGCTACGGGGCTGACAGCGGCGGTCCGATCCCGGGACCGTGGCTCACCCGTCTCAGGTGAGGACCGTCCTCCCCGTCGATGCGACGTTTCCCGTGAAGCGTGCCTAGAAGCAGGGAGTGGACCATGGCCAGCTCGGATGACCCGATCCAGCGCGGAGCGCTGCCGATCCCGGATCTCGCGTACACCGGCACGGTGACCTACGACGCCACCGACCCGGACACGCACTATCCCCCGATCGAGCGGTTGCTACCGCCCGAGGGTGCCCCGAACGTACTGCTGATCCTGATCGACGACGTGGGCTTCGGGGCCAGCAGTGCCTTCGGTGGTCCGGTGCAGACCCCGACGTTCGAGCGGGTGGCCGCGGCCGGCCTGAAGTACACCCGGTTCCACACCACGGCCCTGTGCTCCCCGACCCGGGCGGCGCTGTTGTCGGGCCGTAACCACCACACGGTCGGCATGGGTGGCATCACCGAGATCGCGACGAGCGCGCCAGGCTACAGCTCGCTGCGGCCCAACAACTGCGCGCCGCTGGCCGAGACGCTCAAGCTCAACGGCTACAGCACCGCCCAGTTCGGCAAGTGCCACGAGGTGCCGGTCTGGGAGGCGAGCGCGGTCGGCCCGTTCGACCATTGGCCGCACCCGGGCGGCGGCTTCGAGTACTTCTACGGCTTCCTCGGCGGCGAGACCAACCAGTGGTACCCAGCGGTCTACGAGAACACCTCGCCCATCGAGCCGTGGGGAACGCCCGAGGACGGCTACCACTTCATGGACGACATGACCGACAAGGCGATCGCCTGGACCAGGCAGCAGAAGTCCATCGCCCCGGACAAGCCGTTCTTCACCTACTTCGCGCCCGGCGCCACGCACGCGCCGCACCACGTCCCCAAGGAGTGGGCGGACAAGTACGCCGGCCAGTTCGACCAGGGCTGGGACGCAGTACGTGAGGAGACGTTCGCCCGTCAGAAGGAACTGGGCGTCATCCCGCCAGAGGCCGTGTTGACCGAGCGAAGCCCGGGCATTCCCGCCTGGGACGAGATGAGCGATGCCCTCAAGCCCGCTCTGGCCCGGCAGATGGAGGTGTACGCCGGGTTCCTGGCCTATGCCGACCACCACGCGGGCCGGCTGCTGGACGCGATCGAGGAGCTCGGTGCCCTGGACAACACGTTGGTCTACGTGATCATCGGCGACAACGGCGCGAGTGCCGAAGGGTCCATGCACGGCACCACCAACGAGGGCTTCACGATCAACCACCTGAACGAGATCGAGGACGAGGAGTACGTCGCCGCGCACATCGACGACATCGGGACCCCGGCGTCGTACAACCACTACGCCGTGGGCTGGGCGCACGCGATGGACACGCCCTACCAGTGGACCAAGCAGGTCGCGAGCCACTGGGGCGGCACTCGTAACGGCACCATCGTCAGCTGGCCGAACGGCATCGCCGCCAAGGGCGAGATCCGCAACCAGTTCGCGCACTGCATCGATGTCGCGCCGACCGTGCTCCAGGCGGCCGGGATACCTGAACCGTCGACGGTCCACGGCGTCACCCAGCGCCCCTACGAGGGCACGGCCATGAACTACTCCTTCGACGATGCCGAGGCAGAAGAACAGCACACGACCCAGTACTTCGAGATGCTCGGCAACCGGGCCATCTTCCACAAGGGCTGGACAGCTGTGGCCAAGCACAAGGACCCGTGGACGGGATCGAGTCACGGTCTCGACGACGACGTGTGGGAGCTCTACAACGTCGAGGAGGACTGGACCCAGTCCAACGACCTCGCCGCCAAGGAGCCGGAGAGGCTGGCCCATCTGCAGCGACTCTTCCTGATCCAGGCCGCCCGCTTCAACGTGCTGCCGCTGGACATCCGCTCGGCCGAGCGGATGAACCCGGACATCGCCGGCCGCCCGTCGCTCATCACCGAGGACTCGCAGACCTTCTACCCGGGCATGCGCCGGATGAGCGAGAACTCGACGATCAACATCAAGAACAAGTCCTTCACGGTCTCCGCGCAGGTCACCGTTCCTCAGGACGGCGTCGACGGGGTGCTGATCGCACAAGGCGGTGCGTACGGAGGATGGAGCTTCTACGCCCACGGGGGCCTGCTGAAGTTCGCCTACAACCTGCTCGGCATCTCGACCGACATCATCGCCTCGGACTCCGCAGCTCCAGCTGGTGACCATGAGCTGCGAGCCCACTTCGCCTACGACGGGGGTGGCTACGGCAAGGGCGGCACCGTCACGTTCCATGTCGACGGCGACCAGATCGGGGAGGGGCGGATCGAACGCACGCTCCCCTACCAGTTCTCCTTCGATGAGACCGTCGATGTCGGCTGCGACCTGGCCTCACCCGTCTCCAGCGACTACGGCGCCACCGGCAACGAGTTCACCGGCGTGCTCAAGAAGGTCCGCATCGACCTCGGCGACGATGACCACTCCCACCTGATCGACGACGAGCATCGGCTGCAGGTCGCGATGATGCGGCAGTAAGGGTTCATCCGATCCGCCTAGCGCGGCAGCGCGGCGAGCTCGCTCAGCTCGCGCTGGTAGGCGCTGTAGGTCTCGCGCAGCGCTGCCGCCGGCCAGTCCGCCGGGCGGAGCTCGACGGGGAGGAGCGGGTCTTCGCTGAGGTGGCGGACGATCGCGGCGGCCGTGGCGAGGCGGAGCGCGGGCTGGGGCGTGGACGACAGGAGTTCGAGCAGACGCTCGCCTTCGCGTGCCCAGCCGCCGAGATCCCACAACGAGGCGGCGAGCTCGGCCGGATCCTGCTCCGGCGTCGCCGTGAAGGCCTGGAGCACCGGGTCCGAGAAGCGCGGACGCTGGAGGTTGGCTGGCCGGGTCCAGACCCCCTCGCGAAGCTCGGCGAGTCGGTGCCCCTTCAGCGCATCGCGCAGCACGGCGCGTTCGGGGCCGGGGCGGCCGGCGGTGACGACGATGGCCATCTCCCAGGAGCCGTCCCACGGCTTGTCCGCCGTGTGCACCGCTTCGTCCTGATGAGCCTGCCGCTGGACGAGCCGCTCGCCGAGCCGGTAGCCGGCCTCCGTTCTGCTCAGGTCGCCGTCGCTGACGGCGCGGGTGGCCGCGACCCGCACGGTCGCCGGTGCGATGCCGAAGAACTGGCCGGCGCGGGCGAGGTCGGCGGGGGTCAGCGGGTTCGGGTGGGCGCCGAGCATCAGGCTCAGGATGGTGGAGCGGGCGGAGAGCGGAGTCAGTTCATCGCGCGCGGTAGCCACGGGACCATCCTCTCATGCAACAGATCTCGACACGGTTGTTGCTGATTGTGTAACATCATGATCGATGGCCTCCACCAGCAAGGGGTAGACGCATGACCAGCACGCATGAGGTGTTCAACCAGGTCCCGCCGTTGGTGGGCCACAACACGGCCGGTGACCCGGTCCTGCGGGAGGGCCTCGAGCGCGAGGGTGCCGCGTGGGCGCTCCCGGAGATCGACGAGCTGGGCCGCCTCGCCGGCACTGCCGAGGCGCAGGACTGGGGCCGCCTCGCCGAGCGGGTGCCCCCGCGTCTGCACACCCATGATCGCTACGGTCACCGCGTCGACGAGGTCGAGTACGTCCCGGCGTACCACCAGTTGATGGGCGTGGCGGTGGAGAACGGCCTGCACGCTGCTCCCTGGGCCGACGACCGGCCCGGCGCCCACGTCGCCCGGGCCGCGAAGTTCTACGCCTGGAACGTCGACGCCGGCCACGGCTGCCCGATCTCGATGACCTACGCGGTGGTGCCGGCGCTGCGGGCGAACCCCGAGCTCGCAGCAAGGTTCGAGCCGCTGCTGACCAGTCGGGAGTACGACTTCGGGCTGCGCGATCCCGAGACCAAGCGCGGTCTGATCGCCGGGATGTCGATGACCGAGAAGCAGGGCGGCTCCGACGTACGCGCGAACACGACGACCGCGACTCCACAGACCGACGGCACCTACGTCCTGCGTGGGCACAAGTGGTTCACCAGTGCCCCGATGAGCGACCTGTTCCTCACCCTCGCCCAGACGCCCGCCGGCGTCTCCTGCTTCCTCGTCCCACGCGTACTGCCCGGTGGCGAGCGCAACGCGATGCGCTTCATGCGGCTCAAGGACAAGCTCGGCAACCGGTCGAACGCCTCCTCCGAGATCGAGTACGACGCCGCGACCGGCTGGCTCGTGGGCGAGGAGGGTCGTGGGGTGCGGACCATCGTCGAGATGGTCAACATGACGCGCCTCGACTGCGTGATCGGCTCCTCGGCCGGTATGCGCACCGCGCTGACCATGGCGGCACACCACGCCCGGCATCGCTCGGCGTTCGGCAAGCCGCTGATCGAGCAGCCGGCGATGCGCAACGTACTCGCTGACCTGCAGGTCGAGTCCGAGGCCGCGACGACGGCGATGCTGCGGCTGGCGGGTGCCAACGACCGGGCGATCCGCGGGGACGAGGGCGAGGCCGCGCTGCGCCGGATCGCGCTGGCGGTCACCAAGTACTACGTCTGCAAGCGGGCGCCGTTCATGGTCAACGAGGCCCTGGAATGCCTGGGTGGCAACGGCTACATCGAGGACTTCGACGTCGCACGCATCTACCGCGAGATGCCGCTCCTCTCGATCTGGGAAGGATCGGGCAACGTGGCGGCGCTCGACGCCCTGCGAGCGCTGGCGAAGGAGCCGCACACCCTGGACGCGTTCGTGGCGGAGGCGGAGCTCGCCTACGGTGCCGACGCCCGCTACGACGCCGCGCTGGACCGGTTGAAGAAGGAGTTCACCTCCTTCGACGACCTCGAGTTCCGTGCCCGCCGGATCGTCGAGCAGATGGCCCTGGTCTTCCAGGGCTCGCAGCTCGTCCGGCACGCACCGGCTCCGGTCGCCGACGCGTTCTGCTCCTCGCGCCTCGGCCGGGACTGGGGCGGCGCGTTCGGGACGCTGTCGCCACGCGGCGACGTGACCGCGATCGTCGAGCGCGCGCTTCCGGCATGACGGTCGAGGTCACCAAGGACGGTCCGGTCACCACGGTCCGGATCAACCGTCCAGAGGTACGCAACGCCGTCGACCGGGCGACGGCGGAGGCCCTGGTCGCCGCCTTCGAGGAGTTCGACGCCGATCCCGATGCCGCCGTCGCGGTGCTGCACGGCGAAGGCGGCAACTTCTGCGCGGGCGCCGACCTGAAGGCGGTCGCCGGTGGCGACCCCAACCGGTTCGAGCCCGACGGGGACGGCCCGATGGGACCCACACGGATGCGGCTGGGCAAGCCCGTCATCGCCGCTGTCGCCGGTCATGCCGTCGCCGGAGGTCTGGAGCTGGCGATCTGGGCCGACCTGCGGGTCATGGAGGAGGACGCGGTCTTCGGCGTCTTCTGCCGGCGCTGGGGCGTACCGCTGATCGACGGCGGCACGGTCCGGCTGCCCCGGCTGATCGGCGCGAGCAACGCCATGGACCTGATCCTCACCGGCCGTCCCGTCGGCGCCGAGGAGGCCCTGCGGATGGGGTTGGCCAACCGTGTCGTCCCACCCGGTCAGGCCCTCGCAGCCGCGCAGGACCTGGCCCGCCAGGTCGCCGCTTTCCCGCAGACCTGCATGCGCCACGACCGGCTCTCCCTGCTCGAGCAGGAGGGCCTCAGCGAGCAGGACGCCCTGGCCGTCGAGTACCGCCACGGCGTCGTCTCGGTCACCACCGACACCGTCGCGGGAGCAACCCGGTTCGCTGACGGAGCCGGACGTCACGGCTCCTTCGAAGCCGACTGACAGACGTACTGGCCCATCAGCACCTGGATCATCCTGCGACCGACGGATATCGCGTGGGTGCGGTCGGAGCCGGCAAGGCCGAGGAGCGGGTCCAGGCCGCGTACGTGAGGGCCGAGGGCGATGTGCGGAAGCAGCATGATGATGGCGGCGACGAGGGCATCGCGGTCGGTGTCCTCGCGGAGTGCGCCGATGGCGATGCCGAGATCGATCATGCCGCCGATGACCTCGAGGTAGTCGACATAGACGGCCTCACGGACGGCGGCGAGCGCCTTGGGGTTGTGCTCGAGGTTGGCCGAGACCAACATCTGCCGATGGCGTGGGTGGTCGTAGAAGTAGTCGATCCACGCATCCATGAGCATGTTGACCGAGCCGATGTAGTCGGTCATCCACGGGAAGTCGGCGCTGGCCGCCTCCATCGCCGCTCGGATGTCGTGGCTGGCCCGGGCGATCAGGTGAACGAAGAGGTCAGCCTTGTCGGTGAAGTACTGGAACAGGCTGCCCTTGGAGATCCCGGCCTCACGACAGATGGTGTTGAGGCTGGCGGCGTTGTAGCCCCGGACCCCGAACTCTTCCTCCGCAGCCCGGCGCACGGCATCGCGCTTGGCCTCCGGGAGACGCTCCCAGGTCGGCGTAGGCAATGGCGACACCCGTCTCTCATGGCTGGACGCTCGCATCGTAGCGTGCCGCCGACATGGTCCTTGACCGTCCAGCGGCGGCCCCCTAATCTGTGACCGGTGGTCACATGACCACTGGTCACGTTCGGGCGGAGGCGCAGTGTCCACCACTGGCAACGACATCTTGCAGCGCCGATCCCAGGCGGTTGCCGAGTCGGTCGCGGCTCGCTTCGTGCCGACGTCCTACTCGCAGGTGGACCGGATGGGCGGCACCGTGGTCAGGCTGGTCCTGCCGCCCTACCTCGTCGAGTTCGACCTGGACTGGATGGACAACGTGGTCGAGGTCTTCGTCCAGCCCCTGCAGCCGGACCGGCCCGTGTCGAACAGAGCCCGGCGACGGCTGGTGGCGATGCTCCCCGCGTATGACCGGGCGTTGTTCGAGAGCGAGACCAGGCGAGCGGTCGGGCGCGGTGGGCTGCGTGGCATGGCCGCCCAGATCGACGCCGCCGCCCGTGCGTTCGAGCGGTTCTACGACGACACCCCGACTCGCCGAGAAGTCGGTTTCTGACGCCGAGGGGTCAGCCGAGAGGGAGCGGTGAGCTCTCCTTGGTGTTTCCGAAGGCGAAGGTGGTCTCGATCGAGGCGAGCGCCGGCATCGTGCGGAGGTTGTCGCGCAGGAACCTCTCGTAGGTCTCGAACGACGGGGTCACGACCTTCAGCAGGTAGTCGTGGTCGCCGGCCAGGACGTATGCCTCGGTGACCTCGGGGATGTCGCGGAGGTGCTCCTCGACGGTCTCGACGGCGGCGGTCGTGTGGGTGGCCATCTTGATGCGTACGAACGCGGTGATGTTCATGCCGACGGTGTGCGGGTCGACGACGGCGCGGTAGCCGCTGATCACGCCGGCATCCTCCAGGGCTCGTACGCGGCGCAGGCACGGCGAGGGGGAGAGGCCGACGCGGTCGGCGAGTTCCTGGTTGGTCAGGCGGCCGTTCTGCTGCAGCTCCCAGAGGATGTGCTTGTCGGTCTCGTCGATCGTACGCATGTTGGCAGATTCTGCCACCGAGCCGCGTGAACGTGGCAGATCAGGCAATCATGTGCGCCTTCAGATTTCCTATCGTGGCGCGCTATGGGGATGCAACCGGGTGGTGGGAATCGGGCGCTGGCGGGATGGTCGGCGCTGGGGATGACGGTGGTGCTGTGGTCGTCGTTCGCGCTGAGCACGCGCGGCATCGGCGGGTCCAGCCTGACCGTCGCCGACGCCGCGTTCCTCCGGTTCGCGACGCCGGTGGTCCTGCTGGCCCCGCTGCTGCCGAGCACGTTCAGGGCCGTACGCCGCGAGCGGCCGTACGTCCTCGCGCTGCTGCTCGTGGGCGGGCTCCCGCACTTCCTCGTGTTCGCCTTCGGCGCCCAGCTGACCAGCGCCGCGCTCACCGGGATGCTGGTGCCGGGCACGGTGCCGCTCTTCGTCACGCTGCTCGCGCTGGCGCGTGGCCGGGCCTCGATGTCGCCGCGGCGGGTGGTCGCGCTGGGACTCATCACCGCAGGTGTCGCCGTGAGTGGGTTCCTGGTCGGCGGCGGCGCGTCCCTGGGCGGGGTCGGGCTGCTGCTCGTCGGCGGGTTCGCCTGGGCGGTGTTCACGTCGGGCCTGCAGCGTACGAGCCTGACGCTCCTGCAGATGGTGCTGACCATCTGCACCGTCTCGAGCCTGGCCGCGCTCGTGCTGGCCTCGTTCGGCGCGATGCCGTCGCACCTGCTCGCGGGCACCGCCGAGCTCGACGACGTGCTGCTCCTCACCCTGCTCCAGGGCATCGGGACCGGTCTGATGTCGACGCTCTGCTACGCCTTCTCCGTCAAGGCGCTCGGTAGCGGCCGGGCCTCCGTGGGTGGTGCGGTGAGCCCGGTGCTGACCGCCGTCGTCGCCGTGCCGATCTTCGGGGAGCGCATCGGTGTCGGCCTCGCCGTCGCGCTGGCCCTCATCGTGGCCGGCGTTGCCACGTTCAACCGGGTCGGGTCCGCGCCGAGCTCAGGCGACGATGCGGCCGGCCTCGAACCGGATGACGTGGTCGGCGGCGGTGATGCTCTCCTCGTCATGGGTGACGCACACGATCGTGGTGCCGCGGGCGGCTTCCTCGGCGAGGATCTCGCGGGTGCGCTGCCGGCTGGCGGCGTCGAGTCCCGCGGCGGGTTCGTCGAGCAGCAGGATCTCCGCACGCTGGACGATGCCCTGAGCCAGTAGGGCGCGCTGGCGCTGTCCGCCGGAGAGCTCGCCGAACGTACGGCCCTCGAGGCCGGTCAGGCTGACTCGGTCGATCGCCTCCGCGACGGCGGCTCGCCGCTCGGCGCGCCGACCGCCCCGCCTCCAGGTTCCGATCGCGACGACGTCGCGGACCGTCACCGGGAGGGCATCCGGGGTCGAGGGTCGTTGCACGACCAGAGCGAGCCGCCCGCGGCGAATGACCGAACCGCGCCGTGGGCTCCGCACCCCGGCGAGCAGCTCGACGAAGGTCGACTTCCCTGACCCGTTAGGACCAGCGACGGCGGCGACCGCCCCGGCCCGGAATGCCGCGCTGACCTCGTGGATCACGTCCTGGCTGTCGTAGCCGAAGCAGAGGTCGAGGGCGGACAGGTGTGGCGATTCGGTCTGGTCGAGTGGGAGCACCTGCGTCACTATAGCAATTGGTAACCATTCTCATTAAGCGCTAGAGTCCCGCTCCGTGTCATCGATCATCGAGCCGTTCCGGACCGACTTCATGCTGCAGGCGCTGGCCGGCGGGGTGCTGGTGGCGGCCATCTGCGGGGTCGTCGGCACCTGGGTCGTGATCCGTGGGATGGCGTTCCTCGGCGAGGCGATCGGGCACGGGATGCTCCCGGGCGTCGCCCTCGCGACGGTCCTCGGCGCCCCCGTCATGCTCGGCGGCGCGGTGAGCGCGATCGTCATGAGCGCGACGATCGGAGCGCTTCAGCGCCGCGGCAGACTGACCTACGACACCAGCATCGGGCTGCTGTTCGTGGCGATGCTCTCGCTCGGCGTCATCATCATCTCCCACTCGCGCAGCTTCGCCACGGACGCGACGGCGATGCTGTTCGGCGACGTACTCGCCCTCGGGCCCGACGACGTCACCGTCCTCGCGGTCGCCCTGGCCGTCACGCTGGCCATCGCCGCCGGCTTCCACCGGGCGTTCGTCGCCTCGGCCTTCGACCCCCGGATCGCCCGTACGTTGGGCCTGCACCCGCAGCTGGCACAGGTGATGCTCGTCGGTCTGGTGACCCTCGCCGTGGTCGCGTCCTACCAGGCGGTCGGCTCGCTGCTCGTGATCGCGCTGCTCCTCGCGCCGGCCGTGGCCGCGGGGCAGTGGACCAGGCGGATCCCCACGACCATGGCCTGCGCCGCCGTGATCGGCGCCGCTGCGGTCTTCATCGGCCTGACCGCGTCCTGGTACGCGGGGACCGCCGCCGGGGCGTCGATCGCCTGCGCGGCCATCCTCACCGCGGTCACCTCGGGGTTGCTCCACAGCGGCCTCGGTCTCCTTCGACGTCCGTCCCCCACCTTCGAAAGGACCTCATGCACCGCAGGACACTCGCCGGCATCGTCACAGGGTTGACGCTGGTCGCCGCCGCAGGATGCGGCACACCCGCGGCCGATGACCAGAGCGCCGACTCCGGCGCCGGGAAGGACCATGGCGCCGTCGAGGGCGCGCAGGAGGTCGCCGAGCCACAGCTGCACCTGACCACCATCGACGCCGGCGGCGCGGTCGCCCAGCTCGACCTCCTCGAGGAGAGCTCGGCGGAGGTCGGGACCATCGGCGCTCCGAGCGCGGTCGAATCCGATGGCCGCTACCTGTTCGCGACCACCGCGGACGGCGTGGAGATCGTCGACAGCGGGATGTGGACCTGGGACCACGGCGACCACTTCCACTACTACCGCGGCAAGCCGACGCTGGTGGGCACGGTCGAGGGGGACGGCGACGCCACGGTGGCGACCGGTCCGCTGTCGACGGCCGGGGTCTTCTTCGAAGGCAGCGGCGAGGCGATCCTGCTCGACAACAAGGCCCTCGCCGACGGTGAGGTGCGCGAGCTGTTCCGGGTCGAGGAAGAGCCGCACGACGGGCTGGTCGCCCCGCTCGGCGACGGTGCTCTGGTGACGGTCGCCGACGGTGGCGCGGTCACCGGGCTCCGCTATCACGATGCGGACGGCAACGCCGACGGGGACCAGATCACCTGCGCCCAGGCGAGCGGCACGATCACGACCAAGGTCGGCGTGCTCGTCGGCTGCGCCGACGGCGCGGTGCTGGCGACCGAGACCGACGGCGAGCCCAGCTTCGAGCGAGTCGAGTATCCGGAGGGCACCACGGCACCGCGGGCCATGAGCTTCGACGGCCGCAAGGGCCGCCCGACGGTGGCGGCGCTCTCGGGCAGGGCCGGGATCTGGCTCCTCGACACCCGCGAGCGGACCTGGAGCCACCTCGACGCGGGCGTACCGCTGCGCCAGGTGGTGGCCGCCGATGACGAGGAGGGACACGTGCTCGCCCTCGACACGACCGGCCGTGTCCGCGTCTTCGCCGCCGAGGACGGCGAGCAGCTCGCCGCGACCGAGCCGCTCGTGGACCTGAGCGAGGCCGCCGCCGGGGTCGACCTGGTCGTCGACCAGGAGCGGGCCTACCTCAACGTGCCGGCGGAGGGGGTCGTCCACGAGATCGACTACGCCGACAAGGCACGGATCGCGAGGACGCTCGAGACGCCCACTGCCCCGGTGTTCTTCACGGAGACGGGCCGATGAGGCGCCTGATCGGCGTCGTGGCCGTCGCGATGACACTCACCGGCTGCGCCGGAGCAGCCGACGGCGACGACCGCCCCCACATCGTCGTGACCATCAATATCCTCGGCGACGTCGTCGCCAGCACCGTCGGCGACGCCGCCCAGGTCACCACCCTGATGCGGCCCAACGCAGACCCGCACTCTTTCGAGATCTCGGCCCAAGAGGCCGCGATGATGCGCGACGCAGACCTGGTCGTCTCCAACGGGCTCGGGCTGGAGGAGGGCCTCCAGCAGCACCTGGACCGGGCGGCCGAGGCCGGCGTCGAGACGTACGTCGCAGGTGAGCAGATCGACGTCCTCGACTATGCCGACGGGGAGTCTGCCGGAACACCGGACCCGCACTTCTGGACCGACCCGGCGCGGATGCGCGACGTAGTCGACGGGCTGGAAGCGGCTGCGAAGGACATCGAAGGCATCGACGAGAGGGCCGTGGAACAGGCGACCGACACGTACCGAACCCAGCTCGAGGAGCTCGACCAGGAGATGACCGACTCCTTCGAGAGCATCCCGGCGGAGAACCGCAGCCTGGTCACCAACCACCACGTGTTCGGCTACCTGGCAGAGAGGTTCGGGTTCCGCGTCGTCGGCGCAGTCATCCCGGGCGGGACGACCCTGGCCGCGCCCAGCGCCGCGGACCTGCGCGACCTGACCGAGGCGATCGAGCAGGCCGACGTACGGACGATCTTCGCCGAGTCCTCCCAGCCTGACCGCCTCATCCAGGTGCTCGCCGACGAGGCGGGCGTCGATGTCGGCGTCAGCGAGCTGTTCACAGAGTCCCTGACCGAGAACGGCCAGGGCGCCGACACCTACCTGACCATGATGCGCGCCAACACCGAGCGCATCACCAGCGGGCTCTCGCCAGGGCCCACCGATTGAAAGGGACACCATGCTCACCCCACAGAACAGGGCCCCACAGAACCGTGCCCTCCGAGCCGTCACGGCGGTGGCCGGCGTATCGCTGGCGCTCTCGGCGTGCGGATCCACTGCCGAAGGCGACGAGTCGACGACCCCGAAGGCCGACGAGGGCAGCCGTCTCGCGGTGTCCTACGCCAACGGGATCGCCGTCCTGGACGCCGAGTCCCTCGAGGTCGTCGACGAGTTCGAGACCGAGGAGTTCGTACGTCTCAACTCGGTCGGCGACGGCCGAAACCTCATGGTCACGACGAGCGAGGGCTTCCAGGTGCTCGACACCCGGACCCCTGAACTGACCGACGTCGTCTTCCCGGCCGACACCGGCGGGCACGTCGTCCACCACGGCGACAAGACCGTCCTCTACGCCGATGGCAGCGGCGAGACGACCATCTTCGAGACCGGCGCGCTCGGTGACGCAGGCAAGCTCCCGGAGACGACGACCTGGACGGCGCCGGACGCCCACCACGGCGTCTCGATCGTGCTCGAGGACGGCACCCTGCTGACCACCGTGGGCACCGAGGAGAGCCGCTCGGGAGCGATCGCGCTCGAGCCCGACGGTGCCGATTTCAAGGAGATCGCTGCCAACGACACGTGCCCCGGCATCCACGGTGAGGGCACCGCGGCCGACGAGGCGGTGGTCTTCGGCTGCGAGGACGGCGCCCTGCTCTACCGCGACGGCGAGTTCGAGAAGCTCCAGGCGCCCGACGAGTTCGGCCGGATGGGCAACGCGTACGTCTCGGAGACCAGCCCGATCATCGTCGGCGACTACAACACCGACCCCGACGCCGAGGGCTACCTGCTCGACACGGTCACGCTCGTCGACACCGAGAAGAGCACCTTCAAGCCGGTCGCGCTGCCCGAGGGCGTCGAGTACACCTTCCGCGACGTGGCGCGCGGCCCGGAGGACCTGGCCTACATCCTCGCCACCGACGGCTCGATCCACGTCCTGGACCCCGTGACCGGCAAGATCACCGATGAGTTCCCGGTCGTGAAGCCCTGGGAGGGGCCGGCGGAGTGGCAGGACCCGCACCCGGCGATCAAGGTGAACGGCGACATCGCGTACGTCACCGAGCCGGCCAGCAACACCGTGCACGCCGTCGACCTCACCTCCGGTGAGGTCACCGCCTCGGTCGAGCTCTCCGAGCAGCCGAACGAGATCGCGATCGGCTGAGCCGAGTTGATCTGAGCGGCCGTCGTGCTCGGCTCAGTCGCCCACCATCGGCGTACCGGCGACCGGGTCGGGCACGACGACGCACGGCAACCCGAACGCCTTCTCGACGACCTCCGCGGTGACCACCTCGGCCGGCGGTCCCTCGGCGAGGATCCGGCCGTCGGCCATGACCACGAGGTGATCGCTGTAGCGGCAGGCCAGGTTGAGGTCGTGCAGCACCGTGACGATGGTGCGCCCGGTCTCCCGGTTGAGGGTACGCAGCAGCCGGAGCAGGTCGACCTGATGACTGATGTCGAGGTAGGTCGTCGGCTCGTCGAGCAGCAATAGATCGGTCTGCTGGGCGAGCGCCATCGCGATCCAGACCCGCTGGCGCTGGCCCCCGGACAGCGCGCGCAGCGGGCGGTCGACGAGCTCGCCGGTATCGGTGGCGGCGAGCGCCTCGGCGACCGCCTCCTCGTCACGCGCACTCCAGTGGCGGAACCAGCCCTGGTGCGGGTGCCGTCCGCGCGAGACCAGATCGCCGACGGTGATGCCGTCCGGGGCGACCGGGGTCTGGGGGAGCAGCCCGAGGACCCGGGCGACCTCGCGGGAGCCGCGGTCGAGGATCGGGGTCCCGTCGAGCAGCACCTCGCCGGCGGACGGGCGCAGCAGCCGGGCGAGGCCCCGCATCAGCGTCGACTTGCCGCAGGCGTTGGCGCCGACGATCGCGGTCACCCGCCCGTCGAGGACGTCGAGGTCGAGCCGGTCGACGACCACCCGGTCGTCGTAACCCAGCGTCAGCTCGCGCGCCGCGAGCCGCGGCGCCAGGGTCGTTTCGGGCTGGGTCGTTTCCGGCTGGGTCATCCGCCCATCCCTCTCCGGTTGGTGGTGGCGATGAGCCACAGCAGGTACGGCGCGCCGACGGCGCCGGTGACGACACCGGTCGGGACCTCGACCGGCAGCAGGTTCATGGCGACGTAGTCCGCGATCAGGCACACGATCGCCCCGACCGCACCGGCGGCGACGATGCCGCCGCGGGCACTGCCGAGCATCCGGTCGGCGATCGGTCCGGCCACGAGGGCAACGAACGCGATCGGCCCGGCGACCGCGGTGGCCAACGAGGTCAGCAGGACGCCGGTCGCGATCAGCGCGAGCCGGGTCGCCTCGATGCGTACGCCCAGACCGCGGGCGGTGTCGTCGCCCAGCTCGACCGCGCGGAGCAGCCGCTGGAGCAGCGGCACCAGCGGGACCAGCACGACGATGGCGACCAGGAGCGCGTTGTTCTCCGCGTCGCCGGCCTGCCCGATCGATCCGGTCAGCCAGTGCAGCGCGGCCCGGGCCTCGGTGAGCGAGGTACGGGTGAGGAGATAGCCGGTGACACCGGTGCAGAAGGCCGCGGTGCCGATCCCGATCAGCACGAAGCGATAGCCGGTGATGCCGTCGCGCCAGGCAAGGACGTACATCACCGCGGCCGTGACCAAGCCGCCGCCGAAGGCCAGCAGTGGGATGCTCACCCCGCCGAGGGCGGGCACCGCGATACCGGCGACGGCCGCGACGCTCGCGCCCGCGGAGATGCCGACGAAGTCGGGGGAGGCCAGCGGGTTGCGCAGCAGCTGCTGGAAGATCGTGCCCGCGGCGCCGAGAGCCAGCCCGACGCACACGGCCGCCTTGACCTGCGGCCCGGTCAGGTCGCGCACGATGAAGTCGACCGCGGCGTGGTCGCGCAGATGGAGCAGCGAGGCCAGGACCTGGTCGAGGCTGAGCTGGACCGAGCCGAAGCAGAGCGTGAGCAGGGCCAGGACGGCGGCGACGACGAGCAGGGCGACAGGTACGACGCCCGCGCGGACCCGACGGCTGCGCCGCGTGCGCCGCAGGGCCGTCACGGTCTGGGGCATGACGCTCATAGGTCCGCCAGCCGGGCGTAGCGGACGAGGAGCACGAAGAACGGGGCGCCGATGATGCCGAGGACCACGCCGACCTGGAGTTCGCCGGTGCCGCCCAGGACGCGACCGAGGATGTCGGCGCCGAGCAGCAGCAGGGCGCCCAGCACCATCGAATAGGGCAGCACCCAGCGATAGTCGGGACCGCACAGGAAACGCGCCACGTGCGGCACCACCAGACCGACGAAGACGATGGGACCGCACGCCGCGGTCGCGGCACCGCAGAGCAGCCCGACCACCAGGAACGACAGGATGCGCGTACGTGTCAGGGAGACTCCCAGCCCGCGAGCGGCGTCGTCGCCCAGGGCCAGCGCGTTGAGCCAGCGGCCGCACAGCAGCGCCAGCACGATGCCGACCAGCAGGAACGGAGCCACGCCCGTCACGATCGGGGCATAGCGGCCGGCCAGCGAGCCGACCTGCCAGAAGCGGTACTGCTGCTGGGCATCGAGGTCGGTGAGCAGCAGCCCGGTCGTCACCGCGGTCAGCCCGGCGGTGATCGCGGCCCCGGCGAGGGCCATCTTCACCGGCGTCGCGCCGTCGCGCCCGAGCGAGCCCACCGAGTAGACGAGCACGGTCGCCGCGAGTGCTCCGGCGAACGCCGCGACGACGTGGAACCCGAGCGAGCCGATGCCGAGCAGGGTGATCGAGCCGACCACGGCGAAGGCCGCCCCGGCATTGACGCCCATGATCCCCGGATCGGCGATGGCGTTGCGGGTCAGGCCCTGCAGCAGGGTGCCGGCGAGCCCGAGAGCCGCGCCCGCGAGGAGTCCGAGCACGGTGCGCGGGACCCGCAGACGTACGGTCACGGTGTCCTCGACCGAGGTCGACCTCGTGAAGTGCCGGAAGGCGTCGAGGACCTCGCTCAGTGCGATGTCGCGCGATCCGAGGGTCACGCTGAGGAAGGCGAGGATGGGCACGAGCGCGACGAGCAGCAGCAGGCCGACGGCGAGCCCGGAGGCTCGCCGTCGTACCGGTGCGGGTGTCGCGGTGGCGACAGAACTAATCACCGGATGGTCTCCGCCGGAGTCAGTCGCCGATGGTGTCGTCGACGTCGGCCAGGTCGGCGGTCAGCTTGGTCAGGGCCTCGGCGTAGTCGCCGTAGGTGTGCAGCCAGAAGGCGGGCCACTCGATGACCTGGCCGGCCTCGGCCGCGCGGATCGATGTCCAGGTCGGCTGGCCCTCCGCCGTCTTCTTGGCGTCGACGAAGGTGCGGCTGTCGATCAGCAGGACATCGGGCTGGTACTTGTCGGCGTTCTCCCAGCTGAGGTTCTCCCAGTAGGGGAAGTCCGGGTCCGGCGAGTCCGGCGCGACCACCTGCAGGCCCCACTCGGTGAAGTCCAGCAGCTCCGGGGCGTACTCCGGGTTGGCGGCGTAGAGCAGGTCGTCGGCGGGGGAGACCGCCAGGGCGGTCAGGTCCTTGTCCTTCATCTCCGCGACGAAGCCGTCGCGCGCCTTCTCGAAGGCCGCCTTGTCCTTGGCTCCCTGGGAGTTCTCGACGTCGGCGCCGAGGCTCTCGGCGAGATCCTCGTAACCCTCGGCGAGGTTCAGGATCGAGCCGCCCTGGGACGGGCCGACGACCGGAGCCAGTTCGGCGAGCTTCTTGCTCTTCGCCTTGGTGCCGTTCTCCAGCCCCGAGTGGGCCTTCTCCGCCGGCCACCAGTCGGCGACGATCAGGTCCGGGCTCAGGGTGGACGCCTTGGCGACGTCGATCGAGCCCCACTCCTCGCCGAGCACCTCGATGTCGGTCAGGTCGACGCCGTCCAGGTTCGGGTCGGTCTCGACCGGCTCGTCGGCGTAGATGCCGACCGGGCGGATGCCATAGGAGATCAGCGCGGCGGCCGCCGGAGCGTGCGCGATGATCCGGGTCGGTGCCTCATCGAGCTTCACGACCTCGCCCGAGCCGTCGGTGAAGCTCCACGGACCGTCGGGAACCGAGGAAGCACCCGACGCCGGTTTCGCGCCGTCGTCGTCGGCGATGTCGGAGGAGCAGGCGGACAGAGCCAGGGCCAGGGCAGCGGTCGTGACGGCGACGAGGTGGGGTCTCATGAGGTGAGGCTAACCTAATTTTGCCTCGGGCGGGATGGTGATCGTTGACTAGGAAAGCGCCCGGCGCGCGGTGTCGAGGAACGTACGGAACGACTCTCGGTCCTCGGGTCCGAGCTCGGCCAGCATCTGCTCCTCGAGCTCTTCGACGCGCGGGTCGTACGCATCGAGGAAGGCGCGGCCCTCGGTGGTGAGGCTGATCAGCATCCGGCGCCGGTTGTCGGGGTCGATGCTGCGCTCGATGAGGCCGCGGCGCTCGAGGGCACCGATGAGGTCGGCGGCGGACTGGGCTCGTACGAACGAGGCGCGGGCCAGGTCGGCGGCGCTCATCGTGGGGCGGCGCTCGAGCACCGAGAGGGCGGTGTACTGCAGGGCCGTGACCCCTGATTCCTTCAGGACGGCGTCGAGGCGGGCTCGGGTGGCGAGCTCGAGCTGCTTGACGACGTAGAGCAGCAGGGGTGCGTCGGTCATGCGGTCATTCAAGCATCGCTTCGCTTGCGGGGAGCGGCTACTTCTGAGATTATCAGGATTCCTGTCAATCATGAGGAGTTCATCATGCTCGGAACCCCCCTTCCCGATGCCCTGAGGGCAGAGCGCGTCGACGACATCGCCGTGCTGACCCTCGCCCGCCCCGCGAAGCGGAACGCGCTCAGCGACGAGGCGGTGCTCGGGATCGAGCGGTTCTTCGACGGCCTCGAGCCGGACGTACGCGCCGTCGTCATCGACGCGGACGGCGACCACTTCTGCGCCGGGCTCGACCTCTCCGAGATGACCGAGCGCGACACCCTCGCCGGGGTCAGCCACTCGCGGATGTGGCACCGGGTCTTCGAGAAGATCGAGTTCGGGCCGGTCCCAGTCGTGGCGGCGCTGAAGGGGGCCGTGGTCGGAGGTGGGCTGGAGCTCGCCGCCGCCGCGCACATCCGGGTCGCGGAGGAGTCCACCTTCTACGCCCTGCCCGAGGGGCAGCGCGGGCTCTTCGTCGGCGGCGGCGCCTCGGTGCGCGTCCCGCGGCTCATCGGGGTCTCCCGGATGGCCGACATGATGCTGACCGGCCGTCGCTACGACGCGCAGGAGGGGCTGGGACTCGGCCTGAGCCAGTACGCCGTGGCCGACGGCACCGGCCGCAAGACCGCCCTCGAGCTGGCCGGCCGGATCGCGCAGAACGCGCCGCAGACCAACTTCGCCGTCGTGCAGGCGCTGCCGCGGATCGCCGAGGCCAACCCTCGAGACGGCTTCCTGATGGAGTCGCTGATGGCCGCGATCGCGCAGGGGACCAACGATGCGAAGGGGCGGATGCAGGACTTCCTCGACGGCAGGGCCAAGAAGGTGACGGACCAGTGAGCGCGACCCAGCAGCAGATCGAGCAGGGCGACATCGTCTGGACGCCGCCGGCGGACGTACTCTCCACCTCCCGCGTCGGTGAGTTCCTGGCCTGGCTCGCCCGCGAGCGCGACCTGGAGATGACCACCCACGAGGAGCTGTGGCGCTGGTCGGTGACCGACCTCGACGGCTTCTGGTCGGCGGTGTGGGAGTTCTTCGAGGTGCGGGCGCACGCTCCGTACGACACCGTCCTCGCCTCCCGGGAGATGCCCGGGGCGCGCTGGTTCCCGGGAGCGCTGCTCAACTATGCCGAGCACGCGCTCGGCACCGACGAGGACGTGGACCGGGTCGCGGTGCTCGGCCGTTCGCAGACCCGTGACGACATCGAGCTGACCTTCGGCGAACTGCGCGACCAGGTGGCCCGAGCGCGGGCGGCGCTCGAGAAGCTGGGCGTACGCCGCGGCGACCGCGTCGCCGGCTACCTCCCCAACATCCCCGAGGCCCTGGTCGCGTACCTCGCCGCCGCCAGCCTGGGCGCGACCTGGGCGAGCTGCGCCAGCGAGTTCGGGCCGCGCAGCGTCATCGACCGCTTCGCCCAGATCGAGCCTGTCGTGCTGCTGGTCGCCGGCGGCTACCGCTACGGCGCCAAGGACGTCGACCGGCGTTCCCAGGTGGCTGAGATCCGGGCCGAGCTGCCGTCGGTGCGGCAGGTGATCGACGTGGAGTATGGGGCGCACCGGGTCGACGACGCGCTCTCCTGGACCTCCCTGCTCGATGCGGAGGACGATGCCGAGCTCGCCTTCGAGCCGGTGCCCTTCGAGCACCCGCTGGTGGTGCTCTTCTCCTCCGGCACGACCGGCCGGCCGAAGGCGATCGTCCACGGCCACGGCGGCATCCTGCTCGAGCACCTCAAGAACCATGCGCTCTCGTGGGACATGGGGCCCGAGGACCGGATGCTCTGGTTCTCCACCACCGCCTGGATGATGTGGAACGCCCTGGTCTCCTCGCTCCTGGTCCGCTCCTCGATCGTCATGGTCGACGGCAACCCGATGCACCCCGACCTCACCTGGCAGTGGCGGCTCGCGGCCTCGACCGGCGCGACCGTCATGGGCGCCAGCCCGGGGTTCGTGATGGCCTGCCGCAAGGATGGCGTCCAGCTCAAGGACATCGGTGACCTGCGGGTTCGTGTCCTCGGCTCGGCCGGAGCTTCGCTTCCGCCGGAGGGCTACGCCTGGCTCCGGGACCAGCTCCCGGGGGCGCAGATCAACGTCGGCAGCGGTGGCACCGACGTCTGCTCCGGCATCGTGCAGAACAACCCGCTGCTCCCGGTCTACGCCGGCGAGATCTCCGGCCGCTGCCTCGGCGTCGACGCCCACGCCTACGACGAGTCCGGCCATCCGGTCACCGGCGTGCTCGGCGAGCTCGTCATCACCTCGCCGATGCCCTCGATGCCGGTCGGCTTCTGGGGCGACGAGGACGGCAGCCGCTATCGCGCGGCCTACTTCGACCACTATCCCGGCGTGTGGCGCCACGGCGACTGGATCCTCTTCCACGACAACGGCAGCTGCCACGTCGCCGGCCGTTCCGACGCGACCCTCAACCGAGGCGGCGTACGCCTCGGCACCGCCGAGTTCTACCGCGTCGCCGAGGAGGTGGACGGTGTCGCCGACTCGCTGGTCGTCCACCTCGAGGACCCCGACGGAGGCAACGGCGAGCTGCTGCTCTTCGTGGTCACCGACGGGGGCATCCGGCTCGACGATCCCCTCCGCGCCCGACTGGTCCGCGCGCTGCGGTCGGCGCTCTCCCCGCGGCACATCCCCGACCAGGTGATCGAGGTGCCCGCGGTGCCACGCAACCTCACCGGCAAGAAGCTCGAGCTGCCGGCCAAACGCATCCTGCAGGGCGTACGTCCTGAGGACGTCGCCAGCCGGGACGCGCTCGCCGACCCGGCCTCTCTTGACTCGTTCGTCGAGCTGGCGACCTCGGGCGCACTGAGCAGGAGGACCGCATGAGGAGCGGAGAGAACGTTCGTACGCTCGGGGTCGTCGGCACCGGCGCGATCGGGGTCAGCTGGGTGGTGCTCGGGCTCGAGCACGGGCTCGACGTGGTCGCCTGGGATCCGGCCGAGGGCGCCGAGGAGCGGCTGCGGGCGCAGATCCCGGAGGGATCCTTGCGGTTCGCGGAAGGCCTCGAGGAGGTCGGACGCGATGCTGACCTGGTGCTCGAGAGCGGCCCTGAGCGGCTCGAGGTCAAGCGCGAGATCTTCGCTGCCCTCGATGCCGCCGCGGCTCCCGACGTACTTCTCACCAGCAGCTCCTCGGGCCTGATGCCGAGCACGTTCCAGGACGCCTGCACCCATCATTCGGAGCGGGTGCTCGTGGCGCACCCGTTCAACCCGCCGCACCTGGTGCCGCTGGTCGAGGTCGTGGGCGGATCGGCGACGTCGGCGGAGGCGGTCGACGCTGCCCTGGAGACCCTGCGCCACCTGGGCAAACGTCCCATCCACATCCGCCGCGAGGTGCCCGGGCACGTGGCGAACCGGCTCCAGGCGGCGCTGTGGCGCGAGGCGTACCACCTCGTCGACCAGGGCATCGTCTCGGTCGCCGACATCGACACCGCGATCGCCGACGGGCCCGGCCTGCGCTGGTCCCTGCTCGGCCCCTTCGCGACCCAGCACCTCTCCGGCGGCCCGGGCGGGCTCGGGCACGTGCTCGAGCATCTCGGCCCGCCGATGGTCGAATGGTGGGACGACCTCGGTCACCCGAAGCTCACCGCCGGGCTGGTCGAGAAGCTGGTCGACGGGGTCGACGAGGAGCTCGACGGCACCTCTGCCGAGGACCTCGTCGCGCGCCGCGACCAGGCGCTGCGGCGACTGCTGGAGATCAAGACCGACCTCGGGCTCGGCTGAGCCCACGAGACGAACGAGGATCGACATGTTGGACAGCGGCATCGGATCGTGGCCCGCCCGCCGGGCCCGGATGACCCCTGGCGCCCGGGCGTTCGTGCAGGACGACGCGGTGGTGACGTACGCCGAGGTCGACCGTCTCGTCGAGGAGGTCGCCCACGGGCTGCGCGCCCGCGGTGTCGCGGCCGGCGACCGGGTGGCCTTCCTCGGCCTGAACTCGATCGAGCTCGCGGTCACCCTCTTCGCCACCGCGCGGCTGGGGGCGGTCTTCCTGCCGCTCAACACCCGGCTGGCGCCGCCCGAGCTGGCCTGGATCCTCACCGACGCCGAGCCCGCGCTGCTGGTCCACGCCGACGACTTCGACGAGGCGGTCTCCTCCGACGCGGTGGCGGCCCTCGGGCTGCCGAGCCATCGGTTCACCGCCGTCGGCGGTCACGGGCTGGAAGCCCTCGCCGTGCCGTCGAAGGAGCGGATCGACGTCGAGGTCGGGCTGGACGACGTCTTCATGATCCAGTACACCTCCGGCACCAGCGGCCGCCCCAAGGGCGTGATGTTGACGCACGGAAACATCGCCTGGAACGCCTTCAACCTGCTCGTCGACGTCGACGTACGTTCCGATGAGATCGCCCTGGTCACCGCGCCGCTGTTCCACACCGCCGCGCTCAACCAGGTGCTGCTCCCGACCTTCCTCAAGGGAGGTACCTCCCTCATCGCGGCCCGCTTCGACCCGGCCGCCGCGATCGCCACCATCGAGCGGGAGCGGGTCACGCTGCTCTTCGGCGTCACCTCGATGTACCAGGCGCTCGCCCAGGAGCCGACCTGGGCGACCGCCGACCTCGACAGTCTCCGCTCGGCCCTGAGCGGCGGTGCGCCGATCCCGCGCACGCTCCTCGACACCTGGCAGAGCCGCGGCCTGCACATCATCCAGGGCTACGGCCTGACCGAGGCCTCTCCGGGGACGACCATGCTGCGCGCCGGCGACGGCCTCGACAAGCTCGGCTCGGCCGGCACCCCCTGCTTCTTCACCGACGTACGCGTCGTCGCGCCCGGCAACGAGGAGGCGGCTCCCGGACAGGCCGGTGAGGTGCACGTCAGCGGTCCGAACGTGACTCCCGGCTACTGGCACAACGAAGCGGCGACGGAGGCTGCCTTCGACGGGCCCTGGCTGCGTACGGGCGATGTCGCGATGCTCGACGACGACGGCTTCCTCTATGTGGTCGACCGGGTGAAGGACATGTACATCAGTGGCGGCGAGAACGTCTATCCCGCCGAGGTCGAGCAGGCGGTCTACACCCATCCCGGCGTCGCCGAGGCCGCCGTCATCGGCGTCCCCGACGAGCGCTGGGGCGAGGTCGGCCGCGCCGTCGTCGTACGCCGCCCCGACTCCGCCCTCACCGAGTCCGAACTGCTGAAACACCTCGACGGACGGCTCGCCCGCTACAAGATCCCCAAGGCCGTCGTCTTCGTCGACGAGATCCCGCACAACGCCTCCGGGAAGCTGCTGAAGTCCCGGGTCCGCGAGCTGTACGGCACCCCGGAAGGAACCACCCGATGACCCGCTACCAGCCCCGCATCGACACCGCCTCGATCCGAGCCCTCGACATGCACACCCACGTCGAGGCCGACCATCACGGTCACTTCTCGCTCGACCAGGAGCTCATGGACGCCTCGGCGGCCTACTTCCGCGGCGACCACCCACGCACCCCGACCGTCGACGACCTCGCCGCCTACTACCGCGAGCGCGACATGGCGGCGGTGATCTTCACCGTCGACGCCTCGACCGGCCTCGACCACCCGCCGCTGTCGAGCGAGGAGATCGCCGAGCGTGCGACCGAGCACGCCGACGTGCTGATCCCGTTCGGCTCCGTCGATCCCCGCAAGGGCGAGGCCGCCGTGAAGCAGGCCCGTCGTCTCGCCGAGGACTACGGCGTACGCGGGTTCAAATTCCATCCCGGCCTGCAGGCGTTCTCGCCGGCCGACCCCGACTTCCGCCCGTTGTGGGCGACGCTGGAGGAGCTCGGCGTGGTCGCGCTCTTCCACACCGGCCAGACCGGGATCGGCGCCGGGCTCCCGGGCGGAAGGGGGATCCGCTTGCGTTACTCCGACCCGTTGCTCCTCGACGACGTCGCCGCCGACTTCCCGGACCTGCAGATCGTGATGGCGCACCCCGCCGTCCCCTGGGTCGACGTGCAGATCTCGATCGCGACGCACAAGGCCAACGTCCACATCGACCTCTCCGGCTGGTCGCCGAAGTACTTCCCGCCCCAGCTGGTCAAGCAGCTCAACGGGCCGCTGCGCCGCAAGGTGCTGTTCGGCTCCGACTTCCCGGTTATCACCCCCGACCGCTGGTTCGCCGACCTCGAGAAGCTCGAGATCAAGGACGAGGTCCGGCCGCTGCTGCTGAAGGAGAACGCGATCCGCCTGCTCGGGCTGGCCTGACCAGCGTTTTGACCATCGCACCTATTGACGGGGTGACGGGCACCACGCAGTATTGACAGGAATCCTGATAAACAGGAATCCTGAACGGAGCCCGCAATGACCCTCATCCCCGACGGCAGATGCCCGGCCGGCCCACGGACGCACATGGGCCGGATCCTCGCCAGCGCCCCCACCGGCCGCCCCAGACCGGTCCAGGACCCTCGGCCGGTCGGGACGCACCGCGCGAAGGGCCACTGACATGCCCGCCACGTACGAGGACCAGCAGCTCTTCATCGGCGGCCGGTCGACCGGTTCGATGAGCGGCCGCCGGATGGACGTCACCGATCCCAGCACGGGCAAGGTGCTGACGAGCGTGCCTGCGGGCGACGCCGCCGACGTCGCTGCCGCCGTCACGGCCGCCCGGGAGGCCTTCGACACCGGGCCGTGGCCACGGATGAGCGGCCGCGACCGCGCCCGCATCCTGCACCGTGTCGCGGACCTGATCCGCGAGCGGGCCGACGAGCTGGTCGAGCTCGAGAGCCGAGACGTCGGGAAGCCCGTGACCCTGGCCCGACACGTCGACGTCGAGACCGCGGCCCAGCAGTACGAGTACTGCTCCGCGCTGGCGCAGACCCTCGACGGGTCCGTGCGGGACACGCCCATCGCTGCCCTCGCCTACACCCGGCGCGAGCCCCTGGGCGTGGTCGGTGCCATCACCCCGTTCAACTTCCCGCTGGTCCTGTCCAGCAGCAAGATCGCGGCCGCCCTGGCTGCCGGCAACACCGTCGTGCACAAGCCGGCAGACGACACCCCGCTCAGTGCGCTGTTCATGGCGCGGCTCCTTGCTGATGCCGGGGTGCCTGAGGGCGTACTCAACGTCGTGACCGGGACCGGTCCGGAGGCGGGCGACGCCTTGCTGCGTCACCCCGGAGTCGACAAGATCGCGTTCACCGGGTCGACGGCCGTGGGCCGCCGGGCAGCGAGCGTCGCGGGCGAGCACCTGAAGCCGGTCACCATGGAGCTCGGCGGCAACGGCGCGCACCTGGTCTTCGCCGACGCCGACATCGAGATCGCCGTGGGCGCCGTGATCAAGGCCTTCATCTTCAACACCGGTCAGTTCTGCATGGCCGGACCGCGACTGCTCGTCGCCGCGGAGATCCACGACACGGTTGTCGACATCCTCCGGCACGCCGTCCCGGGCGTACCCCTCGGCGATCCGGGCGACCCGGCGACGGTCATCGGCCCGATGGCCGGCGACCAGCACCGCAAGAAGGTCGAGGAGTACGTCGCCCTGGCCCGCCAGGAGGGCGGCCAGATCGTCACCGGCGGGGAGCGTCCGGAGCTCGGCGGCGACCTCACCGACGGGTTCTACTACGCGCCGACGGTGATCACCGGGCTGCCCGCGGACTCACGCGTCGTCAACGAGGAGGTCTTCGGGCCGGTCCTCACGGTGCAGTCGTTCGTGGACGAGGACGAGGCCGTCGCCCTAGCCAACTCCACGGCGTACGGCCTGGCCGCCGGTCTGCACACCCGGGATCTCACCCGGGCGCACCGCGTCGCGGGCAGGCTCGAGGCCGGCATCGTCTGGGTCAACGACTGGGCGATGCTCGACCCCGCGGTGCCCTTCGGCGGCGTCAAGCAGTCCGGCTTCGGCCGCGAGTACGGCCCGGAGGCACTCGAGGCGTACACGAAGGTCCGCTCCGTCGTCATCTCCCTTCCGCCGACCCCTCAGGAGGAGTCGTGAGCACCGCGACCCAGGCAGCGGTGGTCGAGTCTGCCGGAGCCCCGTTCACCATCGGAGCCGTCGAGCTCGACGCGCTCCGTCCCGACGAGATCCTGGTACGGATGGTCGCCGCCGGGCTCTGCCACACCGATCTCGGCGTGGCGAGCGGCGGGCTGCCGTTCCCGCTCCCGGGTGTCCTCGGGCACGAGGGCGCCGGTGTGGTCGAGGAGGTCGGATCCGGAGTACGCAGCCTCGTACCCGGCGACCAGGTGCTGCTGTCGTTCACCTCCTGCGGGACCTGCGCCCAGTGCCGCGACGGCCATCCGGCCTACTGCGACGTCTGGCTTCCCGCCAACCTCATCGGCGGCGCCCGCTTGGACGGATCTTCGCCGGTGCAGAGGGAGGGGGAGTCGATCGGTGGCCACTTCTTCGGTCAGTCCTCCTTCTCCCGCCTCGCCGTCGTCGACGAGCGCAGCGCCGTACGCGTCGCCCCGGAGGCCGACCTGTCCCTGCTCGCGCCGCTCGGGTGCGGGGTGCAGACCGGGGTCGGTGCGGTCTGGAACGTGCTCGCCCCGCGCCCTGGGTCGTCGGTGGTGGTCCTCGGCGCGGGCGCCGTCGGCCTGTCGGCGGTGATGGCCGCACGCCTGACCCCGGCCACCCGGATCATCGCGGTGGACCGGGTGGCCGAGCGGCTCGAGCTGGCGCGCGAGCTGGGGGCCACCGACGTCGTCGACGCCGGCAAGGTCGACGACCTGACCGCGGCGCTGACGGACCTGACGGGCGGCGGCGCGGACGGCGTCGTCGAGACGACCGGCAACACCGGCGTACTCCGCCAGGGTGTCGACGCCCTCCGCGCCCGGGGCACCGCGGTCATCGTCGGGGCGCCACCGTTCGGCATCGAGGTGGGGATCGACGTGAACGCGATGCTGCCCGGCAAGCGGGTGACCGGCTTGACCCTCGGCGACGCCGAGACCCGCACGCTCATCCCCGCCCTCGCGCAACTGGTCGCCGACGGGCGGATGCCGTTGGACCGTCTGGTCCGGCGCTACCCGTTCGAGGACATCCAGACGGCCGTCGCCGACATGGTCTCGGGCGCCACGGTGAAACCGGTGCTCACCTTCTAGACCGGTCATGGGGGCTCCTTGACAGGCGTGACGTGCATCACCCAGAATTGACAGGAATCCTGATAAACAGGAATCCTGAATGGAGCCCCCACATGACCCTCACCTCCGGTGGTAGCACGACCGGTCCACGTACGCAGATGGGCCGGATCGTCGCCAGCAGCTTCACGGGCAGCTTGATCGAGTACTACGACTTCCTGCTCTACTCCACCGCCTCGGCCGTGGTCTTCAACGAGGTCTTCTTCTCCAACCTCGACCCGGTGACCGGCACGATCGCGTCCTTCGGCACCTTCGCCGCCGGCTACCTGGCGCGCCCGCTCGGCGGCGTGATCTTCGGTCACTTCGGCGACCGGCTCGGCCGCAAGAAGATGCTGGTCCTGACCATGCTGATCATGGGTGTGGTCAGCTTCCTGATCGGCTGCCTGCCGACGTACGGCCAGATCGGTGCGGCCGCGCCGGTTCTCCTCGTCCTGCTCCGGGTCGTCCAGGGTGTCGCGATCGGCGGCGAGTGGGGCGGCGCGGTGCTGATCACCGCCGAGCACGCCACCTCCCGGCGCGGGCTGTGGGCCTCGTTCACCAACGCCGGCGCCCCGGCCGGCATGGTCCTCTCGACCGCGGTGATGGCGGTGATGGCCTCGGTCACCACGCCCGAGCAGTTCACCGCATGGGGCTGGCGGGTGCCGTTCCTGCTGAGCATCGTCCTGCTCGCGGTCGGCCTGTGGATCCGCCTCAGCGTGACCGAGTCGCCCGCGTTCGAGGCGATGAAGGAGAAGAAGGCAGAGGCGCGTACGCCGCTGCTCGACGTCCTCCGCAACCACCCGCGTACGCTCCTGCTGGCCGTCGGTGTCGGGCTGGGCGCCTTTGTCGTGCAGGGGACGCTGACCACCTTCCTGATCAGCTACGCCATCGGGGCCGGCTTCGAGCGTCCGACGGTGCTCAACGCGCTGACGGTCTCCTCGGCCGGCGCGGTCATCGGCATCCTGGGCTGGTCGGCGCTCACCGACCGGGTCGGCCGCCGGCCGGTGGTCCTCGCCGCGGCCGTCGCGACCGCGGTCTTCGCCTACCTGCTCTTCCCGATGCTCGACAGCGGCAGTGTTGCGCTGCTGGTGCTCGCGGTCGTCCTGGGCCAGTCGGTCATCCATGCCGCCTTCTACGGCCCGCTCGCCGCGCTGATGAGCGAGGTCTTCAAGACCTCGTCGCGCTACACGGGTGCCTCGCTCGGCTACCAGCTCGCCGGCATGGGCGCGGGCCTCTCGCCGCTCCTCTTCGCCTCGCTGCAGAAGGCCGGCGCCAGCACCGTCATGCTCTCCACGGTCATCGCGGCTTTCTGCCTGCTGAGCGTGTTCTCCCTGGTCAGGCTGGGGGAGACCAGCGACCGGGACCTCGTCGACGCCTGAGCACCTGCCGCCGGCCGGACGGCCGGCGGCAGGTGCGCCTACGACCCGGCGAGCGCCGGGTCGTAGGCGTGCACACAAGTGTGGATGCGCACTAGTGACCACCGGAAACCGTGGTCAGCCCGGTCGTCGAGGGCATTGCATATGAGGGCACGACCCCCACTCACCTCAGTGCGTTCGAAGGATCATCCATGCAGAGTTCATCCAGGATCGCCCGAAAGGGCGTGAAGCATCGCAGCAGTGCCGTCGGCCAGGGCGCCGCTGCCTTGATCGTCGCAACCGGTCTCGTCGGCACGGCGGCTTCGACCGCCCACGCGGAGCCGCTCCCCGCAACCTCGGCCCCGGCAGTGTCGGCCGCCGGATCGGAGACCGACACCCCCGCCCTCGTCACCGGACTGAGCGAGCGGACCGACGGTGCCAGTGCGGCTGCGGCCGCCCGCGGACACCTCGCCTCGAAGCCGGGCCGCTACCACATCGACAACCCGGGCAAGAACCTCGAGTCGGTCGGCACGGAGTCCGACGGCGCGAAGGAGACGGTGCGCCTCCAGCAGAAGTATCGGGGTGTCCCGGTCCTCGGCGGGACGTACCTCGTCCGGATGGAGAAGCGCGACGGCAAGCGGGTCGTCACCGGCACCTCCGGGAAGTACTTCACCGAGCTGGATCTCGACTCGGTCACCCCGCAGGTCTCCGAGCAGGTCGCGATCGAGCGGGCCGTCGCCGCGGTCCACGCCAAGCCCGGCGGGCTGCTCCGCAAGTCCTCGGTGCAGAAGGGCGACGACGCCGCGCCGCGGCTGACCGGTCAGGTGAACGGCCTCGTCGTGCTCCCTGAAGGCGCCGGCGTGCTCACCCGGCACGTCACCGTCAGCGGTGTGGATGAGACCGGCATGGCCGTGAAGCAGGAGGTGTACGTCGACGCGAACGCCGGATTCCCGGTGCTGCAGTACAGCTCGATCAAGACCTTCGGCGGACCTGGCGCCGAGCCCGCCGCCACCACCGCCGAGATCGGCGAGACCACCGAGACTCCGGAGGTCGCGCCGACCGCTGACAACCCGCTGGTCAGCAAGGTGTCCGGTGTCCGCTACAACGGCGAGACCGTCGATCTGAACTTCTGGAAGGACGGCAAGGGCGTCTACCAGATGATCGACTACAGCAAGGTCGACCCGGCGTCGCCCTACACGGGCACGATGCTGGCGACCTACGACGCCCGCGGGCGCGAGGCAGCCTCCGCATCCGGCCGCTGGCCCACCGGGATCAAGTACTTCAGCTCGACCACCACCGAGGTCGGCGCTGACTTCACCGACTCCGGTGCCGTGGACGCGCACTGGGCGGCCGGCAAGGTCTACGACTACTACAAGAACCACCACGGCCGCGCCGGTCTCGACGGCAACGACGGCTTCATCTACTCGCTGGTCGGCGTGGTCCAGGGCGGTCAGCCGTTCAACAACGCCTTCTGGGACGGCACCAAGATGGTCTATGGCCAGGGCGGGGGCGACTATCGCACCTTCTCCGCCGACACCGACGTCGTCGGTCACGAGATGACCCACGGCGTCATCGAGCACAGTGCGAACCTGGTCTATGTCGGTCAGTCCGGCGCGATGAACGAGGCGATCGCCGACTACTTCGGCAACGCGATCGACCTCGAAGCGAACGGCACCTCGATGGACGACCCGGACGCCGCGCTCCTCGGTGAGGACCTGTGCACGACCGCCGCTCCGCGTGACTGTGCCCTGCGCGACCTGAACGACGGCGCGACCACCTACGACGACTTCGTCGGCGTCACCTACCGTGGTGACAACGGTGGCGTGCACCTCAACTCCACCATCTTCTCCGGTGCCCTGTGGGACATCCGGGAGGAGCTCGGCGGCGAGCTCGCTGACCAGATCGTCTACCGTGCCCTGTCGTCCTACATGACCCCTCTCGACGACTTCATGGCCGGACGCGCCGCGATGGTCGCTGCCGCCCAGGAGTTGGGTGCCACCAAGGCGCAGGTGGCGGTCGTCGAAGCCGCCTTCGACGCGCACGGCATCGAGGCGGGCTGGGAAGGCGAGCTCGGCGTCGACAGCGACACCCTGATCGCCGACAACAACATCGCCAACACCGGCGTCGGCGCCGGCGGCGGCAAGTACGCCGTTTCCCGGAGCAACCACGACGGCAGCGAGCCCTACTCGGTGTGGATGGGGAACACCAGTGGGAGCGGGCAGCCTGAGCTGGTGAGCAGCAACAACGGCAACTACAACGTGTACGCCGACACCGACGGCAAGAACGTGGTGTGGATGGAGTTCACCGGCACCTCGATCCTGGCCAAGTCCCGGCCGGTCGCCGGTGGACTGACGAAGACGGTCCTGTTCAGCCACAACGGTCCGGTCTCGTCGCTGGCCGTCGACGGTGACCTCATGGTCCAGACCGTCACGGACTACACCACCGGCACCGATCACGTCGGCTGGGTCAACACGAAGACCGGCGAGAAGGGCCTGGTCGACCCCGGCACTCCGTACGTCTCCACGGCCCTGCCGTCGGTCCATGACGGCAAGATCGCGTACGCGAAGCTGTGGTACGAGGCCGACGGTCCCCGGCTCGGCGTCGAGGTCTTCGACACGGTCGCGGGCACCAAGACCCTGATGCCGATGGACCATGCCAACGTGATGGGCATCGGCCAGACCCAGATCACCGAGGCTGGCGTCTTCTGGATCGAGGACAACGACATCACCGACGACGGTCAGGCAGCGGTTCGCAAGGCCGGTTTCGACGGGAGCAACCTGGCCACGCTGGTTTCGGAAGCGGGCCAGGACTCCGTCTTCCCCTACTCGCTGACCGCTTCTGACGATGCTGTCACCGTCACGTCGATGCCGTTCGCCAGCTGGTGGGCCAACGAGACGCTTCCGAAGCTGTTCCAGGTGGCCGTCGACGGCAAGAAGGGCCCGCAGCGAATGTCCTGCAGCCGCGGTGAGCAGATCTACGCCGCAGCCGACGAGGGCAAGCGGGTGCTGTGGTTCGACGGCACGACCAGCCACACCAACCTGGTGAAGCGGGACCGCCCGGCCGGACAGTGCGACGCCAGCTGAGGTAGAACCAGCCGGCGCGAATGACACAGGCGGCCGGGCTCCCGATCGGAGCCCGGCCGTCGCGTCATTCCAGCCAGCCTCGGCGCCCTGCCTGGACGCCGGCCTGGAACCGGGTCGATGCGCCGAGCTTGGCCAGCAGTGCGGTGATCCGGCGGCGCGCGGTGTGCACGTGGACGTCGAGCTGGCGAGCGATCGCCTCGTCCTTGAGCCCGCTCGCGAGCAAGGTCAGCAGAGCACGCTCCTCTGCGCTGGGAGGGCCCGACGGATCGATGGAGACATCGGAGTTCCCTTGAACGGCCGCCAGCGGCAGCGCGGTGTCCCAGGTCGCCTCGAACAGCGGCACCAATGCGTTCGCGAGCAGACCGTCGTGGATGATCAGTGCCGACTCCAGCGGGTCGGCCACCATCGAGGGTGGCAGCATGGCCGTCGTCCGGTCGGCGATCATCAGCTTTGTCGGCAGGTCGGCCCGGATCCGGACCCCCATCCCCAGATCGGCGAGCTCGCTCACCGCCGGCATCCGCCCGGGCAGGTCCAGCCCCTCGGGTGCCATCACGTTGCGCACGTGCACTCCGCGCAGGACGGCCAGGCCGGTCTCGGACTCGGCTGGCGGCGGGCCTTTGGGCAGCTCGTCGTAGGGCGGCAGAGCGTTCTGGGCGTACGGCGGCGCGTTCAGCACCATCAGCTCGCTCCGCGCAGAGGCGATGAGTGCACCGGCACGCCGTCCCACCTCCTCGACGCCGACCACGAGCTCGATGCCCTGGACCGCGATCACCTCCGGTGCCGCCGACACGAACCCGGCGGAGAGATCGTCGATCATGCTCGCCGCCGTCTCGAGCTCGGCCAGCTGCGCTTGTCGCTCGGACACCCGGCGATGGTGGAGGACCCGCAGCGCCGCGTAGGGCGCAAGAACCCCGTACGACGTCACGAAGCCAAGCTTCCGGAGCCGCTCGATGGCGGCCCGGGCCGCTTCCTCGGAGACCGCGCCGGCCTCCGCCAAGGTGGCGGCCTCAAGTGGACCGTGCACCGCGAGCGCCACCCGGTAGAGCCGCTCCGTCTCCTCGTCGATCCCGATCCACGGTTGTGCCGAGAGCTCACCCGTCATGGCTGCGAGCCGATCCAGCGCCCACAAGTCTCCATGCGCACAACTGTGCCCCACCCCGCCGGCGTCCGTCCCACCGCCTGCGCCGAAGCGTCAGTTCCTGACCGCGAGAGGTCGATTTCTGGCGTCGAGGAGTCAGGTTTCTGGGAGTGCGGGGAGGTCTCCGCGAGGCGCTGCTCTACGCCTCTCCGCCCCGCAGGTGCCGTTCGAGAAAGGCTTCGATCCTGCCTTCGAACTCCTTGGTGACGGCGGCATCCCCCCACCAGATCAGGTGGCCGAACTGATCGACCGTGACGAGATCGGAGCCGGTGAGCTTCTCGTGGGCGTTGACCGAGTTGGCGTAGCCGATGTCCCCGTCCTTCCGGCTACCGACGATGAGGGTGGGTGCCGTGACCTCGGCGAACGGAAGCTCATCGAGCTCCCGCTGCACGCGCAGGTCGTTCATCACGCCGTCGAAGCGCGGGAGCGCCGGCACCATCGCGTCGCTCATCGCCAGCACTTGGCGCTTCTGCGCGGGGTCGTTCAGCACCTGCTCGATGAGGCGCCTGCCGGTGGCGGCGTCGTAGGTGGTCTCCGTCTTGACGAAGTCGCGCATGCTCACCGCCGTCATGGTGTGCATCATCCGGTTGATCAGGAAGTACGCGACATTCTGGTACCGCGGAGTCATGACGAGCCGGCCGAGCGAGCTGTTCAGCTGATCGTCGGAGAGGCCCGTGCGCTGGGAGATCGCCGACAACAGCACGAGCGCGGAGGTTCGCTCCGGATGCCTTGCCGCGAACTGGATGGCGGACGGTCCTCCCGCCGAGAGGCCGACGACCGCGACCGTCGCGATCCCGAGCGAGTCGAGCAGGGCCGCCGCCAGATCGGCCTGCTCCTCGGGCGTACGGCCGTTGGCGATGGGAGTGCCGAGGTAGCCCGGGCGATCGGGCGTCAGGACCTGATACCCAGCGGTGACGAGGTGCTCGAGGAAGAACCATCCGTTGTGACCGACGTTGCCGCCGTGGAAATGCAGCACGACGTACCCATCGCCGCGCAACCCGTACTCGACCGGGCCGAGCCGTGTGTCGACGAGTTCGCTGTCTTCAGATGCCTTGCGAGCCACGTTGGCCAGCCAGCGGCGATACCACGCCCACAGAGCCAGCCAGAGGAGGCCGACTGCCGCAACGGTCCCGAGCACCCACCCGAGCCAGGTCATGCGAGGTCTTCCAACGCGGCCAACTGTGTCTGGCGTTCAGAGACTCCGTCGGCCGTCGCCAGAGCGGTGGCCTCGATTTCGATGCACGGTCGTGCCGAGAGTCCGCCCATCACGGCTGCGAGCCGATCCAGCGCCCACGAGTCTGCATGCAACAACTGTGCCCCACTGCGCTGCCGCCCGTCACCACACAGGCCGAAGAGTCAGTTCTTGATCGCGAGAGGTCAGTTTCTGGCGTCGATGAGTCGGTTTCTGGGGCGTCTCGAGAATCGACTTGTGGCGGTCGAGATTCGACCTCTCGCCGTCAAGAACTGACCTCTCGCGGTCAGGAATCGACGCTTCGGCGGGGGCGGGTTTGTGGCCGTCGGGCGGCTAGGTATTCGGTGGGCATGCCTGGGCCGGGTCGGACTACGACGTCCGCCGGGGGAACGGTGCCGTGCTGCTCGCACCGCGCCTCGAGGTGGACGGCTCCGCCGCAGTCGGCGTGCAGGTAGTCGATGGGCCGGCCGTCGGGGGCGAACCACGTGTCTCCCCATTCGGTGAGAGCGATCAGCGCCGGCCGCAGGCCCTGAGCCTTCGCGGTCGGCCGGTAGTCGCCGGCGTCGTCGCGCGTCATCAGGCCGGTCTCGACGAGGGTGGCGAGGCGCGTCTTCAGGATGTTCGTGGAGATGCCGAGATTGTGCTGGAAGTCGCCGTACCGCGTGACGCCGGCGAAGAGCGCGTCTCGCAGGATCAGCAGCGTCCAGCGCTCGCCCACGATCTCCAGGGAGCGGGCGATGGAGCAGATCTGGCCGTCATACGTCTTTCCGAGCACGCGACGACTCTAGCAAATCACTTGCATGATGAAAGTGCGTGTGTCTACGGTGGTGCTTGCATGATGCAAGTCACAGCCGATTCCAAGGGAACAGCCATGAGCGACCTGACCGCAACATTCACCGTCGACGCCACCCCTCAGGAGGCGTACGAAGCCATCAACGACGTACGTTCCTGGTGGGGGCACCACATCGCCGGACCCACCGACCAGGTCGGTGAAGAGTGGTACTACCTGGTGCCGGACATCCACTACTCCAAGCAGCTCGTCAAGGAGCTGGTCCCGGGGGAGCGCGTCGTGTGGGAGTTCACCGACGGCTACCTCGACTTCATCGCCGACAAGAAGGAGTGGATCGGTACGACCGGGCGGTTCGACATCGTCTCCGACGGCGGACGGACCCGCGTGACCTTCACCCACGAGGGCCTCGCGCGCGGCGACGAGTGCTTCGACGTCTGCTACGACGCCTGGACTCACTACATCACCGTCAGCCTCAAGGGCCGGATCGAATCCGGTGAGGGCACGATCCGGACGCAGGACGAGGACAAGGCCGCGGTGGGCCGGTAACGCGTCAGCGGTGGCCGCGACGCTCAGCCGAGGAGACTTCGGATCTCGTCGATCGTCTGAACGAGCAGCGCACCGGTGTGCGGCTTCGCGGCGCCCATGGTCGGCTCCGGCCAGAGGGTGAGGGGGACGCTCTGGCCCTCGGCGGAGGTGATGACGAACCCCTCGACGACCCTCGCGGCGTTGATCCTGACCTCAGCCGCCGCGACGGTCGCGCCACGTCCAGGAAACGCGAGCAGTCGCGTCGGCTGCCCCGGGCCGCTCTTCCAGACCGAGACCTCGTCCGGGCTCACCACGAGGATCGTCGCCGACAGCTTCCACATCCCCATCTGCGGCCGGGTGAAATAGGCATGCGCCGTCGCCCGGAACGTTGCCAGGGCCCGTCGCTGTCCGCGGACGGTGAGAGCGCCGTACGCAATGAAGCTCACCGGGACGGCGAGCAGGATGATCACGATCAGGATGAGCAACAACACGGCGGGTAGTCCACCACATCCGCTGCTGAGAAGTGGTCGATTTGGGCCCGCCGGAGCCGCTTGGGAGGGCCCAAAGTGACCACTCCTCGCGCGGTCGATGGGCCGCCAGTCGTGCTCTCGTGCCTGGTATTACTTGAACATGTTGAAGACCTGGCCCGGCCGCGGTCGGCTGGCGTTGTACGTCGCCGCGACCGTGCTCGGGATCGTGGAGGCCGCGGTCCTGACCACCGACCCCTACGAGGTCGCGGGCGGGGTCGCGCTGCTGCTCGGGATCACGCATGCCGCCTCGATCCCGTTGGCGCTTCGGCGTCCGGTGGAGGCTGCCGGGCTTTCCCTGGTCGCGGTGACCGTGGCGGCGCTGGCGATCGTGAGGCAGGGCGAGAGCGGATGGCCGTGGATGATCCCACCGCCGACACTGACGCAGCTACTGGTGCTGGTGGTGCTGACCCTGGTCGCCGGGTGGCGGCTGGCGGCGATCACCCTGGGTCTCCAGGTCGCTGCTGGAGTGGTGCTGGCCGTGGTCGGGATGGCCTGGAACGACATCGGCGACTCGCTCGTGGAGGTGGCCAACTTTGCGTCGCTCGCGCTGCTGCTCGGCGCCCTCGCCGCCGTCGCCAGACGGCTGGCCGAGAGTCGCAGCGCCTTGCGCGAGGAGCACGAGCGCCGCTCGGTCGTCGAGGAGAAGGCGCGCATCGCCCGCGAGCTCCACGACGTGATCGCCCACAACATGTCGCTGATCACCGTGCAGGCCAGGTCGGCGCCGCACCGGGTCGACGACGTCAGCCCGGCGGCCGAGGCGGAGTTCGCCGAGATCGCCGACCTGGCGGCCTCTGCGCTGCGGCAGATGCGTGGGGTGCTCGACGTGCTGCGTACGGAGGAGGGGCAGTCGGGCCGGGTCCCGGTGCCGGGCATCGACGGACTGGCCGATCTCTTCGAATCTGCCCGCGGAACCGGCCAGCGGGTCGAGGTGCGGGGTGAGCTGCCGGAGCTCACCGACGTGGCCCCGGAGGTGGGCACCGCGGCCTACCGGATCGTGCAGGAGGCGCTCAGCAACGCCCGCCGCCACGCGCCCAGTGAGCCGGTCGGCGTCGATCTGACGATGGGGGAGAAGGACCTCGAGATCCGGGTCGCCAACGCTCTCGATGGCGCCACCGCAGCGTCCGACAAAGAAGCGGCCGGCGGCGGTCATGGGCTGATCGGGATGCGGGAGCGAGCCCACGCGGTCGGCGGGAGCGTCACCGCCGGTGCCCGTGACGGGAACGAGTTCGTCGTCGAAGCGGTGCTCCCGGCCCAAACCGCGGTGCGCACACCGGCCAAACGCGGTAGGAAGACCCCGTGACGGTGAAGATCGTGGTCGTCGACGACCAGGAGATGGTGCGCTCCGGCTTCGTGGCGCTGCTCAGCACCCAGCCGGACATCGAGGTGGTCGGCACCGCCGCCGACGGTTCCGAGGCGTTGCAGGTGGTGCGGCGTACGCATCCCGACGTGGTGCTGATGGACGTCCGGATGCCGGTGATGGACGGGATCGAGGCGCTTCGGCAGCTCTCCGAGAACCCGGCCACCGCACAGACCAAGGTGGTCATGCTGACCACCTTCGACGCCGACGAGTACGTCCACGAGTCGCTGCGCCTGGGCGCCAGCGGGTTCCTGCTCAAGGACGCCTCGCCCGACGAGCTCGCCTCCGCCATCCGGGTGGTCCACGCCGGCGAGGCGCTGCTCTCGCCGTCGGTGACCCGGCAGGTGATCGCGCAGTTCGCCCGCGCACCGCGGCGCCGACGCGCCGACCCGCGCCTCAAGCAGCTCACCGAGCGCGAGCGCGAGGTGCTCGAGAACATCGCCCGAGGCAGCTCCAACAGCGAGATCGCCGCCGAGCTCTTCCTCGCCGAGCAGACCGTGAAGACCCACGTCAGCCGCATCCTCGGCAAGCTCGGCCTGCGCGACCGCGCCCAGGCCGTGGTGTTCGCCTACGAGAGCGGCCTCGTCGCGCCTCATGTCTAGGGGTCATCCCGCACTACCCCAGTAGGGGGTCGAATGGCTCCCGAGAGTGACGCGCGGATCGACACCTGATTCCTACCGTCACAGCCATGACAGTTGTGACGCCGCTCAGATACGGCCTCAACGAGGCCGATGGAACCATCGGACCCAACCTCCTCGCCTGCGACCCGCCCGGAGGGGCGCGGGTCGTCGAGGCCTTCGGGGACGTCGTGACCGCCGACCACATCGCGGTCCTGGTGCCCGGAAATGGCCACCACCTCGGCAACTACTTCACCAGCACCGAGGCCCACAGTCCCCGCGGTCGTGGGCAGCTGCTGCTGCGTACGATGCACCAGATCGCGCCCGAGAGCCGGTCGGCCGTCGTGGTCTGGCTGGGCTACCACTCGCCGCCGGAGTGGTACAACGCGATCACCAACGGGCCCGCTTACGCCGGTGCGCAGGACCTGGCAAATCTCACCCAATACCTGCCGCGCGCCGCCCACCTCACCCTGATCGGCCACAGCTACGGCTCGACGGTGGCAGGCCTCGCGCTCGCCAGCGCCCGCGCCGAGGACTGCGTCGCGCTGGGCAGCCCGGGGATGGGCGTGGTGCACCGCTCGGAGCTCGGGTCGCGCGCCCGGCTCTGGGCCGCGTACGGCGAGACCGACCGGATCCGGCTGGTCCCGCAGGTGCGGGTCGGCCGCCTCGGTCTGGGCCGCGGCCCCCTTCATCCCGAGCTCGGAGCGACCCGATTCGGGACCGGCGACATTCCCGGCCACTGCGGCTACTACGCCGAGGGCAGCGAGTCGCTGCTCAACATCGCCCGGATCGCTCTGGGCCGCTACGACGAGGTGACCCCGGCCGGCGTCACCACCACCCCGCGCACACCCCGACCCGCACGATCCATCGCAGCCATGGAGGCAGCAGCATGATCACCGACGAACCCGCCATCTGGACCCAGGCACTCCGCAAGAGCTACCCCGGCCGCGGCGCCGCCCTGGACGGCATCGACCTCGCCGTCCCCGCCGGCACCGTCCACGGCCTGCTCGGCCCCAACGGCGCCGGCAAGACCACGACCGTACGCATCCTGGCCACCCTCGCGAGCTTCGACTCGGGCCAGGCCTGGGTTGCCGGCCGCAACGTCGCCCGTGACCGGGCGGGGGTGCGAGCGCGCATCGGGATCGCCGGACAGTACGCCGCCGTCGACGGGATCCTGAGCGGTCGTCAGAACCTGGAGATGTTCGCCCGCCTGCACCGGATGCGGGCCCGGGAGGCACGAGCCCGCGCGGACGAGCTGCTCGAGCGTTTCGACCTCGTCGAGGCCGCCGGCCGCCCGGTGAAGGGTTACTCCGGAGGCATGCGCAGGCGGCTCGACCTCGCGGTCAGCCTCATCCGCAGCCCGCGGGTGCTCTTCCTCGACGAGCCGACCACCGGCCTCGACCCGCGTAGCCGCCTCGAGGTCTGGGACGCGGTCCGCGAGCTGGCCGACTCCGGCACGACCGTGCTGCTGACCACCCAGTACCTGGAGGAGGCCGACCGGTTGTGTTCACGCATCACGATGGTCGACCGCGGTCGTGTCGTCGCCGAGGGGTCGCCCGCCGAGCTGAAGTCCAGCGTCGGCGGGTGTGACCTCGACGAGGCGTTCCTGCTCATCACCGAAGGAGCCTGAGATGACCACGCTGACCGACACCACCGTCCACGGATCACGCATCACGTGGGCGGCGGTCGACACCTGGGTCGTGGCCAAGCGCCACCTCCTCCATCTCGTACGCCGCCCCGACGAGCTCCTCGGCACCCTGATGATCCCGGTGATGGCCGTGGCCATGTTCGGCTTCGTCTTCGGTGAGGCCTTCGGGGTCGCGATGGATGTGCCGGGCGCGGAGTATCGCGAGTTCCTGCTCCCCGGCCTCTTCGCGCTCACCATGGCGTTCGGCATCGGCAACACGACGATCTCGGTCGCCGAGGACGTACGCGGCGGGGTGCTGGACCGGATGAGATCCCTCCCCATGTCGCCGGTGGCGGTGCTCGCCGGGCGAGCAACGGCCGACATGATCCTGGCGGTGGTCGAGCTGACCATCCTGCTGGCGCTGGGGACGCTGTTCGGCTGGCAGGCCCATCTCGGCCTCGGCGCGGTGATCGCCGCACTCGGGCTCCTGGTCCTCCTCAGGATGGCCTTCTCCTGGGTCGGCATCCTGCTCGGCCTGCTGGTCAGCGGCCCCGAGGCGGCGATGAAGTACTTCGCGCTCGTCTTCCCGCTCGCCATGGTCGCCGACACGATCGTGCCGACCGACCTGATGCCGGGCTGGCTCGCCCTCCCCGCCGAGTGGAACCCGCTCTCCTCCACCGTCATCGCCACCCGCGAGCTCTTCGGCAACATGGCCGCCCCGGCCACCACCTGGGTCGGCGAGCACGCGCTGACCATGGCCGTCCTCTGGCCGGTCGCCATCATCGCGGTCTGCCTGCCGCTGGCCATGGCGCGGTTGCGCCGACTGGGCCGGTGACCGCGATGACCACGCTCCCGAGCCAGGCGCACCGTCAGGTCAACGCCTACACCGAGCTGATGAGTCGGGTCAGGCAGGAGGGTCTCCTGGCGCGGTCGCCGAGGACGTACGTCCGGCGTGCGGCCCTCCTCGGCACCGGCTTCGCGCTCGCGCTGATCACCATGCTCGCCCTCGGACAGACCTGGTGGCAGCTGCTGGTCGCGGCGGCCTTCGGGGTCCTGTTCACCCAGACGGCGTTCCTCTCCCACGACGGCGCCCACCGTCAGATCTTCGCCTCGGGCCCGAAGAACGAGTGGGCCTCGCGCATCCTCGGCAACCTCGTCGTCGGGCTGAGCTACGGCTGGTGGATGCGCAAGCACACCCGCCACCACGCCAACCCGAACAAGGTCGACGCGGACGAGGACATCCGCCCCTCGGTCCTGCTGTTCACACCCGAGGACGTCGAGCGACGTACGGGGCTCAAGCGGTGGCTCACCGCCCGCCAGGGATGGCTGTTCTTCCCGCTGCTGACCCTCGAAGGCATCAACCTCCACGTCGGTGCCGTCCGCACCGTGATCGGCGACCGTGACCTCAAGCATCGGCGTACGGAGGCAGCGCTCCTCGCGCTGCGGCTGATCGGCTGGCCGGTGCTGGTCTGCTCGGTCCTGGGCCTCGGCCTCGGTGCGGCGTTCCTGGGCGTCCAGCTGGCCGTCTTCGGCGTCTACATGGGTGCCAGCTTCGCCCCCAACCACAAAGGCATGCCGCTGGTCCCGCGCGACACCAGGATCGACTTCCTCTCCCGCCAGGTCCTGACCTCCCGCAACATCCGCGGCGGGCGCTGGGTCGACTGGCTGATGGGTGGCCTGAACCTGCAGATCGAGCACCACCTCTTCCCCAGCATGCCGAGCGGCAGCCTCCGTCGCGCCCAGCCCCTCGTCCGCGCCTACTGCGCCGAGCAGGGCGTCCCCTACACCGAGGCCGGCCTCCTGGAGTCGTACGTCATCGTCGTCCGCCACCTCAACCGCGTGGGTCTCGGTGACCGCGACCCCTTCGCCTGCCCGTTCGTCGTGGTCAACAGGACGGGCTGAACGTACGGCCGGACATCGCCCATCGTGGGTGAGGGGGCGGCCCCGGCGTCCAACTACCGTGCCGACGGAGTCCAGGGTCGAATCCCGGGGAGAGGAATCGCATGCCTTCCGTTGCCGAGTCGTTGCTCTGGATCTCGATCGTCGCCGTCGTGGCCCCCATCGTCGCTGGCTTGATCCCACGCCGCCTGGTCCCGGAGGTCGTCCTTCTCCTCGGACTCGGAATGCTGATCGGGCCGTTCGGGCTCACATTGGCTGTCGAAGGCCCACCTATCGAGCTGCTGAGCGAGCTCGGCCTGGGCATGCTGTTCCTTCTGGCCGGCTTCGAGATCAAACCGGCGGAGCTGATCGGGCGGGCCGGGCGACGCGCGGGTCTGACCTGGTTGGCGTGTCTCGGCCTTGCGTTCGCCCTCACCGCCTTGCTGGCTGCAGCGGGGGTGGTTGATGGAGAAGTGGCCCTGGCCATCGCCCTGACGTCGACCGCCCTGGGAACCCTGCTGCCGATCCTCAAGGACTCTGGCATGACCACAGGACGGGTGGGCGAGTCGGTCCTGCGCCACGGTGCGTACGGCGAGCTCGGGCCCGTCGTGGCCATGGCACTGCTTCTGGGCACTCGCGGCGCGACGACATCGCTCCTGATCCTGCTGGTCTTCGCCGCGGTGGCTCTCCTGCTGACGATCCCGTCGCTTCGGCTGCGCGGTGGCAGCTCGTGGTTGCTCGTGCACATTCGTCATGGGGCGGAGTCGACCAGTCAAACCCCTCTTCGGCTGACTCTCCTGCTGCTGGTCACGCTCAGCTTCGTCGCGCACGAACTGGACCTGGACATCGTGCTCGCTGCGTTCGCAGCCGGCTTCATCCTCCGGCTGGCCCTCCCGGACGGCGACGAGAGGTTCGAGGCGCGGCTCGAGGGCATCGCCTTCGGACTGCTCGTGCCCGTGTTCTTCGTGACCTCGGGAATGGCCATCGATCCACGAGCCATCGGGCGCAACCCCGGCGCCTTCGCTGCCGTGCTCGCGCTCATCCTGATCGCCCGCGCCCTTCCCGTGTTCATCGCCAGCCGCTTTCTCGGGCCACCCCAGGACCGCTTCGACACTCGCGACGGCGCGGCGGTGGCGCTCTTCGCCGCCACCGGGCTGCCCATCATCGTCGCGGTGACCTCGGTCTCGGTGTCATCGGGTGAGATGTCGACCGAGAGCGCCTCGGTGCTCGTGGGCGCCGGCGCCACCACCGTGCTCTTGTTGCCCATGCTTGCGACTGTGCTGTTGGGCAGGTTGCAGCCTCGCGATGAGTCCCGGTCCGGAGCGGACACGCCGACCGGCTCTTGAACCGCCCTGAAGCGCCTACCGTCCAATCGAGACGGCATGCCCTACGAGGTCGGATCGGCGAGCACCACTGCCCGGACCCGCCCGTGATCGGAGTAGCCCACATCAGCCTCCACGGTGCCCGCGCCACCGAGCTCCCTCTCCCACTCCCGGGTGAGGGACTCGGTCTCGCCCGCCTCGCGGGCTCGCCGGTCGAAGGTGACCCGGGTGACGTACCCGGCTTCGGACCAGATCAGCACCCCGTCGACCTCGGCCTCGAAGCGCTCGCCGTCGGGCAGCACCAGGTCGATCCGGTCGCTGTTGTAGTCGCGCATCCCCGGGAACTCCTCGTTGTCCTCGGGCAGGCTGGAGAGCTGGATCGGCTCGCGCAGGTCGAGCTCGATGGTGTCGGGGTCGCGGGTGAGCTGGGCGAACACGACGAGCGTGGCGATGAAGAGCACCGGCACCGCGAGCACGCCGACCCCGGACCAGGCCAGCGGCTTGGGATTCTTCCCTGACAACCGGACCACTCCGGCGGCCACGAGCAGGATCACCCCGACGGCCACGAAGAACAGCAGGATCGCCCCGACGACGATGATCAGAACCGCCCCACCCGCACCCATGGCCCCAGTATCCCGGCCGCGCGGTGCCCCGCACGGCCGAACCGACTAGGAGACGGTCGCGACGACGCAGACGGCCAGGGTGGAGAAGTAGACGACGCCGGCGAACAGGGCGTGGAAGCCGACCCGGAGCGGCAGCCTGCGTCTGAAGATCGAGCGGATGGCGACCTTGTAGGCGTTGACCGTCGAGAGGTGGCTGCCGCCCATCCGTCGCGTACGCCACAGCAGCATGTTGTCGCCGAAGCCGTTGCCGATGGTGATGAGCAGGAGTGCGGCCCACGCCCAGAGGACCTGGTCGACCAGGACGTACGTCGTCCAGCAGGCGAGTCCGAGGACGGAGAGGCCGACGTGGGTGAGCACCACCGGCGAACGGACGCGGCCATGCCGGAACCAGCCCGTCAGCAGCAGGACTCCGACCGCGGCCTGGACGAGCCACGCCACGAGGACGACGTACGACATGGTGCGACCGTACGGGCCCTCGTGGCGCGGTGGACGAGTCGAGCCGGCGATCCCCGATAGAGGGGATCGCCTCCCGGACCCTCAGAACGGGGTCAGCGTCACCGCCATCTCGGAGGCGTTGTCCTCGACGTACGAGGCGAAGCCGCCGACGTCGTCGAAGGCGAACCCGTAGGCCTTCCCGTCGACCGTGTTGTCGTGCATCGCCTTGCAGTACGCATGGACCGGATCGCCCTGGTAGAAGCCGCCAGGGTCGCTCGTGGGCTGGTCGGCGGAGGCCAGGAGAGTGGTCCGGTTGAAGCCCGCGCCGAGCACGGCGGCGACCGGGCCGGTGATGCCGTCGTTGGGAGCGGCCAGCGCGCCGTCGCAGAAGAGCACGTCCCGGGTCGAGGGCCGGGTGAACGCCTTCACCCCGCCGTCGAAGACGAACTGGTCGCCGCTGACCCGGCCGGTGAAGGTGGTGTTGTTGGCCTTCACGACGAGAGACTCCGCGGCGTACTTCGACCACACCTGGTCGATGTAGGAGTCGAAGTAGGTGGCGGAGAACCGCCCCGCGTCCAGACCGTGTCCCGGTGCGATGATGCGCCGGTCGTCGACGACGAGGGAGCCGAAGTCGGGCGAGGCCGAGACGGCGGAGAAGATCTTCGCGCGGCCGCCCTCGACGAGGGTGCCGGTGGTCGGGGACTCCTCGCCGGTCAGCGCGATCGAGAGCGGGACGCTGAACATGTCGACCATGGTCGTGTTGCAGTAGATCCGGCCGCTCTTGTAGGTGAACTCGACGCAGTCGTGCAGCACGCCGTAGCTGGGGTCGGACTCGACCCACGCCGCCGGATAGGCGAGCGCGTTGCCCTCGTTGACCTTGAACTTCAGCTTGTCGCCGAGCGAGAAGTAGATCCGGCCGGACATGTCGGCGGGGATCTGGGAGAGCGTGTCGCCGCTGCCCGAGAACGGGATCGCGTAGTCGGCGTAGCCGTCGGCGCCGTTGTCGGCGAGCGAGACGGGCGCGAGCGTGCCCTCGGGCGTGACCCGGGACTGCTCGCCCGTGGTCAGGTTGGTGCCGACGATGTAGAAGTGGATGGAGGCGTTGTCGTACGCGCCGGTCCGGTTGGCGAAGCGGAGCTGGATGGTGGCCTGGGCTCCGATTCGTTGCGGGCGCATGGCTTGCGCGGCCTGCCAGCTGGTCCCGCCGAGGAGCGGCACGGCGAAGGCGGCAGAGGTGGCGGCGAGTACAGATCGTCTGGTCAGCATGGGACCTCCCGAGTGGGGAACTGTAGGAACCCGAATTACAGTAAGGGGCCTTTACAGTAAAAGTCCATACCTTCGGCGAGAGGCGTCGGGACGGCCTCGGTTCGATCACAAACACCGATCGAGTGACCAAAACGGCCGTCCGGGGGCAGCGGATGTCTCGTCAACGTCGCTAGCCTGAATCCTTGTGAAAGTTGTCGTGCTCACCGGAGCCGGGATCTCCGCCGAGAGCGGTCTCGCGACCTTCCGGGATGCCGATGGGCTCTGGCAGGGTCACCACGTCGACAAAGTGGCGACACCCGAGGCGTTCCATCGTGATCCCGCGACGGTCCATCGGTTCTACGACGACCGCCGCCGGGAGCTGCGCGCAGTGGTGCCCAACCCGGCCCATATCGCGCTGGCCAGGCTCGAGCAGGTTCTCGGCGACGAGCTGCTGGTGGTCACGCAGAACGTCGATGACCTGCACGAACGCGCCGGCTCCCGCCGGGTGGTGCACATGCACGGCGAGCTGCTCTCGGCCCTCTGTGACTCCTGCCAGGGCCGGTTCGCCTGGGACGACGACCTCGCCGACGCCCCCGCCTGCCCGGGCTGCGGCAACGACACGCTGAGGCCCGACGTGGTGTGGTTCGGCGAGATGCCCTACGACCTCGACCTGATCGAGCAGGCGCTCGCCCAGGCCGACCTCTTCGTCGCCATCGGCACCAGCGGCGCGGTCTACCCGGCCGCCGGTTTCGTACGCATGGCCGCCCGCGCCGGGGCCAAGACGCTCGAGCTCAACCTGGACTCGTCCGAGACCTCGCACCTCTTCGACGACGCCCGCCAGGGGCCGGCCGGCAAGCTGGTGCCCGAGTGGGTCGCCGACGTACAGACCCTCGCGCGTTGACCCCTTCGTAAACTCTGTCACGATAGGCCGCGTGCTTCGCCATGCCGTGCTCACGACCGCCCTCATCGTCGCGCTGACCAGCGCTCTCGCCGGCTGTGGTGACGAGGAGGGATCGCTGTCCCAGGCGCGTGAGTACGCGAAGGAGCCCGGCAACCAGATCGCCGAGGACGCCCGCACCGCGATGCACGACATCAAGACCGTGCATGTCGAGGGTGACGTGCTCGACTCGGAGAGCACCAAGATCACCGTCGACCTCGACGTCTCCGCCGACGACGCCTGCGTCGGCAAGGTCAGCATCGGCGACGGCCAGATCTCGCTGCGCTCCATCGACGGCTCGGCCTGGTATCAGGGCGACGAGGAGTTCTGGAAGTCGATCGCGCCGGCCAAGGGCGAGGGCGAGCGCATCGCCAAGCGGGTCGGCGAGAAGTGGGTGAAGCTCGAGGGCGAGCTGGCCAGCCTCCGCGCCTTCTGCAGCATCGACAGCCTCACCGACCAGATGGTCCCGGCCGAGGCCGAGGCCCAGGCGATCGGCCCGGCGATGGCCGCCGACGGCCCCGCGGTCCGCCTCGACGTCACCCACGGCGAGACCGAGAGCCGGACGTACGTCCGGGCCTCCGAGCCCCACCGGATCGTGAAGTGGACCCAGGGCAGCTCCGGCGAGCTCACCTTCTCCGACTTCGACAAGGAGTTCCAGGTCGAGGAGCCCGCCGCCGACGAGGTCTTCGACCTCGCCGAGCTGGAGAAGTGAGAACAACTCCGCAGCTATTCTCACTTTTCAGGAAAAGTGAGAATAACGCGTACGCATCGCGGTCCGCGCGCGAGGAATGAATGGGCAGTCGTGAGGCTTGCTAACCAATGTGCCCACCTCGACCAGACCCACCCGCAGCTCGATAGGACTTCGTAGCGAACGCGGGCCGATCCTGCTCGCGGTGATGGTCTCGCTCAGTCTGGTCGCGATCGACATGACGATCCTGGCGACGGCGGTGCCGAGCGTGGTGAAGGACCTCGGCGGTTTCGAGCAGTTCCCGTGGCTCTTCTCGATCTACGTGCTCGCCACCGCGGTGACCACGCCGCTCTACGCCAAGGTCGCCGACCGGCTCGGGCGCAAGCCGGTGATGGTCGCCGGGATCGTGGCGTTCCTGGTCGGGTCGCTGCTGTGCGGTCTGGCGTGGTCGCTGACCGCGCTGATCATCTTCCGGGCGATCCAGGGGATCGGTGCAGGGGCGATCCAGCCGATGGCGATGACGATCGTCTCCGACATCTACACGCTGGAGGAGCGCGCGGTCGCGACGTCGTACGTCGCCTCGGTCTGGGCCACGGCCGCCATCGTCGGGCCGACGCTCGGCGGCCTCTTCGCCGACTACCTCGACTGGCGGCTGATCTTCCTGATCAACCTGCCGGTCGGGGCAGTCGCACTGTGGCTGCTGCGGCACTTCCGCGAGGACCGTCGGCCGGCCGACGATCAGGCCATCGACTGGACCGGTGCGGGACTGCTGACGGTCGGCGGGATCGCGCTGCTGCTCGGCCTGCTCGAGGGCGGGCATGCCTGGGCGTGGGCGTCGTGGCCGTCCTTCCTGATCTTCGCGGTCGGCATCGCGGCCCTGGTCGCCTTCGGGTTCGTCGAGCGTCGTGCAGCCGACCCGGTGCTGCCTCCGTGGGTCCTCAGCCACCGCGTCCTCGCGCCGGCCAACGCCGCCAGCCTGATCGTCGGCGTGGTGATGCTCGGGCTGACAACGTACGTCCCGCTCTATGCCCAGAGCGTGCTGGGTCACTCGGCGCTGGTGGCCGGGTTCGCGCTCGCCGGGATGAGCATCGGCTGGCCGATCGCCGCCGCCACGGCCGGCCGGATCTACCTCTCGAAGGGTTTCCGGACCGCGGTCGCGCTCGGCTCTCTGCTGGTCATCGCCGGCGGGCTGGTGCTGATCACCGTCGGCGAGAATTCGTCGATCTGGCACCTGGCGATCCCGTGCTTCGTGCTCGGCCTCGGCTTCGGCTGGTCGGTCAACCCGGGCGTCGTCGCCGCCGGGTCGGCGGTCGACTGGGAAGTGCGAGGGGTGGCGACCGGGTCCAACATGTTTGCCCGCTCTGTCGGCTCGGCGCTGGGCGTCGCGCTCTTCGGTGCGGTTGCGAACGGGTTGGTCAGGCGTGAGTACGCCGGGGGAGAGGTGCCCCCGCTCGAAGCCCTGCCTGCCGATGTCCTCGCGCCTGCGCTGCACGTCGTCTTCGTCGTCGGCCTGATCGTCTCGGTTCCGCTGGTGGTCGTGGCCTGGTGTACGCCGGTCCGGATCACCAGGTGACTCTGCCGTTTTGAAACAGTGGTTACCACCGAGTAACCACTGCGTCGTAGACTCCGACGCATGCTGAAGCGCGACCACTATGAGGAAGACCACGAGGACTTCCGAGCCTCCGTCCAGCAGTGGCTGGAGCGTTCGGTCAAGCCCCACACCGACAAGCACATCGCCGACAAGGCGCTGCCCCGCGAGTTCTGGCTCGAAGCCGGTGAGAACGGCTTCCTCGGTCTCGCTATCCCGGAGGAGTACGGCGGCGCCGGCGCCGACGACTTCCGCTTCAACGCGGTCCTCGCCGAGGAGCTCGCCAAGATCGGCGCGGCCTACCCGACCTGCGTCGGCATCCACTCCGACATCACCGCTCCCTACCTGGTCCGCCTCGGCACCGAGGAGCAGAAGCAGCGCTGGCTCCCGGGCGTGGCCTCCGGTGAGATCCTGCTCGCCATCGGCATGACCGAGCCCTCGGGCGGCTCCGACCTGGCCGCGCTGAAGACCACCGCGGTCCGCGACGGCGACGAGTGGGTCATCAACGGCTCCAAGACCTTCATCACCAACGGCTACTCCTGCGACCTCGTCATCACCGCGGTCCGCACCGACCCGGAGAAGGGCGCCAAGGGCATCACCCTCTTCGCGATCGAGGCGACCAAGGAGGGCTTCTCGCGTGGCCGCAAGCTCGACAAGGTCGGCATGGAGGAGTCCGACACCGCCGAGCTCTTCTTCGAGAACGTACGTGTCACCGACGCCGAGATCATCGGCGAGCTCAACCGCGGCTTCATCCACATGATGGAGGAGCTCCCGCAGGAGCGCGTCTCGTGCGCCGTCGCCAACGTGGCGCAGGCCAAGCAGATCCTGCTCGAGACCGTGCAGTACGCCAAGGACCGCAAGGCCTTCGGCCAGTCCATCGGTGCCTTCCAGCACAACAAGTTCCTGCTCGCCGAGCTGGTCACCCAGATCGAGGTCGCCGAGGCGTACGTCGACAAGTGCGTCGCCGCGCACGCCCGCGGTGAGCTCACCCCGGTCGAGGCGTCCAAGGCCAAGTGGTGGTCCTCGCAGGCGCAGTCCGAGGTCCTCGACCACTGCGTCCAGATCCACGGCGGCTACGGCTTCATGAACGAGTACCGCGTCGCTCGCGCCTGGCGCGACGCCCGCGTCACGAAGATCTGGGCCGGTTCCAACGAGATCATGAAGGAGCTCATCGGCCGCGACCTCGGCTTCTGAGTCTCACTTCGTACGTTCCCTTCGTACGTCTCTGACGGGCGTCCACCTCCGGGTGGGCGCCCGTCGGCGTATGAAGTGTGTGAAAGTGCCGCGCATGAGCCTCGGACGCAACGAATCTCGAACCGCTGACGTACCCATGGGTATGACCCCCACCAAGATCAGCACCGACAAGAGCAAGCGCACGATCCGCCCCGCGGCGTACCTGCTGCCGGTTCTGGCGCTGACGTTGGCACCGACGTTGGCCGGATGTGGCTCCGAGGCGACCGACCCAGGCGCTAACGTGTCTGACGTGCCCACATCGTCCAGCCCGACGCCCGCCGAGGACCCGAAGGTCGCAGCCGCGATCGCCGACCTGGCCAAGCGTCAGGGGGTGAAGAGCGAAGAGATCACCGTCGTCTCCAACGACAAGGTGACCTGGCGCGACGGCAGCCTCGGCTGCCCCGAGCCCGGGAAGATGTACACGATGGTCCTGACCGACGGCGTACGCGTGGTGCTCGAGACCGCGGGGAAGACCTACGAGTATCACGGCGCTGAGAGCGGTCCGGTCCGTTTCTGCGAGAACCCACAGGAGCCCGTCCCCGGCGAGGCGAGCAGTGACGCTCCCCAGTGAGGGGGCCCACGCGGGCCACGGGGACGCCGAGGAGCGGGCCGACGGCCTGAAGAATCGGCTCAACTGGCTGCGTGCGGGCGTCCTCGGAGCCAACGACGGCATCGTCTCCACCGCCGGTGTCGTGATGGGTGTCGCCGGCGCGACCACCGACGACACCTCGATCCTCATCGCTGGCGTCGCTGCCCTGGTGGCGGGGGCGATCAGCATGGCGGCGGGGGAGTACGTCTCCGTCTCGACCCAGCGCGACACCGAGGAGTCGCTGATCGCCAAGGAGCGCCGCGAGCTGCGGGAGATGCCCGAGGAGGAGCTGCGCGAGCTGGAGGGGTTCCTGCGCGAGCGGGGGCTGGAGCCTGAGACCGCCGCCGAGGTCGCGGAGCAGCTCACCGATCGCGACGCGCTGCGCGCCCACGCCGTCCTCGAGCTCGGTATCGACGTCGACGATCTCACCTCGCCGTGGTCCGCGGCCTGGGCGTCGATGCTGTCGTTCACCCTCGGTGCGCTGCTGCCCCTGCTGTCGATCATGCTCCTCCCGGACAGCGCCCGCATCTGGGGGACCGTCCTCACCGTCACCGCCGCGCTCGCCGTCACCGGCTGGACCAGCGCGCGCCTCGGCTACGCACCACCCGCCCGCGCTGCGCTGCGCAACGTCGCCGGCGGCCTGCTCGCGATGCTGGTGACCTACGTCGTCGGCGACCTCCTCGGCACACAACTCAGGTGACCCGGCCCCTGCCGCCGGGCACAATGGGCATCGATGAATCGAATGTTCGTAGCGGTGATCCCGCCGGAGTCGGTGATCGAGGATCTCGACGAGTTCTTGTCCGTACGCCGCGACGCGGCCGCCTTTCGCTGGTCGGCGCCTGACCAGCTCCATCTGACGCTCGCCTTCGCCGAGCACGTCCCCGACCGGTCCCTCGATGACGCGATCGAGCGGCTGGAGACGGCCGCGGGGCGGCGTACGCCCTTCGAGCTGACCGTCACCGGAGGCGGCGCCTTCCCCAACGTGACCGAGGGCAAGGTCCTCTACGCGGGCGTCGAGACCGATGCCGCCGAGGAGCTCGATCGGGTCGCCGCCGGAAGCCGGAACGCCCTGGTCAAGGCTGGGGTCGAGGTCGACGGCGGCCGCTTCCGGCCACATCTGACGGTCGCCCGGACCGGGACGCCGATGGAGCTCAGCAACTGGGTGCGACTGCTCGATGCGTACCGCGGTCCGACCTGGACCGTCGCGTCGTTCGCGCTGGTGCACTCGCGGCTCGGCGAGGGGCCGAGGAAACGTCCGGTCTACGAGGTCATAGCAGAGTTCCCCTTCGGGTGAGAGGAAGCCCCGGGCGGTACCGGTCGGGACCCCGCATCGCTACCGTGTGCGCCCTGTTTCTGACCTGACCAGAGGAGAACCGGACATGAGTCGTCGAGTGGGGCGCAACGCCTACACCGGACTTTTCAACGACGTCGTGCTGCTTGCCGCCCGTGTGGTGGTCGGCGGGATCTTCGTCGCGCACGGCTGGCAGAAGTACGACCAGGGCTTCGCCGGCACCGAGCAGTTCCTGGGCGGCCTGGGGGTCCCGGAGCCCGCGATCGCCGCTCAGGTGGCGACGTACGTCGAGCTCGTCGGCGGCGCGCTGCTGGTGCTGGGCCTGTTCGCGCCGATCGTCGGCATCGTGCTCGCGGGTCAGATGGCCGGAGCCATCTGGTACGCCCACCGCACCACCGAGGTCTTCGTCGACCAGGGCGGCTGGGAGCTCCCCGCAGCGCTCGGTGTCGCCGCCCTCGTGCTCGGTCTGGTGGCCCCCGGCCGGATCACCCTCGACCAGCTCCTCACCTGGCCCTTCAAGGCCATCGCCGCCAAGCGCAAGGCTCGGGCCGCCGAGGCAGCCGAAGCCGAGACCACCGAGGCCGAGCCGTACGTCGAGGAGAAGGTGACCATCAAGGCCTGAGTCTCCGCCGCCCGTGTAACACGTTGTTCGTAGGACTACTCGCCCTATGGGAACGACCGGATAGTCCTACGAACGACGTGTTACAGGGCCGCGAGATCAGCCTGCGACGCCGTAGAGCCGGTCGCCGGCGTCACCGAGGCCGGGGACGATGTAGCCCTTCTCGTTGAGCTTCTCGTCCATCGCGGCGGTGACGACGCGGACGGGGGCATCGATGCCCTCGAGACCCTTCTCCAGGGCGGCGACACCCTCCGGGGCGGCGAGAAGCACGACGGCGGTGATGTCGTCGGCGCCGCGCGAGACCAGGAAGTCGATCGCTGCGGCGAGGGTGCCGCCGGTGGCGAGCATCGGGTCGACCACGTAGCACTGGCGGCCGGAGAGGTCGGCGGGGAGACGCTCGGCGTACGTCGTCGCCTCGAGCGTCTCCTCGTTGCGGACCATGCCGAGGAAGCCGACCTCCGCGGTCGGCAGCAGCCGGATCATCCCGTCGAGCATCCCGAGACCGGCCCGGAGGATGGGAACGATCAGCGGCTGCGGGTCGGTAAGGCGTACGCCCTGGGTCGGAGCGACCGGGGTGACGATGTCGACCGGGGCGACCCTCACCCCGCGGGTCGCCTCGTAGGCGAGCAGAGTGACGAGCTCGTCGGCGAGACGGCGGAACGTCGATGAGTCGGTCTCTTTGTTGCGCAGGGTGGTGAGCTTGTGGGCGACGAGCGGGTGGTCCACAACGAGGGTCTCCATGGGCTGAACCCTACGATCGCTTCGTCCTAAGGTCATCAATTCCCCCTAGACCCACGGCGGTTTCGGTGTCACTCTGGTCGTGTGTCTGATCAGCTGGAGCAGATCGAGGGTGTTGACTTCGCCGTCGCGATGTATCGCGAGGACGGCGCCTGGGTTGTGCGCGAACTCGCTCACGACCTCCTGACCGATGTCGAGACTCTGACGCACGCGCTCCACCGCTTCCCAGGCGATGGCGGTGCGATCGCGATGGCGGCGATCGACGAGGACTTCTTCGTGATCGTCCGCGTCCACGGGGCAGCGACCAAGGTGCTGCTCTCCGACGTCACCGCCGCCGACGAGTGGGAGCTGGCCGCGTCGGCTCTCGACGTGCTCGGGCTTCCGCTGCCCGAGGAGGTCGAGGACGAGGAGGAGCCCGATCCCGCCGGTGACCTCGGCATCCTCGCCGACTTCGGGATGAGCGCGGTCGAGATGGGCATGCTGCTCGACGACATGTTCGAGGACGACCTCTACCCCGACGAGACGCTCTCCGAGATCGCCCGGGCGATCGGCTGCGGCGAGGCCTTCGACGACGCCGTCGGCCTCATGCCGGCGTGACCCCAGCCAACCGCTGGGAGGCCCCGATGCGGGCCGCTCTCGATGAGGGTCGTGCTGCGCTGGCGACCGGTGACGTGCCGATCGGCGCGGTCGTCGTCGACCCGTCCGGCGTGGTGATCGGGAGGGGCCGCAACGTACGCGAGGCCGAGGCCGATCCCACCGGACATGCCGAGGTGGTCGCGCTGCGCGAGGCGGCCAAGGCACGTGGCGAGTGGCGGCTGGAGGGCTGCACGCTCGTGGTGACGCTGGAGCCGTGCACGATGTGCGCCGGCGCCGCGGTCCTGGCCAGGGTCGAGCGGATCGTCTTCGGCGCCTTCGACGACAAGGCCGGTGCGGTCGGCTCGCTGTGGGACGTCGTACGCGACCGCCGGCTCAACCACCGGCCCGAGGTCGTCGCCGGGCTGATGGCCGAGCAACAGCGCGCGCTGCTGGAGGCCTTCTTCGGATCCCAGCGAAGCGGCCCCGATTTCGGCGAAGACCACCCGAGGTTGTAACTTATTCGGCGGTGACGTGTCCGAGCGGCCGATGGTGCAACACTCGAAATGTTGTGTAGGGCGACCTACCGTGGGTTCAAATCCCACCGTCACCGCCATCCGAAAACCCCTGGGTAACCAGGGGTTTTCTGGTTTCCCAGGGAATCAGAGGTAGCGAGCGGCCACCGTGGCGGCGCGGGAGCCGTAGCCGCCGCCGAACATGGCCGCGTGGACGAGCAGCGGGAAGAGCTGGTGGAGACCCTGGCGGTCCTCCCAGCCCTCGGCGAGGGGCGTCGCGTCCTCGTAGGCGGACATCATCCGCTCCAGATGGGGCAGGCCGAAGAGCGCGAGCATGGCGAGGTCGACCTCACGGTGACCGGCGTACGCCGCGGGGTCGATGAGCCAGGCCTCGCTGCTCCGGTCCCAGAGCACGTTGCCGTTCCAGAGATCGCCGTGGAGCAGGGCCGGCGGCTCCTCCGGGATCAGCGACGGCAGCTTCCCGACGACCTGCTCGACACGCTCGGCGCCGGCGGCGTCGATGGCGCCGCGATCACGCGCGGCCCTGAGATAGGGGAGCAGGCGGCGTACGGCATAGAACTCGGCCCAGGTGTCCGCGGGCTTGTTGGGCATCGGCATCCGGCCGATGAACCCGTCCCTGTCGGCACCGAAACCCGAGACCGGGGTGCTGTGCAGGCGCGCGAGCGCGCGGCCGAGCTCCTCGGCGGTCTCGGCGTTGGGTCGGCCCGGCTCGATCCAGCGCAGGACCAGGCAGTCGGGCTCGGCGGCGAGGACCTCGGGGACCTTCACGGCTCCCGACTCCTCCAGCCAGCGGAGCCCGCGGGCCTCGGCGGCGACGAAGTCGTCACGTGGCGGGGAGAGGGCCTTCATCAGCACCAGCGAGCCGTCACTGAGCCGGATCTTGGTGGCGGTCGAGATGTCACCGCCCGCTACCGGAGATGTGCTCACCACCGCCGCCCCGAGCAGCTGCTCGGCACGACGGGCGACCGCGGGCTGACGGGTCACGAACCGGGCCTCGCCGAGGCGACGGATGCAACGATCGCATCACTCGTACGCTCCACCATCGCCAGCACCTCCCGGAATCCCTCGGCACCACCGTAATAGGGATCGGGCACGTCGCCGGGGCCTTCGGGGTCGAAATCACGGAACATCCGCAGCCCGCTCTCCGGCGCCTGACCAGCCAGATCGGCCAGATTGTCGGCATCCATCGCGAGCACGAGGTCGTACGTCTCGGGGTCCCCGACCGGCCACTGCTGGGCCCGGTGACGCTCGGGGTCGTAGCCGGCCTCGAGCAGCGTCGCCGCCGCCCGGCGGTCCATCTTCTCGCCCGCGTGCCAGCCGCCGGTGCCGGCGGAGACGAGCTCGACGTCGTCGAGCTTTGCGGCGTCGAGTCGATCCCGCAGCACCACCTCCGCCATCGGAGAACGGCAGATGTTGCCCAGGCAGACGACGGCGATCTTCATGGCCCGAGTTTTACATTTCCGCCAAGAACGCGTGGCGGATGTGGAATCTGGGCCTCACTCGTCGCTCTCCGGCCAGACGCGGTCGAGGCCCCAACCGACGATCGAGATGATGATGCCGCCGAGGACCGCCGCCCAGAATCCGTCGACGTGGAAGCCCACCCCGGTCGGGCCGAGGATCCACGCTGTCAGACCGAGCATCGCCGCGTTGATCACCAGCAGGAGCAGGCCCAGGGTGAGCAGGATGAACGGGAACGCGAAGAACGTCACGATCGGCTTGACGAAGGAGGACACGAGGCCGAGCACGAGGGCGACGATCAGCAGCGGGAGCAGCTTCTGCTTGACCTCGTCCATGCCGCTGGTCGGGCCGTCGAAGTAGATCCCGCCGACGAGCCACGTTGCCACGGCCAGGGCGACGGCGTTGGTGATGAGCCAGGTCACGATGCGCATGTTGGTGAGTGTGGCAGGCTCCGCGGGACGTACATAAGGGGCGCGCGCGAGGTGTGGCGACTGTGTTACCCCGGGGTCACCGCTCCAGGCCGAGCGCCTTGCAGATGGCGTGGGCGGCGTCGGAGAGGTGCTTCTCCAGGAACTGCTCGGCGTCGTCGATGCGGTCGGCATCGAGGAGGCGGACGAGGGCGGCGTGGTCCTCTGCCTGGTCGTGCGCGTTGCGGCGGATGCGGTCGACCTGGGCGAGCGAGAGCTTGAGCTCGAGCACCAAATGCTCCTGCATTGCGACCAGCCGCGGTGACCCGGTGAGGGCCACCAGCGAGAGATGGAAGGCGAGGTGGCGCTCGTTGAGCTCGCGGTAGGTCGCGCGCTCCGAGTGAACCGCCGAGATGTACGCATCGAGCGACTCGTGCACGGCCCGGCGCGTCTCGGCGGAGGCGCTCCGCCAGTTGCGCACCCCGGCCCCTTCGAGCACCCAGCGGGCGGCGCAGACGTCACGTACCGAGGCGGCCTCAGGCGTGGCGACGGCGACGCCCTTGTTGGGGGCGCGGGTGGCCAGGCCCTCGGCGACCAGGATGGTCAGCGCCTCGCGGACCGTGGAGCGGCCGACGCCCAGCGAGTCGGCGAGACCGTGCTCGCGCAGTGGAGTGCCCGACTCCAGCTCGCCCTCGAACACCGCCCGGCGGAGCTCGTCGGCGACGCGGTCGACCGTCGATGCGGGTTCGTCCAGGGTGAGCGACTCGAACATGGGCCCCATTGTCCTACCTGCGCCGTCTTCCGGTGATGACCGTTCGTGCTCTAACCTAACGGCACAGGATTGTCTGACAATCAGTCAATCAGGCAATCGGACGATCTGAAGTCAATCAGACCTGAGAGGGGTACGAGTGAGCACATCGCTGAGCTGGGGCCGTCACTACCTGATGACCGAGCCGACGCACTATCGCATCGACTACGCCATCAACCCGTTCATGGACACCGAGATCCAGCCGGATCCGGTCCGTGCTCGCGCGCAGTGGGACACCCTGAGGGCCACCATCGAGGAGCTCGGCGGGCGCGTCGACGTGATCGCGCCGCGCGAGGACAGCCCCGACATGGTCTACGCGATGAACCTCGGCTTCGCGGCCTCCCTCGCGGACGGCCGACGCCACGTGCTCCTCTCCCACATGCGCTTCCCCGAGCGCCGCAACGAGACGAACTCCGCGGTCGAGTGGTTCGCCGCGAACGGCTGGGGGACGGCGTACGTCGGCAAGGACGGGGTCGGGCCGACCTTCGAGGCGGGTGACGTCTTCCCGTACGCCGGCCACCTGGTCGCCGGCACCGGGCCGCGCACCGACGAGATGGCGCTGAAGACGCTGGCGACCGAGATGAACGTGCGCGTCCTGGGCGTACGGACGACCCACTCGGGGATGTACCACCTCGACCTGGCCTTCTGCCCGCTCGACGAGCGCCGCGCGATCATCTGCCCGGACGCGCTCGCTCCCGAGTCGGCGCAGGCGCTCCTCGACCTCGTCCCGGAGCCGCTGGTCATCACCGAGGAGGAGGCGCTCACCACCTTCGCCGCCAACTCGATCGTGATCGGCCGCACCATCGTGATGCCGTCCTGCCCGGACCGCATCCGCACCGTCCTCGAGGGCTGGGGCTTCACGATCCGGATCGTCGAGATGAGCGAGCTCCACCTCGGTGGCGGGTCCGTCCGCTGCGTCACCAACCCGCTCGACATCGTGGTCGGTCGCGACGTCCCCGTGGTTTACGGGGGCGAGGTCATCCCGACCTAGGATCTCACGATATGAGCACCCCACAGCCCCGTCCCAGTGTCGCCGCTATGCCTGCGTACGTCGCGGGCAAGCCGCCGGTCGAGCGGCCCGGTCTGGTGACCTACAAGCTCTCGTCCAACGAGAACCCCTACCCGCCGCTCGACGGTGTGGTGGAGGTCGCCGCCGAGGCGGCGGGCCGGGTCAACCGCTACCCCGACGCGGGCAACACCGAGCTCTACGAGGCGCTCGCGACGGCTTACAAGGTGCCGGCCGAGGAGCTCGCTCTCTCGACTGGCGCCGTGGCGCTCATCTTCCAGCTGGTCTCGGCCTACTGCGGTCCCGAGGACGAGGTCGTCTTCGCCTGGCGCAGCTTCGAGGCCTACCCGATCGCGGTGCTCGCGGCCGGCGCGACCGCGGTGAAGGTGCCGGTCACGGGGGACGGTCATCATGACCTCGACGCGATGGCGGCGGCCATCACGGAGCGTACGAAGGTCGTCTTCGTCTGCACCCCCAACAACCCCACCGGCACCTCGGTCACCCAGACCGAGCTCGACGCCTTCCTCGCGAAGGTGCCCGAGCACGTGCTGGTCGTGGTCGACGAGGCCTACGCCGAGTTCGTACGCATGGACGACGCCATCGACGGCGTCGCGACCTATCGTGCGCGGGCCAACGTGGTGGTGCTGCGTACGTTCTCCAAGGCCTACGGCCTGGCCGGCTTCCGGGTCGGTTACGCCTTCGCGCCGGCCCCGATCGCCGCGACCCTGCGGGCGATGGCGCTGCCCTTCGGCGTCAACGTGGTCGCCCAAGCCGCCGGCGTCGCCTCGCTCGAGCGGCAGACCGAGCTGCTGGCGCGCGTCGACGACGTGGTGGCCGAGCGGACCCGGGTGGTGGAGGGCGTCCGCGCCGCCGGCTGGGACGTCCCCGACGCGCAGGGCAACTTCGTCTGGTTCGCCTTCGGCTCTCCCGAGCGCTGCGCCGAGTTCGCCGCGGCTGCCGACGAGGTCGGCCTGATGGTCCGTCCCTACCCGCCCGAGGGCGTACGCGTCTCGATCGGCGAGGCCGAGGCCAACACCCGCCTGATCGAGCTCGCGGGTTCGTTCCCGAAGGGCTGAGACTCGGCCCGCGCGCCGGCCCTATCCGGCGAAATAGCAGAGGTCCAACAGCATCGATGCTGCTGGACCTCTGCTGATTGGGTGATGGTGGTGTGTGCCTCTACGGAACCGGGAGCTTCCCGAGGATCGAGCTGAGCAGGTCCGTCAGGACCGGGCCGACGACCGGGAGGCTGTTGACGATGCCCAACAGGCTGTCGGTGACGCCAGGGAGCTCGGGAACGCCGGGAACGCCGGGAACTCCGGGAACTTCGGGAACGGGGACATCCGGGACCGGGACATCCGGGACCGGGACATCCGGGACCGGAACGTCCGGGACCGGGACCTCCGGGACCGGGACCTCCGGGACAGGAACGTCTGCGGCAGGAACGTCCGCGGCAGGAACGTCCGGAACGGGAACGTCCGGAGTCTCCGGGATACCTGGGCCTTCCGGCACGTCCGGGATCGGTGTGTCCGGCACGTCCGGTGTGTCGGGGACTTCCGGTGTGTCGGGTACGTCAGGTGTCTCCGGAACGTCCGGGGTGCCGGGTACGTCCGGGGTTTCCGGGGTGCCGGGAACGTCAGGGGTGTCGGGGACGTCCGGGGTCTCCGGAGTGTCGGGCACGTCCGGAGTGCCGGGAACGTCGGGGGTCTCCGGGGTGCCGGGAACGTCCGGAGTCTCCGGGACGTCCGGGGTGTCGGGCACGTCCGGAATCGGAGTGCCCGGGGTGCCGGGAACCGGAGGGTCAGGGATCGGTGGTGGAACGGGGCTGGCCATGACTGGTGCGGCGACCGTGGCCAGTGCGAGTCCAGCGACGACAGCGGCGATTCGAGTCCGAGAATTCACGAAATCTCCTTAGCTTGCTGTTGGGTCCTGCCCGATGAATCCTGAAGCGATTTGAACCATAATGTCAAGAACACTCCTGAATTGATTATTTCCTATACCAAAGCCGGTTTGCATGACGTAAACTCATCGGATCGCATTCCAACTGGCGTTGAAATCCAAGTCTTGTTGCAAGCGAAGAGTTTCGGTGTTCAGGCCCGATCCTCGGCGATAAGCGGTCGCGAAATTTCTTGCCGTGCCTGATAGGCCGGTCCCTTTCCGGTGTACCTCCCGGGGTAATAGAGCCGTTCGAACTGGCGAATGGGTAATTTCCTGGGGCGCGACACCCGGCATTTAGTCCAGGCGAAATGCGTTTACCAATCGGCGAATTCGGATCTTGTTGATTCGCCTTCGTGGTAGGCCGCATTTGGAGCGCGGCGGCGGTTCGTTACCCCGGTGCAACCTCGATCGGTCAGTCTTGACCCCATGTCGATCAAGGTTGCGCTCGAACATCGGACCACCTACGAGTTCGCGCAGCCGGTGGGGGTCGGCCCGCACGTCGTACGCCTGCGCCCGGCGCCACACACCCGGACCCCGATCGAGGCCTACTCGCTGTCGGTGACGCCGTCGGCGCACTTCATCAACTGGCAGCAGGACCCGTTCGGCAACTGGCTCGCCCGGCTGGTCTTCCCGGAGAAGACCGACAAGCTCGAGGTCACCGTGGGACTGGTCGCCGACATGGTGGTGATCAACCCGTTCGACTTCTTCGTGGAGGAGTACGCCGAGACCTTCCCCTTCGACTACGAGCCGCAGCTGAAGGCCGATCTGGCGCCCTACCTCCGCGACGTGGAGTCGGCGACGGCCGCCGATGCCTGGCGGCAGCAGCTGCCGGCCCTGCCCGAGGACGGCCTCCGCACCGTCGACTTCCTGGCGAGCGTCAACCAGGCGGTCAACTCGGACGTCGCCTACTCGGTGCGGATGGAGCCAGGCGTACAGACTCCCGACGAGACCCTGCGGCTGGGCATCGGCTCGTGCCGCGACTCGGCGTGGCTGCTGGTGTCACTGCTGCGTCAGTACGGCCTCGCGGCGCGGTTCGTCTCGGGCTATCTGGTGCAGTTGGCCGCCGACCAGGAGTCGCTCGACGGTCCCTCCGGCCCGACCGAGGACTTCACCGACCTGCATGCGTGGTGCGAGGTGTTCGTCCCGGGAGCCGGCTGGATCGGGCTCGATCCGACCTCGTCCCTGTTCGCGGGGGAGGGGCACATCCCGCTCTCGGCGACGCCGCACCCGTCCTCCGCGGCTCCGATCGAGGGCGCCACCGACCCGGTCGAGGTCACGTTCTCCTTCGCCAACGTGGTCACCCGGATCCACGAGGATCCGCGGGTGACGCTGCCCTACACCGACCAGGAGTGGGACCGGATCGACGCCCTGGGCGAGGCGGTCGACCAGCGTCTCCAGGCAGCCGGCGTCGAGCTGACCATGGGCGGCGAGCCGACCTTCGTGTCGTTGGACGACCAGACTTCGGCGCAGTGGAACACGGACGCAGACGGTCCGCACAAGCGCGAGCTCGCCACTGACCTGGCCGAACGCCTGCGCAAGGTCTACGGCAAGGGCGGCATCGTCCACCGCGGCCAGGGCAAGTGGTACCCCGGCGAGCCGCTCCCGCGCTGGAACATCGACCTGCAGTGGCGTACGGACGGCCAGCCGCTGTGGAGCGACCAGACCCTCTTCGCCGACCCCTGGGCCGCCACCGACGGCAACGCTGGTCGAGCCGCGAGCGCCAGCGAGCGTGTCGAGACCAACACAGTCGCTGTCGCGCGGAGAATCGCCGAGATCCTGGGTCTCCCCGCGGAGCAGGTGTTCGCCGCGTACGAGGACCCGCTGGCGAAGATCGCCCAGGACGTACGCCGCCCCGACGGCCCCAAGCCAGACGACGCCGCGGACCGGGGCGACCTGAACGTCACCGAGCTCGACAAGGAGGTCACCGAGCCGGTCGGCTGGGTGATCCCGATCAACACCAACGACGGGGAGTGGACGAGCCCGCAGTGGCGGTTCCGGCGCGGGCGGCTGGTGCTCGCTCCGGGCACCTCGGCGGTCGGGCTGCGGCTGCCGCTGGACTCGATCTCCTGGCACGACCCGGAGTTCCCGGGCGAGCCGTCGTACCTGACCGCAGGCGAGCCGCTGGACCCCGAGATCCCGCAGGTCACCGTCACCGACCCCGACGAGGCGCCGACCACCGCGCTCGCGATCGAGGAGCGCGACGGGCTGGTACATGTTTTCCTGCCGCCGACCGACCGGTTGGAGGACTACGTGGCATTCCTCAGGGTGATCGAGCAGGCCGTCACGGAAGCCGGCACGCAGGTCGTGCTCGAGGGCTACGGTCCGCCGCCGGACGCCCGTCTGGCGCGGCTGACGGTCACCCCGGACCCCGGCGTGATCGAGGTCAACGTCCAGCCGACCGCCACCTGGGCGGAGCAGCGGGAGCTGATCACGACGCTCTACGAGCAGGCCCGTCAGGCCCGTCTCTCCACCGAGAAGTTCGATCTCGACGGGCTCCACACCGGCACCGGCGGCGGCAACCACCTCACGCTCGGCGGGCGGAGTCCCGAGCGCAGCCCCCTGCTCCGGCGCCCAGACCTGCTGGCCAGCCTGATCCGCTACTGGCAGCGCCACCCCTCCCTCTCCTACCTCTTCTCCGGCCGTTTCATCGGCCCGACCAGCCAGGCGCCGAGGTTCGACGAGGGCCGCCCGGAGGCGGTCTACGAGATGGAGATCGCTCTCCAGGAGGTCGCCCGGATCACCCGTGAGCACCCCGAACCCCGTCCGTGGATGATCGACCGCGCGCTGCGTCACCTGCTCACCGACCTGACCGGCAACACCCACCGCGCCGAGTTCTGCATCGACAAGCTCTACTCCCCGGACTCCTCCCGAGGACGCCTCGGCCTCCTCGAGCTCCGTGGCTTCGAGATGCCGCCGCACCCGCAGATGGCACTTCTCCAGTCGCTCCTGGTCAGGAGCCTGGTCGCGTGGTTCTGGGAGGAGCCGTACGAGGCGCCCCTGGTCCGCCACGGAAGCGCCCTCCACGAGGACTTCCTGCTCCCGCAGGGCTGCCTGCGCGACATCGAGGAGGTCGTGGCCGACCTGCGCCGCCACGGGATCCCGTTCGAGTCGCAGTGGCTGGCTGCGTACGCCGAGTTCCGTTTTCCGCGGATCGGGCTCGCGCGGGTGGGAGACATCGAGCTCGAGCTGCGCCAGGCGATCGAGCCGTGGAACGTCCTCGGCGAGGAGGCCACCGGGTCGGGGACGGCGCGCTACGTCGACTCGTCGGTCGAGCGGGTCCAGATCTCGGCGACGGGGATCGACCTCGACCGGCAGCTGGTGACGTGTCAGGGTGTTCCGGTGCCGCTGACCCCCACCTCCGTCCCGGACACCCACTACGCGGGCGTCCGGTTCAAGGCATGGAGCCCGTGGTCGAGCCTCCACCCGAGCATCGACGCCCAAGCGCCGGTGCACTTCGACGTCGTCGACATCGCCTCCGAGACCAGCCTCGGCGGCGCGACCTACCATGTCGTGCACCCGGGCGGCCGCAGCTACGACCACCCGCCGGTGAACGCCAACGAGGCCGAGGCGCGCCGCGCGAGCAGGTTCGAGGCGCGCGGCCACACCTCCGGCCGGCTGGACGTCGCGGAGATGCGCGAGCGCGCGGCCCGTGGCACGACTCCCGACAACCCGCACACCCTGGATCTCCGACGGGTGGTGCGGTGACCGTCCTTCGCGAGTACGCCGACGCCCTCGGCCTCCTCGACGCGACCGACCAGCCCTACGACGAGGTCGTCGGGCCCGACGGCACCCTGCGCCCCGCCTGGAAGCCGATGGCCGAGACGGCCGTCTCGATCACGCCGGCGACACTGAGCCGGATCGGCCACGACGTGGAGCGGTTCCTCGCCGACGACGGGGTCACCTACCTGCGTCCTGGCGCCAAGCCCGAGCCCTGGCGGCTCGACCCTGTGCCGCTCGTCATCGATCCGGCGCAGTGGCGCATCCTCGAGGTCGGCCTGGCCCAGCGCGCCGAGCTGCTCAACGCGATCCTCGTCGACCTCTACGGCCCGCAGCGTCTCCTCCAGGACGGGATCGTCCCGGCGGCGGTGGTCTTCGGCCATCACGGCTTCCATCGCGTCGCCGCCCGCGCCAGCAACCACGACCCGCGCCCGCTCGTCCTCGCCGCCACCGACCTGGGCCGGACCCCCGACGGTGAGTGGCGGGTGCTCGCCGACCGCACCCAGGCGCCGAGCGGGATCGGCTACGCGATGGAGAACCGCCGCGTGATCAGCCGGGTCCTGCCAGAGCTCCACCGCGACGCCGGGCTGCACCGGATGGAGCCCTACTTCGCGGCCCTCCGCAGCGCGCTGCTGGAGTCGGCGCCCGGCGACCAGGCCGACCCCCGGGTCGTCGTCCTCTCCCCGGGAACCCATTCCGAGACCGCCTACGACCAGGCCTTTCTCGCCTCGACCCTGGGTTTCCCGCTGGTCCAGGGCGCCGACCTGACCGTACGCAACGGCGAGGTCCTCATGCGTGGCCACGGCGACCGGCTGGAGCGGGTCGACGTGATCCTGCGTCGTGTCGACGCGACCTGGTCCGACCCCCTCGAGCTCCGCGGCGACAGCCAGCTCGGCGTGGCCGGCCTGATCGAGGCCGTACGCCGCGGCAACGTGCGCGTGGTCAACGGGTTCGGGGCCGGCGTACTCGAGAACCCTGGGCTCGTTCCCTATCTCCCCGCCGCCTGCGAGGCGCTGCTCGGCGAGCCGTTGCGGCTGGCGTCGCTCGGCACCTGGTGGTGTGGCGACCCGGCCCAGCGCGAGGAGGTCGAGAGGCGCCTGGCCGCGGACGATCTGGTCGTGCGGACGCTGGAAGGGACCATCGTCAACGGGACGCCCGATGAGCTGGCCGCCAGGATCGCGGCCGATCCCTACCGCCACGTCGGTCAGGAGAGGATCACGCTCTCCCACGCCCCGACCTGGGCCGAGGGACGCGGCGCGGTCGGCCGGCCGCTGACGCTGCGTACGTTCTCGCTCCGCTACGGCTCGGCCTACCGCCCGCTGGTCGGTGGCCTGGCCTCGATCCGCGCCGACGAGACCGGGCTGCCGCCGTGCAGCAAGGACGTCTGGGTGCTCAAGGAGTCGCCGCAGGACGCCGACCAGGGTCTGGCCGACGTGCTCCCGATGACCCATTCCCGCTCGGTCACGGTGCTGGTCCCGCGTGCGCTCGAGGACATGTACTGGTCGGGCCGCTACGCGGAGCGTGCCGAGGACCTCATCCGGCTCATCCTGGCCACGCACGTGCTCGCGGAGGACTTCCGGACCAGGCCGCGTACGTCCGGCGGCATCAGCCTCGAGGTGATGCTGAGCGCGCTCGACCGGCTGGGCGGGCACGGCCACGCGGACGCCGATATCGACGCCGAGTTCCGCTCCATGCTGCTGGACGCCGACCGGCCGGGGTCGGCCGCGCAGTCGCTGGCCGGGATGCGACAGGCCTTCAGCGGCGTACGCGACCAGCTCAGCCCTGACATGTGGCGGATCTTCTCCTCGACCGACCGGGCCGCCGACGAGCTCCGGGTCAACCCGCACTCGCTGCAGATCGCCGAGTCGGGTGCCGAGATGCTGCACGGCATCCTGGCGATGCAGGGGATCGTGGCGAGCATGATCCGCGACGAGGGCTACCACTCGATCCGGCTGGGACGGTTCCTGGAGCGGTCGATGCAGGTCTGCCACCTGCTCCGGACGACGACCACGGTGCGGAGGGGGCTCGAGGTCGACCGGGCCGTGCTCAACGCGGTCCTCGCCTCCGCCGAGTCCGCGGTCACCCACCGCCGCCGCTACCGGGGCTACGTACGCACCGGGGGAGTGCTCGACCTGCTGATCATGGACCGCGACAACCCTCGCTCGCTCGCCTTCTGCCTGCACGAGCTGCGGCTGCACCTCACCAAGCTCCCCGGCTCGACCGGCTCGTCCCGTCCCGAGCGGCTCCTCGACGACATCACCGACATGCTCGACCGCACCGAGGTCGCCGGCCTCGTCGCCATCGGCGGCGTCGGCCGCCCCAACCTGGAGTCCTTCCTCGACCAGGTCCAGGCCCAGCTCGTCCGCCTCGCCGACGCCATCAGCGACGTCCACTTCGCCACCGGCCCCGCCCCCCAGCCCCTCAACGCCCTCCCGGCGCAATCGCTCACTTGAGCAAGAGCACGCCCGTCACCATGAGCGGGCGGATGAGAGCCCGATGATGCTCCAGAAATTGCAGTAGCGACGATTACACGGTCTCCGTAACGTGGTGACCTCGTCAGGATGCGTGCCGCACAAAACGGCGACATTCTCGGGCAAACTCACTTCAAACGGGGAGATTCAAGTGAATTTGGTACATGCAGCGGCGTGCGTCGCTGTCACAGGGGCTCTGGCGCTAACGCCGATGGCCAACGCCGCAACTCCGGCGATCGCTTCGTCCGAGGGCATGGAGGACCCAGACAAGATCGCCGCCGGTTCGTCGTGGACCGACCGTCGCCTCAACCAGACTGGTCCGGATCGCTGGGACGGGGTCGCGTCATGCTGAGGTTGATCGGGCGCGTTGCGACGGCGCTCGTCGTCACGGCGTCGATTTGGGCAGCCGAGCCCGTGCCAGCCAGCGCTCAAGCGACCGACGCAGTTTATGGGTGCGGCGCACGATCAGTCGGCAACGAGTCCGCCAACGTGCCTCCTAGGTATGTAAGGGACCGCCTCTGGACCATCCAGACTTCTGGCGATTCCATCGCCATCAGGTGCGGTAACGGTTCGACTTGGGGTGCCGTGCACGTGGAGTTGAAGCACGAGGTGCCCAACTGGCCGGACGCTCTGACGTGCATCAAGAAGACGATCAATCGCGGAACAGAATTGGACGGTGGCAACGGCAAGACCAAGTACGTTCACCGTATTCGCGGCGCGGCGACCGTCGTCGTCATCGTCGGGGACAATGGCCTGGTAACCGCGTACCCGAAAGGTACGGGTGTGGTGAGGAAGTGGCGACTTTGCTCGGCGTCGTAGGTTGGCGACGTGGCTAGTACTTCTGATCGCCAGCAGCAGGGATCGTTCCCTTCTCCGCCGCAGGGTCGCCGGGTCGTTTGGACGGGTACGTTTCCTGCTGTCGAAGGTGGCCCGCTGGTGTTGCCAGGGGTTGTCGTGGATGACCTGCCTGACGGTTGGGCCTTGGTGTCGTGGCTCGACAAGGACGGTTGGTACAGCCCTGATGCGGTCTACGAGGTGAAGAATCTTCGAGTGGTCTCAGATGTGGAGTTCGACGACCTCGTCCTGGCTGTCCGCGAAAGTCCTGGCTGGCAGGGGATCACCCACGACATCGTGGACGATTCGGAATCGTCGCCGTACGTCGTCGGTGCCCCGGTCATGTGGCTAGGGCCGGTGCTCGGGGACAAGGATTGGGACCCGTCCAACAATGTCTGGAGGCTGGCGGTGTTCGGCAGCGCATCTGGGCCGCCGACTCGTGGCCATCGGGGTCGAATCGTCGAGATCTCGCAGATCGGGGCGCTTCGCGTGCGGTGGATCGACAGGGATGGCGAATTCGAGGGACGAGTCTTCATCGACCCCGGCGACGTGGCGGTGCTCGGGATAGCATCCGGCGGGTGAGATACCGGGTCAGCCACACGACGACCTATTCCTACGACGAGGACGTGACGAACTCGTTCGGGATCGCCAACGTCACGCCGCGGGAACTGCCTCACCAGCATGTCGAGAAGGCGGAGGTTCAGGTCACGCCGGCGCCCGCCGACCAGTCGAGCGATGTCGACTTCTACGGCAACACGGTGACGTACTTCCAGGTCCTCGAGCCGCACCAGCTGCTCGAGATCACCGCGGTCTCTGAGGTCGACGTCAGCACGCCGGTCTATGACGAGACGAGCTTCGACCAGCCGTGGGAGCGGGCGCGGCCGCTGGTGGACCCGAGCCTCCCGGGCGCCTGGCGGTCGACCGACCTGGCGGTGGCCTCGCCGCTCGTGGAGCACACCCAGGAGGCGTACGACTTCGGTGCCGTCTCCCTGACGCAGGGGCGCGGGATCGTGGCGGCGGCGGAGGATCTGATGCACCGGATCAATGCCGGGTTCGACTACGACGACACGGCCACGACCGTCACCTCGACGATCCCGGAGATCTTCGAGGCGGAGGGTGGTGTCTGCCAGGATTTCGCTCACCTGATGTTGGCCTGTTTTCGAGCGCACGGGCTCGCGGCCCGCTATGTTTCCGGCTACCTCGCCACCACCCCTCCGCCGGGGAAGCCGCGGCTCGTCGGAGCCGATGCCTCCCATGCCTGGGTGGAGGTGTGGGTGCCCCACTACGGGGCAGACCTCAGCGGCGCGGGGACGGGCCAGTGGCTCGCCCTCGACCCGACGAACGACACCAGGGCCGACGATCGCTACGTGAGCGTCGCCTGGGGACGTGACTATGCCGATGTGCCTCCTGTGAAGGGGGTCATCTACACCGAAGCCACCACCTCGACCTTGACCGTCTCTGTCGATGTGGCCCCCGACCAGCAGGAGTGAAGTTACGGTGTTGCTCGTGGGACAGCCTCCGCAGCGGGCGAGCATCGTGACCCGCGGCAGCCGCTGGCGTCGCGGAGTTCGCATCTCCGGAGTGCTGGTGGTCGCCGCGGCTCTCACCGCGCTCACGCTCTGGCTGCTGGCGCGCGGCTCGACGCCGGCCGAGGTGACCCGCGAGTTCATGGAGACCACCTCGGTCGCCACCCTCTACGAGCTGGCCTCCGACGAGGGCGACGAGCTCCTCGACGGTGGCGGCGCCCGCGCGATGATCGACGCGGCCGAGGGGAAGCGGACCTACGCCGACCCCAATCCGCGCGCGGTGAGACGGACCATGGTCTTCGGCGAGCCAGAGATGGAGGGCAACGCCGCCCAGGTCACCATCAGGGTCTCCTACACCGGCGAGGACGGACCTGTCCCGGACGAGGCGATGGTCGTCGTCCTCGTCCAGGAGGACGGCGAGTGGCGCGTCGAGAGCTGGGGGACGGCCTAACGGCCGATGATTGGTGACATGGAAGCGTTCACCTGTCGGGAGTGCGGCAACCGTCTCTACTTCGAGAACTCGGCGTGCGTCTCGTGCGGCTCCCGGCTCGCCTACTCCCGCGAGGAGCGAGCGATCGTTCCGGTCTCGCCCGAGGGCAGGTACGTCGACAGCGAGGGCTACATCTGGTGGGTCTGCGCCAACACGCTCGAGACGGGATGCACCTGGCTGGCCCGCATCGAAGGCGGCATCTGCTTCGCCTGCGAGCTGACCCGGACCCGGCCCAACGACGCCGCACCCGAGTTCGTCCAGCAGCAGTACTCCCTTGCTGAACAGGCGAAACGTCACCTCGTGGTCGAGCTCGACAACCTCGGTCTGGAGATCCGCACCAAGGCCGACGACCCTGCCGAGGGGCTCACCTTCGACCTGCTGGCCAGCGATGGTGTCGCGTCCACCCCCGACGTGGTCATCGGTCACGACGGGGGCGTGATCACGATCGACCTGGCCGAGTCCGACGACGCCTACCGTGAGCACGTCCGGGCGACGCTCGACGAGCCCTACCGCACCCTGCTCGGCCACTTCCGGCACGAGGTCGGCCACTACTACGAATGGCAGCTGGTCCGTGGGCCCGAGCTGATGGAGCGCTGTACCGAGGTCTTCGGCGACGAGTCGGTCTCCTATGAGGAGTCGCTCCAGCGTCACTACTCCGAAGGACCGCCCGCAGGCTGGACCGAGAACTACATCTCGACCTACGCCACCATGCACCCCTTCGAGGACTTCGCCGAGACCTGGGCCCACTACCTGCACATCCGCGACACGCTCGGGTCCGCGGCGGCGTACGGGCTCACCGACCCGGTGCCCGCGGAGATGCCGTTCCGGCAGGTCGTCACCGACATCTGGGTGCCCCTCTCGGCCGCGTTGAACGTCATCAACCGCTCCATGGGCCACGACGACCTGTACCCCTTCGTCATCCCGCCCGCGGTCCTGGACAAGCTCGACTTCGTCGCGTCCTTGGTGCGCGATCCTCGCTGAACCGCGGGGCGATATTCCACCGGGGTTACGCCCATCGGCACTCTATGCTCCGCACCATGATTGAAACCGCCGTCGTCCTCGACGCCAAGGAGCGCGCCCGACCCGAGTCGGAACGGCTGTGGACGTCGGCGACCGTGATCACGTTCGTACGCACCATCGCGTCGGTGGCGCTGGCGGCGAGCGCCGCGTACCAGGGGAGCCTGAAGCTCCTGGTCATCGCGCTGATCGTCTACTGGGCCGGGGACAGCCTCGACGGGGCGGTCGCGCGATGGCGCGATGAGGAGACGCGGATCGGCGGGGTGCTCGACATCTTCTCCGACCGTCTCTGCGCCGCGGCGTTCTACGTCGGGCTGGCGTTCCTGCAGCCAGACCTGTCGCCGGCGATCTTCGTCTACCTGGCGGAGTTCATGGTGATCGACTGCTTCCTCTCGATCTCCTACCTGGCCTGGCCCATCAAGAGCCCGAACTACTTCTACGTCATCGACCGGACGCTGTGGCGGTGGAACTGGTCCCACCCGGGCAAGGCGGTCAACTCGGGGCTCTTCGCGATCCTGCTGCTGGTCACCGGCTGGATGTGGGTGGGTCTGGTGATCGCCACGGCCCTGCTGGTCATGAAGTGCATCTCGCTGGTACGGCTCCTCAGGATCGGCTTGCCCGTGCCTCGATGAAACTTCTGATCGGCACCCTGCTCTTCTGCCTCGGTTCGGCGCTCATCCCGGTGATGAACGCCGAGGCGTACCTGTCCGTCGTCGCCCAGAACTCCGGTTGGGGGCCACCGTTGCTCGGGCTCGTCGCCGGGCTCGGCCAGACCGGCGGCAAGGTGGTCTGGTACTACGCCGGTCGTGGCTCCACCAAGATCCCCTGGATCAAGAAGAAGCTCGAGTCGCCCAAGTGGCAGGGCTCCTATGACCGCTGGTACGCCCGGACCTCAGGTCGCCCGGTTCTGGCCACAGCACTCCTGGCCGGGTCAGGCTTCTCCGGCTTTCCGCCGCTCGCGATGATGGCGGTGCTCTTCGGCGCCTTGCGGTTCAACCTGCCGATCTTCACGCTCACGGTGCTGGTCTCTCGTGCATTGCGGTTCTGGGTGATCCTGGAGGCTGCGGGTCTCGCCTGGACGTACCTCTGATTCGCTTCAGGATTCAACCACAACGTTAGAGTGAGTCCATGCAGGAGCAGGCGACCTACGTACAGCCCGGCGACGAGTTCAACCGGGACATGAACTACATCCCGGACCGGATCACGCGAGACGCGCGGACGCCCGAGTTCGGGCCGAGCGACGTGCCGTTGTGGCCGGTCGAGCCTGGCCGCTACCGGCTGGTCGCGGCCGCCGCGTGCCCGTGGGCCAACCGGGCGATCATCGTGCGCAACCTGCTCGGGCTGCAGGACGTCATCTCCCTCGGCCTCGCCGGACCGACGCACGATGCCCGGTCGTGGACCTTCGACCTCGACCCCGGCGGAGTCGACCCGGTGCTCGGGATCGAGCGGCTGCAGGAGGCGTATTTCAAGCGCTACCCCGACTACCCGCGCGGCATCACGGTGCCGGCGATCGTCGAGGAGGCCTCCGGCAAGGTCGTCACCAACGACTTCCCGTGGATCACCCACGACTTCTTCCACGAGTGGACCGACTTCTTCGCCGACGACGCGCCCGACCTGTGGCCGCGCGCGCTGCGCGAGGAGATGGACGAGGTCAACCAGCGGGTCTTCACCGAGGTCAACAACGGGGTCTACCGGTGTGGCTTCGCCGGCTCCCAGGAGGCGTACGACGCTGCGTACTCACGTCTCTTCGCTGCCCTCGACTGGCTCGAGGAGCGGCTCGCCGGACAGCGCTACCTGGTCGGCGACCAGCTCACCGAGTCCGACATCCGGCTGTTCACGACGCTGGCCCGCTTCGACGCGGTCTACCACGGCCACTTCAAGTGCAACCGGCAGAAGCTGGTCGAGTTCCCCGCGCTGTGGGCCTACGCGCGCGACCTCTACCAGACCCCCGGGATCGGCGAGACGCTCGACTTCGACCAGATCAAGCAGCACTACTACGTCGTCCACACCGACCTGAACCCGACACAGATCGTCCCCGCCGGTCCCGACCTCTCCGGCTGGGACGAGCCGCACGGCCGCGAGTCGCTCGGCTGAAAGAAACTCTTCTTTCAGCCGGCGTAGTAGCCGGCGCGCTGCCGCTGCCTCGCGGCGCCGACCGCGCTGAAGTAGGCCGACGACGGCCGCACCCACAGCAGCACCAGGATCGCGACCACCAGCAGCGGGTCGATGACGGCGAGCGCGACGTTGGCGGTCGACATCGGCATGGTGGCGCCCCCGAGCGCGGCGTTGCCGGCAAGATTGCCCACGCTCGACAGGCTGGCGGCCAACGAGAGCGCGCCGAGGACGGTGCCGGTGACGCGCGCCCAGTTGCGGCCCTTCCCGTTCATGATCGCCATCCAGATCCACAGCCCGAAGGTGATCAGCCCGAAGACGGCGCCGCCGATCTGGATGATCGGGACGACCACGTCGACCATCTCCCGCGCGTCGAAGACCGAGGGGTCGTACGTCGGCTGCTTCTCCATCTCCGTGATCATCAGCGTCTTCATCTCGGCGGTGTCCATGGTGAAGAGGAAGACGGTCGAGACGACGCTCAGCAGGCCGCCGAGCCACATCCCGTAGACCGCGTACGTCAGCGTCTTGGGCCGTTCGACGGGATCGCTGTAGCCGTACGGATCGGACATGGTGCGCCTCCGGTGGTCTAGGGGGCGCGACTCTAGCGGCGCCCGACGGTCGCGACCACGGAAATTCCGATCAGCCCGCGTTGGGGAGGAAGATGTGGCCGACGGCGGGGTCCGTCGATCCGTCGTGGAAGCCGGCTATCACCGCCGGGGCGTCCTCGAGGCCGGTGTGCTCGAGCAGCTTGATCGATGGCTGCTCCGTACCTCCCACGCGCTCGAGGAAGTCTCGCTCGTCGCGTCGATAGCGCTGCATGAACGCGCGCGACTGGCCTTCGGCCTTGTAGGCGTCGAGCTGGAGGGCTGCGAAGAAGAAGACCGGAGCCGGTCCCACGAGGCTGTCGTCGTCCTCGGGGAAACCGTCGGCTTGGGTCGACCCGATGAGGCAGTCGAAGGCGAGCCGGTCGCCGAAGTGCTCGTGCACCCGGCGGCGCAGGTCACCGTCGCCTGACAGGTCGACGTAGACGGTCCGTCTGGTGCTGTCGATGGCTGCGAGATCGGCGTACTCATGAGCCGCGGTGTAGTGGCCGAGGCCGTTCACGAAGTCGATGTTGCGGGCGGAGGTGAGCGCGATCCTCTGGGCCGGTGAGTCGGCGAGGCAGTAGGCGGTGCCGTACGCCGTCTTGCTCGAGGCGCTCGAGATCACGAACTGCTCGGCGCCGAAGAAGTCGCGGTCACGGAGGTAGTCGGCGGCGGTGTAGGAGGTGATGAACAGGGCGCGGAAGATGGCGGTGAGGCTGTCCAGGCGGGGATCGGAGTCCCGGGGTTCGAACTCGTAGAGGTTGTAGACCTGAGGAGTCCCGGTGCGGTGGTCGGCGCCGTCGACGAAGCTGCGCGAGGTGACCGACGTGGGTCGCATCGTCAGATGGGTCGCGATGGGGAAGTAGCCGAAGATCCGCGTCCCCACGGGGATGTCGGAGGCCCTCGACTCGACGATCTCCGCGTGTCCCCAGGCCGGCATGCAGCCGTACCCGGACTGTTCGGCCGGGAACAGATTCCAATAGCCCAGGGCGTCGCCGTAGACGGCGTAGGTCATGTTGTTCGTCGTCAGGGCGAAGCGTTCGATCCGTGCCAACACCTCACCCTCGTCGAGCTGCGGTGTCGGGAGATCCACCAGGTCAGCCACTCCAAGGTCGCTCTTGAGCGACTCCACTCGGGCAAATCGAGTCATCGGTTCCTCATCTCCTGGGCCGGGGCACCATCGCGTCTCGTAGAACTTACTAAGCGCTTGCTTAGTTGTCTATGTTCATGTCACTCGGGCCTTTTCTCTCCCCGGGGGCGGGTACCGTTTGGCTAAGCCGATGTGCCACGGATCACAAGCCCGTGATCGGCGTAGCCAGCGGTGGCAACCCCACCCCGTGTGAAGGAAGCGTGATGACTGAATTTCTGGATCCGAGTCCCAGCCACACCGACATGGTGCAGCTGCTGAACCCCGAGGGAGAACGGGTCTCGCACCCGGACTTCGAGTTCTCGCCCGACCGACCTGAGGACGAGGCCGTACGCGGCTTCTACCGCGACATGGTGCTGACCCGCCGCCTCGACGTCGAGGCCACCGCGCTGCAGCGCCACGGCGAGCTGGGCCTGTGGGCACAGCTGCTGGGCCAGGAGGCGGCACAGATCGGCGCAGCCCGCGCGCTCGCGCCCCAGGACTTCGTCTTCCCGACCTACCGCGAGCACGGCGTGGCCTGGTGCCGCGACGTCGACCCGATGCAGCTGCTCGGACTCTTCCGGGGCACCGACCAGGGCGGCTGGGACCCCGCCGAGCACAACTTCGGGCTCTACACGATCGTCATCGGCGCCCAGACCCTGCACGCGACCGGCTACGCGATGGGTGTCCAGATGGACGGCCTCGTCGGCACCGGCGACCCGACCCGCGACACCGCCGTCGTGGCCCACTTCGGTGATGGTGCCTCCTCGCAGGGCGACGTCAACGAGGCGATGGTCTTCGCCGCCTCCTACAACGCCCCGGTCGTCTTCTTCTGCCAGAACAACCAGTGGGCCATCTCCGAGCCGGTCGAGCAGATGGTCAAGGTGCCGCTCTACAAGCGCGCCCAGGGCTTCGGCTTCCCCGGCATCCGTGTCGACGGCAACGACGTGCTGGCGACGTACGAGGTGATGAAGTCGGCGCTCAAGCGGGCCCGTGAGGGTGGCGGTCCGACGATGATCGAGGCCTACACCTACCGGATGGGCGCCCACACGACCACCGACGACCCGACCCGCTACCGGCTGTCCGACGAGGTCCAGGCGTGGAAGCTCAAGGACCCGATCGCCCGGGTCGAGGCCTATCTGCGCCGCGGCGGTGGCGCCTCGACCTCCTTCTTCGCCAAGGTGGAGGCCGAGGCCGAGGAGTTCGGCGAGCGTCTGCGTGCCGGGATCCACGCTCTGCCCGAGCCCGATCCCGTACGCCTCTTCGACAACGTCTACACCGAGCTGCCCGACGAGCTGCGTGAGCAGCGCGACGGCTACGCGGCGTACCTCGCCTCCTTCGAGCACGAGGGGGCTTCCCGATGACGAAGATGACGTTGGCGAAGGCGCTCAACGCGGGGTTGCGGCGCGCGATGGAGGACGACGACAAGGTCGTTCTGATGGGTGAGGACATCGGCCGGCTCGGTGGTGTCTTCCGGATCACCGACGGGCTGCAGAAGGACTTCGGCGAGGCGCGGGTCGTCGACACGCCGCTGGCGGAGTCGGGCATCGTCGGCACGGCGGTCGGCCTCGCGCTACGGGGCTACCGGCCGGTGGTGGAGATCCAGTTCGACGGGTTCGTCTACCCGGCCTACGACCAGATCGTGTCGCAGGTGGCCAAGTTCCACTACCGATCCGGCGGCCGGGTCGCGATGCCGATGGTCATCCGGATCCCGTTCGGTGGCGGCATCGGGGCGGTGGAGCACCACAGCGAGTCGCCGGAGGCCCAGTTCGCGCACACCCCTGGTCTCAAGGTCGTGGCCTGCTCGGACCCGGTCGACGCCTACTGGATGATCCAGCAGGCGATCTCCCATCCGGACCCGGTGATCTTCTTGGAGCCGAAGCGGCTCTACCACTCGACCAAGGCCGACGTCGACGTCGACGCCACGCCTGGCCCGCTGTTCGCCTCGCGGGTGACGCGCACCGGCACCGACCTGACGATGCTGGCCTACGGGCCGACCGTGAAGACCGCGCTGACCGCCGCTGAGGCGGCCGCGGGGGAGGGCAAGTCGGTCGAGGTGATCGACCTGCGCACGCTCTCGCCGCTGGACATGGCGCCGGTCTACGAGTCGGTGCGGCGTACCGGCCGTGCCGTCGTCGTCCACGAGGCCCACGTCAACCTCGGCCTCGGCGCCGAGCTCGCCGCCCGGATCACCGAGACCTGCTTCCACTCGCTGGAGGCACCGGTCCTGCGCGTGGGTGGCTTCGACACGCCCTACCCGCCGGCTCGGGCGGAGGAGTACTTCCTCCCCGACCTCGACCGGGTCCTCGATGCCGTCGACAGGAGCCTGGCATGGTGAACGAGTTCAAGTTGCCCGACGTCGGCGAGGGCCTCACCGAGGCTGAGATCGTCGAGTGGCACGTCGCGGTAGGCGACGTCATCAAGGTCAACGACCCGGTCTGCGACATCGAGACCGCCAAGTCCGTCGTCGAGCTCCCGAGCCCCTACGCCGGGGTCGTCCAGGAGCTCCTGGTCGAGGTCGGCACCGAGGTCCAGGTCGGCACCCCGATCATCCGCATCGGCGACGCCCCCGCCGAGACGTCAGTTTCTGAGCCCGAGACGTCAGTTCCTGAAGCCGAAGCGTCAGTTCCTGAGCACGAGGAGGCAGAGAAGCCGCTGACGCTGGTCGGCTACGGCTCCAAGGAAGACGCAGTCGTACGCCGCACCCGCACCGTCTCCGCACCGGCTGCCGCCGCGGGCACTGGTGTGCTCGCCAAGCCGACCGCCCGAAAGCTCGCCCGCGACCTGGGTGTGGACCTGGCGACCGTCACCCCGGAGCGGGACGACGGCGTGATCACCACCGCCGACCTGGAGAACCTGACGTCTGGGCCGAGCTCGTCGACCGAGCCGGCAGCGCCGGTCGGTGGTGAGCGTCGTGAGCCGATCAAGGGCCTGCGGAAGCAGATGGGTCAGGCGATGGTCGACTCGGCGTTCACGCTGCCGCACGTGACCATCTGGACGACGATCGACGTGACACGTACGTCCGAGCTGGTCGCCACCCTCAAGGCAAACCGAGACTTCGCCGAGGTCCGCGTCAGCCCCCTGCTGATCGTGGCCAAGGCGACGCTGCTGGCGATGCGACGTACGCCGATCGTCAACTCGTGGTGGGACGAGGCCGCCCAGGAGATCGTCTTCAAGGAGTACGTCAACCTCGGCATCGCCGCGGCCACCCCCAGGGGCCTCCAGGTGCCGAACGTGAAGGGCGCCGACCGGATGTCCCTGGTCGAGCTCGGCACCGCGATCAACGAGCTCACCGCCACCGCTCGCACCGGCAAGACGCCGCCGGCCGACCAGACCGGCGGGACGTTCACGATCACCAACATCGGTCCGTTCGGCATCGACGGCGGCGCCCCGATCATCAACCCGGGCGAGTCCGCGATCCTCTCCGTCGGGGCGATCAAGCGTCAGCCGTGGGTGGTCGGCACCGGCGACGACGAGCGCATCGAACCCCGCGACGTCTGCACCCTGGCGCTCAGCTTCGACCACCGCCACATCGACGGCGAGGCCGGCTCCCGCTTCCTCGCCGACGTGGCCAGGATCGTCGAAGACCCGAGCACGGCGCTGCTGTTCTGACCCGTTCGACAATCACTCCACAGATCCTCAATTCGCTACCTCGAGGGGTATCGGATCTGGCACGATCCTCAGGCCCGCGCTGACGCGGGCCTGAGGATCTTCTGGAGGCAGGAATGGTGCTCCTGACGGGGCGCACGCTGCTTGCCGGGATCGTCGCGATGGCCGCCTCGGCGACCGTACTCGTGGCGAGTCCGGCGAGCGCGGCGACAACATCGACCGGCGTACGTTGCACGATCGTCGGCACATCGGGCGCGGACGTCTTGCGGGGGACATCGCATCGCGACGTCATCTGCGGCCGTGGTGGCGGCGATGTCATCTATGCGCGTAGCGGCAACGACCTGGTCGACGGTGGTGGCGGCAACGACCGGATCTACGGAAGCTACGGCACCGACAAGCTGATCGGCGGGACCGGGCGAGACAGTATCCGTGGTGAGGCCGGCGCCGATGTCATCTACGGGGGCTCTTCGTCCGACTACCTCTACGGCGGAACCTCGGACGACACGATCCGCGGTGGCTCCGGGAACGACCAGATCCAGGGCGATGACGGTCACGACCAGATCTACGGCGAAGCCGATCCGGACACGATCAACGGTGGGACCGGCTGGGACGTGCTCTACGGCGGGACAGGTGGCGATCGCATCCTGGGTGGCAAGGGCAACGACCGCGCGTACGGCGGAGACAACGCGGACGGGCTGTACGGCGGGGCGGGCAACGACCAGCTGCACGGCGGCAACCACAACGACCTGGTCCTCGGCGAGGCCGACGCAGATCGTTTGTGGGGCGACTCGGGAGCCGATCAGATAAGAGGTGGCAGTGGTGCCGACCAGCTCGCCGGCGGCGACGGCAACGATCAGCTCGAAGGCGAGGGCGACAACGACGCCCTCAGCGGTGGCGCCGGGACTGACCAGCTGACCGGCGGCACAGGCGTCAACCGCTGCAGCTATGACACCTATGACTATCTGCTCGGCGGGTGCGGCACCGACAAGTCGGCACCGAAGGTTCTCGGCGTCACCTTCTCCCCGAGCTCGATCGACACCACCCTGGCCGACGTGAAGGTGCGCGTGCGGGCACACCTCACCGACGACATCGGGGTCACCTGGGCACAGGGTCATGTGGTCGACCCCGAGCGCCCGAACAGCGGGCCCTCGCTGTACATGCAGAACATGACGAAGGTCTCCGGCGGCCCCCGCGACGGTTGGTGGGAGTACGTCATCACCGTCCCGCGCTACACGCCGGCCGGCACGCTGCGAGCGAGCGTCCTGCCCGAGGACGCCGCAGGTAGGATGGGCAGCGGCTACGAGATGGGGTCGCTCACGGTCGCGAACCGTGACCCCGACACCGAGCCCCCGACGATGAGCGTGACCGCGCTCTCCCCGAAGACCATCGACGTGACCACCGGCGCGAAGACCGTCCAGGTCTCGGTGCGCGGTGTCGACCCGAAGGCGGGGATCGGCAGGGTCGACATCTGTCTCTCGCAGCCGGGCATCGCGACGAGCGTCGACCCGCATCCGATGTACGACGGAGTCGCCTGCCAGGACGCGGTCCCGAGGACGTCCGGCACGATGCGTGACGGGATCTGGACGACCAAGCTGACCGTTCCGAAGAACTCCCCGGGCGGCGTCTACAACGTCGTGGTAGACGCCGAGGACCGCATCGGGTTCCGGGCGACCTGGATGGGCCCCGAGGCATATCAGGCCTACGCGGCGGGCACCTGGTCCGCTGGTGACGTCCGCGAGCTCACGGCCGCGCTCACCCGCGTCGAGGTCAAGGGACCGGGGCGTGACACGACGCCCCCGAAGCTCGCTCAGGTGACGGTCTCGCGGACGAGCGTGAGCACGGCCGCCGGCGACGCGAAGATCCGTGTCCGTGCCCGGGTGACGGACGCGTACGGGCCGAACTCGGGGGTCAAGGGAGTCGACGCGACGGTCCTGTCCGGAGGGTTCAGCTCCGACCCGTCCTTCCCGCGCATCACCTTGAAGCGGACGAGCGGAACCGTGTTCGACGGCTGGTGGGAGGGCGATGTGGTCGTCTCGCAAGGCACGCCCTCAGGGACCTACCACCTGTGGATCGGAATCTCCGACGTGGGAGGCAACGGCGACGGCTACACCGACGCCGATCTCGCCGGCGACGGGAGCTACCGGGCGCATCCCGACATCCCGGTGCTCACTGTCACCGGCTGACGCGGGCTCCGCCGAGACGTCAGCAACGCCGGTCGAGTGGGCACCTCGGGTCCGGCGAGGATCCGCGCGACCGCGATCTTGACCATCGTGATCGGGCCCCGGATCGTGCGCATGCCGAGGC